>NZ_LNDD01000004.1:0-300000 GCF_002865985.1 Thermotoga sp. SG1
TTCGAGAGTGTTGATGAGATAGCGGTGAAGGGAGAAGAGATCACAAAGAGGTTCAAAGAGATCCTTGGAAGGATAGAGGAGATCAACAGCATGATAGAGAACACGGCGGCAACAGCTCAGGAGCAGGGAGCTGCGGCGGAAGAGATGGCGAGTGCCATGGACAACGTCACAAAGGTTGTGGAGAAAGTTGTGGAAAGTCTCTCGAGAATGGAGTCCCTCATAGAAAACCAAACCACTTCCTCTGCCAGGGTGAGTGAGGCGGCAGAGAGACTGTCTGATCTTTCTAAAAAACTCTCCGAGCTTGTGCAAAAGTTCAAAGTGTGAGGTGAAAGAATGCAGGCACGCTGGATCGGAAACATGATGTTTCATGTCAGAACAGACTCCAATCACGATGTCATCATGGATTCTAAGGAAGAGGCCGGTGGGAAGGACGCTGCTCCCCGGCCTCTTGAACTGGTTCTTTCTGGTCTCATGGGATGTACGGGAATGGACGTGGTATCCATCCTGAGGAAAATGAAAGTGGTCGACCGAATGAAGGATTTCAAAATAGAAATCGAGTACGAGCGAGCGAAAGATCATCCCAGAATCTTCACCAGGGTTCATCTGAAGTACATCTTCAAGTTCGATGGTGAACCTCCAAAGGATAAAGTCGAAAAGGCTGTTCAGCTTTCTCAGGAGAAATATTGCAGCGTCTCTGCCATTCTGAAGTGTTCCTCGAAGGTGACCTACGAAATCGTCTACGAAAGTTGAGGTGGAAAACATGTGGGAGTTCTACATGCCCACGGATGTGTTCTTTGGAGATCATATCCTTTCCAAAAGGGGTCCTGTAGTGAAGATACTGGGGAAAAGGGCTCTCATCGTCACGGGTAGAACATCTTCGAAGAAAAACGGCTCACTCGATGATCTGACAGATCTTCTGGAAAAGCTCGATATTTCCTATGTCGTCTTCGATGAGGTTGAGGAGAATCCTTCTTTTGTGAGTGTTGAAAGGGTAGCCGAAAAGTTCAGAGACGAAGATTTTGATTTCGTGGTGGGGCTTGGTGGTGGAAGTCCCATGGATTTTGCCAAGGCGGTCTCGGTTCTTCTGAAGGAAAAAAATTTCAACGTTGAAGACCTCTACGACAGCGAGAAGGTCAGAAGATGGCTTCCGGTTGTGGAGATCCCAACAACAGCAGGAACCGGCAGCGAGGTGACACCGTATTCTGTTCTCACAGATCAGGAGGGAAACAAAAGAGGATGCAGGTTGATGTTTCCCATCTACGCTTTCCTGGATCCCAGGTACACTTATTCCATGCCGGAGGATCTGGTCCTGTCAACGGGTGTTGATGCCCTCTCCCATGCCGTGGAAGGTTTCCTTTCCAGAAAGGCGACTCTTCCATCAGATGCCCTCGCCCTCGAGGCCATGAGACTCATCCGCAAACATCTTCCTAAAGCCATGAGTGGTGATGAAAAAGCCAGAAGGAAGATGTTGATAGCCTCCTGCCTTGCCGGGATGGTGATCGCTCAGACGAGTACAACCCTTGCTCACGCCATGGGCTATCCTCTCACCACGGAAAAGGGGATAAAACACGGAAGGGCAACCGGTATGGTTCTGCCGTTTGTTATGAACGTCATGAGAGAAGAAATCCCCGATCGTGTCGATGAAGTGAACAGGATATTTGGAAAAAGTCTGCTGAACTTTTTGAAAGATCTGGGTCTCTATAAAAGGATTGATGTTTCTCAGGAAGATCTGGAAAGGTGGTCCGAGAAAGCATCAAAAGCGAAACACGTGTCTAACACACCGGGGACTTTCACGAAAGAAAAGATCCTGATGATCTACAGGGAGGCCCTGAGTGTGTGAGGATCCTTTTTCTGTGTTTTCTTTTCACCCTGATGCTCTTTGTGAACCTGTATAGGTTGTTTCCAGACGACTATTATGATTACATCTCAAGTTATTCCGGTGACATAGATCCCAGGCTCATCCAGAGTATAATCTGGGTAGAGAGTAACTTCGACAGAGCCGCTGTGTCCTCAGCGGGTGCGTTTGGGTTGATGCAGATCATGCCATCGACGGCGATGTGGTTGAAAGAGAAGTTCGCTCTCACTCAGGACTACCAGAACCCGGAAGGAAACATACTCTACGGAATCGTTTACCTTCGCTTTTTGAGGGACATCTACGGTGATCTTGACAGGGCGATCATGGCTTACAACGTCGGGCCCGGCGCTTTGAATGATGGTAGATACATCGAGAGTGCACAAAGATATCTGAAGAAGGTGAAGAGGGTATATTTCATCTATCGTTTTCTCTATGGTGAGAGGTGATACAAAGTGAAAGTGACAACCGGTCGAGAGATGAAAGAAATCGATGAGATCACAATAAACGAATACGGTATGGATTCGAAGGTTCTGATGGAGCGAGCGGGCATCTCGGTTCTTCTTGCTCTGGAAGAGGAACTTGGAAACCTTTCTGGACGCAGATTTCTCGTTCTCTGTGGAGGGGGAAACAACGGGGGTGATGGATTCGTTGTTGCGCGGAACCTTCTGAATGTGGCCAGAGATGTTCTTGTTGTTTTCCTTGGAAAGAATAGAACACCTGACTGTGACTACAACTACAATCTCTACCTCAAATTTGGAGGAAAAATTCTTGATCGTTTCGATACTTCTCTTCTGAAAGAGTACGACGTGGTTGTGGATGCGATCTTTGGAACAGGGTTGAAGGGAGAGGTCACGGGTGAATTCGCAAAAGTGATAGATTCTGTGAACAACTCGAACACCTACGTTGTATCGGTGGACATTCCGTCTGGTGTGGATGCAGACACGGGAAAAGTCCTTGGAACCGCTGTGAAAGCGAACCTCACGGTGACTTTCGGAGCGCCAAAGGTGGGACACCTTATTTTTCCAGGAAGGGAATACACAGGAAGGTTGAAAGTTGCAAACATCGGACACCCTCTATCTCTTCTGGAGCCTCTCAAAAGGCATGTGATAACCAGAGAAATGGCAGTTTCGTTGCTTCCAGAAAGACCGAAAGATTCTCACAAAGGAACGTACGGAAAGGCGTTGATTATAGCAGGTTCAAAACTGTACTCTGGAGCTCCTGTTTTGGCTGGTATGGGGGCTTTGAAGGTGGGGGCGGGCCTTGTGACTCTTGTGGTGCCTTTTCCACAGAATCTGGTTGCAACATCCAACTTTCCTGAACTCATCTCCGTTCCCGTTGAAACGAAGAATGGATACTTCAGCGCTGAAAACGTGGAAGAGTGCTTGAAGATGGCGGAGAAGGTCGATGTGGTGGCTGTCGGCCCTGGACTTGGGAACAACGATGACACGAGAAGATTCGTCAACGAATTTCTGAAAAAACTGGAAAAACCCGTTGTTCTGGACGCCGACGGTTTGAACGTTCTAGATTTATCGATACTTTTGGAAAGGAATCATCCAACGGTGATAACACCGCATCCTGGGGAAATGGTAAGGCTCTCTGGTAAAACGATAGACGAGGTGAAGTACAACTACGGTTTCGCGGAAGAGTTCGCCAGAAAACACCGATGCGTCTTGGTTTTGAAATCAGCCACCACCATCGTCACAGACGGAGAAAATACATTCTTCAACACAACGGGTAACACGGGTCTTTCGAAAGGAGGCAGTGGGGACGTTCTGACCGGGATGATCTCAGGTTTCATGGCTCAGAAACTATCTCCTCTTGAGGCAAGCATTCTTGCGGTGTATTTGCATGGAATGGCGGCGGAGCTTTTCGAAGACGATGAAAGAGGTTTCACCGCCTCAGAGCTTTTGAGGCTCATCCCGAAAGTCATAAGGGGGCTGAAAGAATGAACGCTGTGGAAAAAATCGTCAGGGATCTTCTGAGCGAAAAAAGGATAACCGAAGCCCGCAATCTCCTCTCCCTCTTTCCTGGAGAGTTTCCTCACCTCGAACTGGAGGTAGAGTACGCTGCTCGAAACTGGAAAGCAGTAAGGAAAATCTATGAGTCTCTACCCGAAGAGTTGAAAGAAAAGTACGCAGAACACTACGAACATGCGACGAGTCAGTACAGCATAGACTATTCGAGAGAGGCAGAAGAAGCCTTGAAAGAACTCGAAAGAAAAAACGTCCAGGGAGCCATCTCCATCGTCGAGTCCATCGTGAAAGATTATCCTGAACTGGTCGAAGTCGTTGCGCTGAGATACAAACTCGCCAGACAGCGCAACGACAGGAAGGCAATGGAGAAGTATAGAAAGATTCTGACGGAACTCGATAGAACGCATCCTGTGCTTTTCGAAAATGGTCTTTCCAGTCGAAAAGCCGGTCTCTTTGAGATCCTGACCATATCTCTCCTTGTAGCCATCTTTCTTGTTTCCATTTTTGCTCTCTACATCGTTCCTTCGAGCGTAAAGGAAAAGGTTGGAGCGCCAGTGATCGAACAGGTGGTCGATGTAAAGCCTTTGGAGCAGCGTGTTGAAGATGTGCTGGCAAACATATCAGTTCTCGCTGAAAGCATGGGAAAACTGAACGATCTTGTTGAAGGAATGTTCACTGAAGTACAAAGCGACGTGAAAACTGTCTCTGAGGATCTCGAAAGCCTGAAGGATCTCCTGACAAACCTCAACAGGAAGCTTTCTCAAATAGAATCAGCACTGGGTGCGAGTTCAACCAGAGAGTCCACCCCTTCCGTGGTCTACGTCCCATTGAGGGAAAGTCGTATAGAGAGGGCAAGGTCTCTCTGGCTTCTCGGTTACATGTTCTACTTGAGAGGGGATTACGATGAAGCCATAAGGAGATTCGATCTGGCCATAGAAGAGATAGGAGAAGAAAACGTTTACTTCAAAGACGATGTCTATTACTACAGGGCGCTGAGTTACTACTTCAAAGGAGATCTCTTCACTGCAAAGAGACTCTTTGAAGACTTCATAGAGAAGTTTCCGGACAGTGAATACGCAGACGATGCCGAGTACTTCCTGAAGAGATTATGAAAAGCGCTGTTTTTTACAAAAGACTGGAAAAGTGTGATATCTGCCCCAGAACCTGTGGCGTGAATCGCCTGAAAGGTGAAAAGGGAGCCTGCGGTGTTTCTAACCGTCCCGTCGTTTCTTCATGGGGCCCTCACTTCGGTGAGGAAAGAATCCTCGTTGGGAATGGAGGAAGCGGCACGGTCTTTTTCACCTTCTGTAATTTGAGATGCGTTTATTGTCAGAATTACGAAATCAGTCAACTTGGTATGGGAAGAGAAATTACCATCGAAAAACTTGCAGAGATATTTTTGGAACTTCAGAACATGGGTGTGGAAAACCTCAATCTGGTGACTCCGACCCATCAGGTTCCCTTCATCGTTGATGCCCTTGAAAGAATAGAAAGGAAAATACCCGTTGTCTGCAACTGTGGTGGATACGAGTCCGTTGAAACGATCGATCAACTGGCAGGCTTTGTGGACATCTACATGCCCGATTTCAAGTACAGTGATCCGGAACTTGGTATGAAACTTTCAGGGGTCACAGACTATCCTCAGGTTGCCTTCGAAGCCCTGAAAGTTATGGTGAAACAAACTGGAGAACCCGTGTTGAAGAATGGTATCATGAAGAAAGGAGTTCTTGTGAGACACCTGGTCCTTCCTGGATACATCGAGAACAGCCTGGGTGTTATCGATCTGCTTTCAAAGATAGAACCAAAGCCTCTTGTGAACATAATGGCACAGTTTCGTCCAGAGTACCGTGCGCAAAAGTATGGCCTGGACAGGGGTATAACCCGGGAGGAATACCTGAAGGTAATTGAGTACGCACAAAAAAAGAACCTGAATCTCATAGAAACTGAGAGGTGGCTCAGGTGGTTGTAGTAGATTACGAAATAAAACCTCAGAGTTTTCCGTTCTTTCCTCTCGACTGGTCACAGATCTTTGGTAGAGAGTCGAAAATCGTCGTGGAGATAGGCTTTGGAAACGGCGAGTTCCTTGCGGAGATGGCAAGAAAACACCCCGAAAAGGACTTCGTGGGTTTTGAGGTTTCCATAACCTCTTTCGTCAAAGCGCAGAAGAAATTCAAAAACTACGGTTTGAAGAACGTGAAACTTGTGAAAGTGGACGGCAGATTCGGTCTGAGAGAACTTTTTCCCGACAACAGCGTAGAGAAGGTCTACGTGAATTTTCCATGCCCCTGGCCGAAGAAGGGGCACGAAAACAGAAGAATCACCAGTCATGATTTCATACAGACCCTCTCTGCTGTGCTGGAAATGGACGGTACCCTTGAGTTTGCAACTGATGAGGAATGGTACGCTAAAGAGGTGCACGAAGCTTTTGACACCTCCGAATATTTCGTAGTGGATTCCTTCGTGGAAAACTTTCAAAGGGAAGTGGAAACACGCTACGAGAGAAAGTGGAAGTCTCAGGGTAAAAGGACCTTCCTGATCATTGCACGAAAAGTAAAGCACGGAACGGTGAAAAGATTGCTGGAGGGGGAAAACACCGTGGCGCACGTCACTTTTGAAGGTACGGTTTCCTGGGAGAAACTGAAGAGTTTAGAAGGAAAGGTGTTCAAAAACAAAAACAAAGTGTTTGTTGTGAAAAGAGTCTATAGAGACGGCGGATACCTTTTGAAGGTGATCTCAACGGACGAGGGAGATTTTCGTCAGATTTACTATCTGGATCTTTCGGGGAAAAACGGAAGATGGGTTTTGAAACTGGACGATGGGTCCGATCCTTACAGAACTCCTGCCATAAAGTGGTCTCTCAGAAAGATCGCTGAAGAACTAACCACTTGAGGCCCTGTGGGATATCTCACCAACGATTTCATCGATGTACATCTTCAACTGCCTGTTTCCCTTGAGCAGGGAGTTTTTGACCTTTTTCACACTATCGGCGACCACAGGGTGGGACCTGTTGAACTTTTCCGCAATCGTCCTCAACGAACTCTTCAGATAGGTCTTTGCAATGTACATTCCTATTCTTCTGGCCATGAGTGCCTTTGCGTTCCGGCTGCTCGACAGAATCTCTTCCTTCGGAACATCCATCACCCTCGAGACGATCTCTATCAACTCATCGATGGGATCGAAAATCGGCTTTCTTTCGGGTTTTATGAAATCCTTCAAAAGTGCGATCGCCTCTTTCAGATCGACCTCTCTTCCCGTGGTTTCTTTGTAAACAAGAAGTTTTATTATCGCGCCCTTGAGTCTTCTCAGGTTGTCGTCCACATTCTCTGCAACGAAATCTAGAACCTCTTCTGGGAGTTCTCCCTCTTCAACTTCAAGCATTTTTCTTGCGATGCTCTTCCTTGTTTCCTTGTCGGGTGGCTCCAGCTTTGCAACGAGTCCCATCTGGAATCTGGAGATCAATCTGTCCTGAAACTCTTTCAACATGTGTGGTTCTCTGTCAGAGCAGATGACTATCTGTTTTCCCGAGTCATGAAGTTCGTTGAAGGTATGGAAGAGCTCTGTCTGAACTCCCGTTTTCCCTATGAGAAACTGAATATCATCTATCAGAAGAACGTCCACTTTCTTTCTATACTTTTCTCTGAACTCGGCAAGCTTTCCCTCTTTCATACTGTCGACCAGATCGTTCAGGAATTTCTCACTGGTGATGTACATCACTCTCAGATCAGGTTCTCTCTGAACGATGTAATTCCCTATCGATTGAAGAAGGTGTGTTTTCCCAAGTCCCACTCCTCCGTATATGAAGAGTGGGTTGTACTTTCCCGGGTGTTTTGCAACTTCCAGTGAGGCGTGATAGGCAAAGGAATTCCCCGGACCAACAACGAAATTCTCGAAAGTGTAGGCAGGGTTCAACGGCGTGAGAAGAACCGCTTTTTTCCTCACAAGAGGCTCACTGTAAGATGTGTGCGAGTCAAACGATTCATAGGTCAGTTCATAAGTTGCATCGTGCCCAAGAACCGTCTTCACCGCTCTTGAGAGCACCGAACGATACTTCTTCTCCAGCCACTCTTTTATGAAGAGATTCCCCACGGAGAAGATGACCTTGTTCCCCTCTATCGTTTTCACTTCGAAAGAGTTGAACCAGAGTTCCCAACTTTTTCTGTTCACTCTGGTCTTTATTTCCTGGAGTATTCGCTCTTTCATTCTGGGAAACCCCCATACAAGGTGTGCCAGGAATAATTATCCAACGAACAGGTTTGTCAGGTCAACAGAGAAAAAGAAACAGATCTGAAAAAATTCTAAAGGGGTGGAAGCCCACCCCTTCTTCCTCACTCTTCAACGCTGATAGCACCGGTGGGACAGCTATCAGCAGCGTCTTTCGCACAGGGAAGGTCAGTTTCAGGTTGGAGGACCTTGGCCTTTCCATCGTCACCGAGCTGGAAGACATCTGGACAGAGGTTTTCACAAACTCCACAACCGATGCAGGCATCTGCGTCGACCTTTACCTTCATGTTTCGCCCCTCCTTGGAAAGTTTTCGTACATTGTCTATTATATCATCGAAATGGTCACTTCGTATATTTTCTTCAATCTCTTCAAGAAGTCCTCCACAAAGGACACAAGATCGAAACCATCCTCGAAAAACCTGTCGTAACTGATCCTCAAACTGAGGAACGTTCTTCCCTCAGGATTTTGAGCCGGCTGAATGTTCTCCTTTTTCCTGAGAAGGACCCCTATTTCGTGAAGCAGTGAAACGTGGTCCTTTTCGACCCAGTCCGGCAAATCAAGGAACACATCTATTCCTTCGTTTCTCAGGATCAACTTGAGTTCTGAGTTCAAAAGATTGAGAAGCTTTTTCAGATCTTTCTCCGATACTCTCTCCTGAAACAGGAAAAATTCTTCACTTCTTACCCTCTCTTGAAGGAATATCTTCTGAAGCCACGTTTCATCGCCAACTGACCGCAAAACTTTCACTCTCAACGGCATACGGAAGATTCCTGAAGAAACCGAATCCACTTCTTTGAAGAGCTTCCTGTAGAACGAAAGTAGGGTGTCGGGAACGTCCGCAGACACCCGGTATATACACGGTTCTCTGTCGAACGGATCTTCAACGGAGAGGTTCAAAAGTTTCCTGCCGGATACGTCCATCATGAGAAAAAGACTTGGAAATCGGTGTCTTTTCACCCTCAGCAAGAACACGTGGAGATGAACGTTGTCGAGTTTTTCCTCGTATTCCTTCAAAGGGTTTACAAAAGAGATCTCTTCCAGAATAGACTCCATTTCTTCCTTCACGATAAAACCACCACCGCATCCTTACCGTACATTCTTCGGGCTTCTTTTTGAAAATCCTCGTTGTGGAATCTGGAGAGCACAAAGAGGATCCTTCTTCTTGCAAGGGGAACGTCTGTATGACCGTCCGTGAAAACGATCGTACCTTCCGCCTTCAACACCCGCTCGGAGTAGTCGACAGCCGGTTGAAGGTCGGTACTTCCACCACCCACGATCTCCAGATCCCGCCAGTTTCCCGATCTGTACCTGACAACGGAGGTCACATTCTTGTCAACTTGAACGAGCCAGACCTCTTCTTTCAAAATGCCTGCGATTCTCTCCAATTCCGATACGAACTGATTCAGTTCCCTTTCCACGACGCTCCCACTCGTATCGATCACCACCGCCACTCTGGGAAGATACTCGCTTTTCCACCCTGGAAGGTGATCGTACCTTCTGTTCGGTCTCAATGGTGTGGTGTACCGCTCCGCCTTTATGGAAACTCCGAAGAATCTCCGGATGAGGGTCTTCCAATCGAGTTCAGGGTTTTCCAGCAAAAGCTGAACTTCCCTTTTAACTCCAGAGGGAAGTGAATCTCCGAAGATGTTGAAAGCTTTTTTGGTCCTGTCTTTCGTGAGTTCCAGAATCATTTCAACCGGAACGTCCTCTTCGAACAGTCCTGAATGATCGTCCACACCTTCTCGAAACTCTGAAATCACTTCTATGTCGTATCTTCCAAGCCTTTCCATCTCATCAAGAATCCACCTGTGGTAGGTTTCTGCGCTTTCGAACATCATCTGCTCGGGTGGCAGAACGAACAGTGTGTCGTTGTCCACGGAATGGCCCTCTTTGACCAGAATGTCGAGTGGAACACCGAATGCTGCAAGTTCAGGAATGTACTGGTTGATGGCAGCGTCCATGGCAAGGTCCCAAATTTTTCTGTCTCTTTCATCTTTTGGTTTTATTCGAAAGTGCTGGAAGATCACGTGCATGACCTCATGCAACAGGAGAGCCTCAACCATTCTCACATGCTTTTTCTCCAGAACTTCAGGATTGTAGAGCAACATCACGTCTCCTGTCGTGGAAAAGGAGATCTTCAGGTTCCTGATGGACTTTGATGGAACGATCTTCATTCCAAGGAGAACGTAGTAATAGAATGGGGATTTTTTCCCCAGATTCAAAACAGCCTTTTTCAGCAGTTCCTCAGGTTTCATATTTCACTCACCATTTTTCGAAGTTCTTCTTTTTCCACCATCTTTTCCAGAATTTTATCGAAGAGATCGGATTTTTCACCATCTTTCTGGGATTCATCGACTATGAACCTCAGAATGCCATAGAAAGATTCCTTTGGGACTCTTTCAGCGAGTTTTGAAAGGTTTTCTGAAATGACGTTCAAATTCCTCTCAAGAGTGGTTCTGTCTGTTTTGTTCAGAAAGTCCACAATCCTCAAAACGAGGGTGTTTGTCGCATGGACATCGTCCATATCTTCCATTTCACCTTTCAAAAGAACACGTTCCACAGAGGGCACTCGCGTTTTCTGGAAGAAGGAGTCGTAAAAGGCTTTCGCTGCCTCCGGGCCCACGATCCCCGCGGCCAGGACGTATCCGTACTTTTCCTTTTCCTCTTCTGTGAGAGTCTTCAGAACGTTCGAAAGTTTGTACCAGCTCCTCGGAGAAGGTTTCAGAGATGTTTTCAGGGAGAGACTCTTCTCAGGAAAGAGAAACTCCGGATAGTTTTTGATGAAACCCCTCACTTCTTCTGAAACATCGTTTTCTCTTGCCCATTCCAGCCACTCCGAAACATCCGGATTGACCTCGAGTATGAAAAACCTCGATATGAAAGCGGGATCTGTTATGAGATCCGCCTGGTCGTATTCTTCCTCCGGTGGGTTCATGGCTGCCATGATCCAGGTCCCTTCTGGAAGAACATGGTTGTGTATCCTTCGGTCTATGAGAAGCTGCATGATCGCATTCCTCACCGAACGATGCGCTCTGTTTATCTCGTCCAGAAAGAGGAGGGTGTTTCCGTCCTCTGGCCACCAGTCTGGCCTCAAAAACACCGTTTTTTCCTCAGATCGTGCAGGAAGCCCTATCAGATCTCCTGGTTCCATCTGCGAAAGAACCAGTATGATCAGTTTTCTACCTGTTTCCATTGCGATGTCCCTTGCGATATCTGTCTTTCCAACCCCGAAGTGACCTACCAGAAGTGGAATCTCTCCTGCCAACATGATTTTCTTTGCCAGAAACTTTGCTTCTTCCACCTTCACGCTTCCACCTTCCTTTCCTCATCAATGATACCACGTTTGATATCATAGGAAAGGGTGATGAAAATGAGCGTTCTGGGAATTATCCTCACGGTTGCTGTCGTTCTTTTCATCGTTTTTCTTGCACTCTCGGAGAAGAAAAGAGAGATAACATCGGATCTTGTCTGTCAGGCTGTGAGAAAACACTACGAGAAGAAGAAATACCAGATCGTTCAGAAGACAGTGAACGGCTGCGAGCTGTTTCTGATAAAAAAGGGTGTTAGAAGATTGATCGTTGCGGTTGGAAATGTGAACTTCGATGTTGTGAAGGAGATCCTCTACACCGCGTATGTGAACAGGGTGCGCGATATAAGAGTGGTTTATTCTTCCATTACAAAAGAATCTCAGGAGGCCTTTGAGAGGATGAGGAAAACTTTCAAAGTTCATAGAACGAAGGTGAAAAGTGATGACATACGTCGTTTTGATTCTGTTGTCTATTAGTCTTGCTTTCATCTGGTTCTTTCTCAGAGGAAGAAAGAGAAACGAAAGATTAAAATCTCTTCTGAAAGCCGGCCTGAAGAACCCCTATCTATTCGAAGAGTTCGCAAGGGAATATCTTCGGGAACACGGTTTCAAAACGGTGAGGGTGACTCGCAAAAGCAAAGACTTTGGTGCAGACATCGTCGCAAAAAAGCGCGGAAGAACCGTTGTTTTTCAGGTGAAACTGAGAAGTTCTGCCGTAGAAAAGGGTGTGGTGAAAGAACTCGTGGCGGCTGCCTACATCTACGGTGCCGTTGAAGTGGGTGTGTTCACCAACGGTGAGATATCACAGGGTCTTGAAAAGGAACTGAAAGCCATCGAGTCGGCAGGAGGGTTCATAAAGAGGGTTCATGTTGTGGAGAACATCACTCCTGAGGAACTCTGAAGCGCACGATCCAGATGTCTGGTTCACTCCCTTTTTCGTACACAGAGAAGGCCACTAACTTTCCATCCTCAGAGAACGCAGGATAGAACGCATCGTAAGGGATGTTCTCTGTTAAACACCAGATTTTCCCACTTTCTAAATCTTTTGCGTATATCCTGAAAACACCGTCCCTGTTCGAGGAGAAGATCAGGTAATTTCCAAACACGTCCGGATCGAACTCGTTGTAGGGGCTGTTTTCCAGAGCCGTCACTGTTCCATCCGGAAGGAGTTCGTATATTCCAAAGTCGGACTCTTTCAAACCAACGAAAACGATTCCATCTCTGCCTTTGACGGGTGTGAAAACCCAGTCGAACAGAAGATGGTACGTCTTTTCCCTCATCGTTACGAGATCTTTCACAACGAGATGATTTGAGGTGGCATCCTCCTGAACGTACACCACCGTGTTTTCGTCGAGCCAGTTGGGATTGTACGCTGCAAATCTACCCCGTGAGATGAGTTTTATCTTCGAGGAATAATCGTTTGAGATCGGCATGTAATATATACCCCAGTTTCCATGGAGTGAACCCTGAAAGAGCAGGTACTTTTGATTCGGGGATATCCTCGGAAAGTACTCGCTGCTACCGTACACAGGCAGGGGAAGAAGTTTTTCATTTTTCCTGTCGATCAGAAACAGGTTTCTGTTCCCGGAAAGCCTCTCTGAGGAGAAAACAAAGTACTCACTGGAGAAGTCGCTGTACTCGTCGAGGGCAGGATGATACGTGAGGCGAAACACGTCTGGAAACTCATCTTTCGAAAACAAATAGAAAGAGACCTTTTCAAGGGGAAAAGAGGCACACTCCATCACAAAGTCTCTGTAATACTTGTATCCCTTTGGATCGTACTCGTATCTTACCGTTTCATCTTTGTACTTCCACTCTCCAACGTACACATTGCTTGTTGCGTTGTACGAAAGGAAAAAAGCCATCGAGAACGTTGCTGTTGCCGAATTGGTAACGGTTGCCTCTTCTGGGAGAAGTTCAAATATCTTACTTTTCACATCCATCAAAACAGACGAGGCCTGGTCTGTGCTGAACAGGCTTAAATTCAAAGTTACAATCGCGAAAGAGAAGAGAGGTATAATAGCAAAGATCGAAAAAAGAGTTTTTTTCATCTTTGTACCTCCGGAGGAGATACTTTGTTTGAAAGCGCCCTTGTTTCCTTTCTGATCTTTATAATAGTATACCTCTTCATCGTCTTAGAAAAACACCACAGAGCGGTTATCACTATGTTGGGAGGAAGCGCCACACTCTTTCTCGTGTTCAAAGATCCTATCGAAGCACTTGTCAGGTACGTGGACTTCAACACCATATTTCTCTTGATAGGCATGATGATCTTCGTTGCCGTTACGAAAAGAAGCGGTCTGTTTCACTTTTTGGGATTGTACTCTGTGAAACTTTCCAGGGGAAATGTGTTTGTTTTCTTTCTTTCGATCAATTTTCTTGTGGCCCTTCTTTCATCCTTCCTGGACAACGTGACAACGATCCTCGTGTTTGTACCAGTTACACTCGTGGTTTGTGATACGGTGGACCTCGATCCGGTGCCCTTTGTAATATCCGAGATCATCTCTTCGAACGTGGGTGGAACCGCCACGATGATAGGAGACCCTCCAAACATCATGATCGCCTCGGCGGCAAAACTTCACTTTCTGGATTTTGTTCTCAACGTGGCCCCTGCTGCCATTCTGGTGCTCTTCGCTGTGATGGGATTTCTCTCGATCGTCTACAGAAGGGTTATCTTCAAGAAGGTTCCAACAGAGGTGGTCAAAGGATTCGATCCAAAAAGGACTATTGTAAACAAAAAACTCTTCTATCTTTCCATAACGCTGACGGTTCTTGTCCTTGTTCTTTTCTCTCTTCAAAAGGTGCTCGGTCTGGAGAGTTTCGAGGTGGCTCTGTTTGCCGGGTTCTTCTCTCTTGCTTTTCTGGACAAAAAAGAGATAGAAAACGTTTTAAAGGAAATCGAATGGGGTGTCATTTTCTTCTTCATAGGTCTTTTTCTTGTCGTCGGCGGACTGGAAGAAACGGGTGTTCTGGAGAAGATATCGGCCCTTGTTTCCAGGATGTCGAGCGGGAAAATGGAACGTGCTCTGATATCCGTTCTGGGGATATCTGGCATCAGTTCGGCTTTCGTCGACAACATCCCGTTCACGGCCACGATGATCCCGGTGATAAAGAAACTTGCGATCCTCTCACCGGAGACCTTTTCTGACCTGGAACCTCTCTGGTGGGCTCTTTCTCTGGGAGCGTGCCTTGGGGGAAACGGCACCCTGGTCGGAGCGTCTGCGAACATCATAGGAACTTCACTGATCACAGATAGAAAACACATCACGTTCTGGGATTATTTCAAAGTGGGTTTTCCTGCGCTCATAATCAGTCTTTTAGTTTCGGGGGCGTACCTTTTGCTCAGGTATTGAGGTGATACGATGAAGGTGAAGGACGTGTGCAGATTGATCTCTCTGAATCCAACGATCGTGGAAGATGATGCACTCATAGAGGAGGTCATCGATAAAATACTGGAAGATCCCATCACGAGAACCGTATACGTTGTAAGGGATGGAAAACTCGTTGGCATGATTCCGGTTCTTCATCTTCTGAAGGTAACGGGGTTTCACTTCTTTGGATTCATTCCGAAGGAAGAACTCGTTCGCTCTTCCATGAAAAAACTGGTAGCAAAGATCGCCTCCGAGATAATGGTACCTCCTGTATACGTTCACCCGGACACGCCAGTAGAGGAAGCCCTAAAGATGATGATCGACAACAACATACAGGAAATGCTTGTTCTGAATGAAGAAGGCGAAATAATAGGAGATCTCAACTCCCTCGAGATTCTCCTTGCTCTGTGGAAGGAGAGAAGAGAATGATCCTGGGAAACTGTCTCATACTGAAGGATTTTTCTTCTGAACCGTTCTTTGGAGCCGTTGAAATAGAATCAGGGATCATAAAGCGGGTAATTCAGGGAAAGGTAGAAGTCGACGTGGACCTTTTTGGAAAGATGATCATGCCTGCCCTTTTCAACACGCACACACATGCTCCAATGACCCTTCTGAGAGGAGTGGCAGAAGATCTCAGTTTCGAGGACTGGCTGTTTTCCAGGGTCCTTCCCTTGGAGAACAGACTGACGGAGAAGATGATTTACTACGGCACGATACTTGCACAGATGGAGATGGCAAGGCATGGAGCAGCGGGCTTTGTCGACATGTACTTTCACGAAGAATGGGTTGCAAAGGCGGTCAGAGACTTCGGTATGAGGGCAGTTCTCACACGTGGCCTTGTCGACGATCATGGAGACGACGGAGGACGTCTCGATGAAAACCTGAAACTCTACAGCGAGTGGAACGGATTCGACGGAAGGATCCTGGTTGGTTTCGGACCACATTCGCCGTATCTGTGTTCAAAGGAGTACCTGAAAAGGATCTTCGATGTTGCAAAATCCCTGGATGCTCCCATAACCATTCATCTTTACGAAACGTCGAAGGAAAACTACGATCTTTCAGAGCTATTGGATCTGGGCATGAAGAACGTGAAAACGATAGCTGCCCACTGCGTTTATCTTCCAGAAGAACACTTTCGTTCGTTGAAGGATCTGCCCTTCTTTGTCTCCCACAATCCCGCCAGCAATCTGAAACTCGGAAACGGCATTGCTTCCGTCTGGAAGATGATAGAGCGTGGTGTGAAAGTCACACTCGGAACGGATGGATCTGCGAGCAACAATTCTCTGAACCTCTTCTTCGAAATGAGACTTGCCAGTCTCCTTCAGAAAATGGAAAATCCACGCAGGATGGATGTGGAAACGTGTCTGAAGATGGTAACGATCGAAGGGGCAGGGGCGATGGGTTTCAAGAGTGGAAGACTGGAAGAAGGATGGAACGCCGATCTTGTGGTGATCGACTTTGAACTTCCAGAGATGTTTCCCTCCAGGTACCTCAAGTGTCATCTCGTTCATTCCTTCTCCGGAAACGTCTTTGCCACCATGGTGGCAGGAAGGTGGATCTATTACGATGGAAAGTACCCGACGATAGACGAGAATGAAGTGAAGAGAGAGTTGAAGAGAATCGAAAAAGAACTCTACTCTTGAAGTGCTTTCTTTATCCTCCTTTCGAGCATCTCTATTCTTTCTTTCATCTCCTCGAGGTTTTTCAAGGTTTCCCTCAAATACATTCTTCCTCGTGGTGTGATCCTGTACACTTTCCTGGGAGGACTGACCGTTGTGTCCCATTCGGTTTGGACAAGACCGCCCTCTTCAAGACTTGCCAGCATACGATAAATGCTTCCCATGTGGCCGATACCGGGTATCTCTACTCCGAAATCCGAAAGTTTCTCTGCGAGTTCATATCCATGTGAGGGTTCTTCTGCTATAAGCAAAAGGAGGACGCTAGCCAGCCACCATCCGTGAAATCCTCTTCCGCCTCGAAACCTCATCTTTCTATCTCCTTTCTTGCAACACACCAGAGTCTTCGACTGTAGTCGGAAACAGGAGATTTGTTCAAAAGGTCATCGTAAAAAGAAAATATGAAACCTGCTTCTCTCAGAGCACTCGCTATCTCTTTGATTTTATAACCTCTTTCCCTGTGTATCTCATCGAATCTTTCCCAAAAATTTCCCTCTTTCCTCTCAAAAACCGTCACGTAGAAAGTGGCAATGGAATCTTCCAGATCGAACTCTATATCCTGAACTTCAAAAACGTTCGAGCTGTCCTGCTGGATGTACACTGGACCTTCTTGACTTGCCATGAACAGACCGTATATGGTGTTCATGTCGAAAAGAAAATACCCACCTGGTTTCAGCGCGTTCCACACACCCTTGAACGTTTTCTTCAAATCATCATAATCAAGAAGATAGTTCAAACTATCGAACCAGCATGTGACTATGTCGAATTCTTCCTGAAAATTCAGGTTCTTCATATCCATCTCCAGAAAAACAACGGGCACGTTTTCTCTCTCTGTCCTTTCCACAGCGAACTTGAGCATCTCAGGTGACAGATCTATCCCCACCACTTCGAAACCCTGCTTTGCAATCTCCACAGCAAACGTACCTTCTCCACATGCTACGTCCAGTACTTTTTTTCCGGAAATGTGGAAGTTTTCAAGAATCCTGGTGAAATTCTTTGCGATCCTCCTTGAAAACATCGTATAGGGTCCTTCGTGAAACACACGGGCAAATCTCCTGTAAATGTCTCTTCCCTCCTGTAAACGGCGTTCTATGCAAAATCATAACACAAAACCGCATGGTAAAATCTTTCGGGAGGGTGAGACGATGCTGAACATCTATTTGAAATCGAAAATTCACATGGCAACGGTAACGGGAAAAAAGCTGTTCTACGAGGGAAGTATAGAGATAGATGAAGAGTTGATGGAAAGGGCCGGTATCAGCGAAGGAGAGATGGTACTGGTGGTGAACGTCAACAACGCAGAAAGGTTTGTAACGTATGTCATAAAAGGGAAGAGAGGAAGTCGGGAGATAAATCTGAACGGAGCAGCAGCAAGGCTCGCCGAAGAGGGTGATAGATTGATCATCATGGCCTTCACTCTGAGTGAAACACCTGTGAAGCCCAAAACGATAATTTTGAACGACAAAAACAAGATCGTTCAGGAAAAATGAGAAACATGAGAATAGAAGTAACGAAAGAAAACTTCTACAGAAGACTGGACAAGTTTTTGAGAAACACACTGAAAGATCTTCCCCTTTCCACCATCTACAAGCTCATAAGGAAAGGGAAGGTATACGTCAACGGAAAACGGGTGAGGGATCCTGGATTCGATCTGGAAGAAGGAGACACCGTTGAGATCAAATACGTGAATCTGGAAAATCTCCCCAAAAGATCCGATAAAAAAGATCTCACACCAGTCCCCATGAAACTCGATATAATTTACGAAAACGACAACTACCTTGTCCTGAACAAACCGCCGGGAATTGCCATACACCCTGGAAAAGGTGTGCACGTTGCCACACTGATAGAAGGACTCCTTTACTACGGACAGACGAAGGGGTTCGAACCTTTCTTAGTTCACAGACTCGATAAAGACACATCCGGACTTCTTGTGGTGGCCAAGAGCAGGGAAGCTGCAAGGGTTCTCACAGAGATGTTCAAAGGAAGAAACGTGGAAAAAGAGTATATCGCACTCGTAAAAGGAGTGCCTGAGAACAACTTGAAAATCACTATTCCATTGGATGGACAAGAAACGGTCTCCGAGATCGTTTCGGTGAAACCCCTGAAGAACATCTCTCTTCTCAGAGTGAAAATCCACACTGGAAGGAAGCACCAGATAAGAAGACACCTTTCCCAAATAGGGTTTCCCGTTGTGGGCGATGATACTTACGGTGACAGACAATTCAACAGAGAATTCAGAAAAAAGTACGCCCTGAGAAGGCATTTTCTTCATAGCTATCGTATGAAATTTTTCGACCCATGGTCTGAGGAAGAAAGAGATTTCAGAGCACCTCTCACAGAAGATCTTCTCAACGTTTTGTCTCTTTTGGAAGAGAGGAGTGGTGAATGGTTAGAAGAGTTTCTTTCTTGATCTTTCTTTTCTTCCAGTTTCTCGTATTCCCGATGGAGGTTCTGTTCAACGAATACAACCACACAGGAATTCTTTCTTCTTCGAAGAAGATCTTCCCTTTCGAAACTACGAGGGATATAGAACCGTTCAGGGCCTTTCTCGAAACGATCTACATGCCGCCGGATGTTCGAGGAATCACATTGGATCTTCCTGAAAGCACCGTTCTTGTTCTGGACAATGGTGTGACGATCGGCACCGATGCAGGTGACATTCGTGTTCCAGAGGATGTATTCAACGATCTTCTAAGCAGTACCGATTGCACGTTTGTTTATGATGTCTTTCCCGTTGAGGTCTTTTCGCTGGACAGAGTCGTTGTGAAAGAACCTATCACCAGAGAAAAACTATCTTATTATCTTTCCTTCTTCTTCGATGAATTTGAAGTACCAAGAAGAATAGAGGGTGCAATCGATGTCATGCCGAAACCTCCAGAGGTGGAATATTCGAGGGTAGATCACCCTCTCGTCGGAACGGTTGTTTTTCTGAAGGTGACAGACGATTCCACCTTCACCGTTTTCTGGAACGGAAATCCCGGTAGTCTGACGTTCCATACTTCAGAGTCCACAAGGGTGGTCGTCGAAGTGAAAGATTCACTGGGTTATACCACGGAACTTTCACTTACCACGTCTTCCGCTTCTTACGAAATAAGGACGTTTCAGTCCCTTCTCGAATTCGGTGATACTCTCTTTTTGCCTTTTTACGTTGACTGGTACGATCCTGTAAGTGGTCGAAAGATCAACACTTTCACTCCAAAGTTCCCTGGCACTTACCACCTCATCGGCCACGACAGAAACGGCAACTTCATGAGATTGAGGGTTCTGGTAAAGGATACCTCACCACCCGTCATTGTCTCACCTGAGGTGGTGAAAGACGCTTCTTCTTTCACCGTAAGGATCTTTTGCGACGGGAAAGAAGTAGAAGAGATTCCCCCTGGTTATCACACCGTGTTCGTGGAGGCTGTGGACAACTTTGGAAACGCGAGCAACGCTTTCTTTGTGACGGACCATCCGCACATCGTAAAAGTTTCTGAACGACCCGTTTTGATATACTTCGGACCGAAAAGAAAAATCGAACTTGATGGTCTTTCGATAAAGGGAAGCGTGGTCTTTGGATGGGCGAAGGAACACTGTGAGGTGAGAATAGGTGGAGAGACTTTCAAGATTGAGAAGTAGACTTTATCTCATGTTTCTGTTGAGTTCCCTCGTCTTTCTTGTAGCCTTTCTTCCCGAAAGGATAGCGTCGGACAAAGAAGGGATGCGATTTTCCTTTCTTTTCGACGACATGATCGACGAAAAACGGGTGGTTCTTTTTGACCTTTCCAGTGAAAAGGGGATATCCGAGAGTGCAGAAATCGTGATTTTGAAAGGAGAACCCACCTTCTGGACACCAGAGACCCTTGCGGAAAAACTCAGGGGGAAGCTGGTTGGAATCGTGGAGTTCGATTCATCGTACGACTTTGCAAGAAAAGTTGCCCTCTTGAAGGGTGATGGGCTCTTCTTTCGCATTCACACGGTGAAACCTGAAGAAGTAGAAAAACTCAAACTGGACGAAGATGCCCTCTTTCACAGGTACAAAAGAGCAGTTCTGGAAAGAAGTGTGGAGGTACTCTGGATAAAAGACATCGCCTGGAAAGATTCAATCGTTAGAAGACTTTCTGAGTACTTCAAAGAAAGTGTGGTGCCGTTTCCCGCTCTTTCCCAACCGGCACTTTCTTTTCCACGATGGATCTTTCTGATTCCACCGCTTTTTCTGATCGTCTCTTACAATCCACTTTTCTTGATCGTTGTTGTCGTACTTTTTTTCTCAAAAGAATGGTTCGTGTCCCTTCTTTTTTCACTGGGAACGCTGACGGCTTATCTTGTTACAGAAAGAAAGTGGCTGAAGGTGTTGAACATCTTCCTACTTTCCCTTTCATTGTCTCTCAGCCTCAGTGATTTCTACCACCTCAATGGAGTACTGGAGTTTCGCGGTGTGAAACTTTCTCTTGTTCTTCTTCCTGGCTTTCTTTTCCTCAAAGGTCTGTGGGAAAACAGAAAGAACTGGAAAAAATATCTCCCCCTTCTCTTGTTTGCCGTTCCGGTAGGTTTTTACTACATCGTGCGTTCTGGAAACGCAGGATGGGTTCTGGGATTGGAAAGAAAGATCAGAGACTGGATTGAAGGTGTTTTGGTAGTCCGGCCTCGTTTCAAGGAGATCATCTGTTATCCTTTCTTCTGGCTGGAAGGTTTCAGGGAATACGATTTTCTTAGGGAAAGTTTTGGAAGTATTGCCCTTGTATCCATGTTCAATACCTTCTGTCACATCAAAACACCCGTTCTGGTATCGATCTACAGGAGTTTTCTTGGAGTCGTCATAGGTTATGCCGTGTTCTTGTTCCTGAAGAGAATTTTAAACCGCCTCTTAACTTCCAAATAATCACCAATTCACAAACCGCTGTTATATTCTAGGCATAAAGATGCAAAACAACAAACACCTCTGTCCCCGGGGACAGAATGGGTTGTTACTTTTCAAGTTTTGATCTTCACTTTCTTTGATCCTGCGTGTCAGGGATGATAATTATACCATGAATATCATCCACATTCAAGAGGAGGTGTTTCCATGACGATCGAGGAAATCAAGAAGATCATCGAGAAGGAGAACGTCCGCTTCATCAGACTCCAGTTCACCGACATCAATGGAATTCTGAAGAACGTGGAGATAACCCCAGAAATTTTCCTCGACTCCTGGGAAGATGGGATCATGTTCGATGGTTCCTCCATCGAGGGTTTTGTGAGAATCGAAGAGTCAGATATGTACCTCAAGCCCGTCCTCGACACTTTCGCCGTTCTTCCATGGACGGTCGATGGTGCAAAGAGCGCCAGAGTCATCTGTGATGTCTACACCCCGGATGGTACACCTTTCGAAGGCGATCCAAGATACCGACTCAAGAGAATGATGGAAAAGGCAAAAGAACTCGGATACACACCGTACGCAGGTCCTGAGATGGAGTTCTTCATTCTCCCCATCAACGAAAAGGGAGAACCCATTCCTGAATTCCTCGACCACGGGGGTTACTTCGATCTTCTTCCTCTGAGCAAAGCCGAAGAGATAAGAAGAGACGTTGCCATTGCCCTTGAGAAGATGGGAGTGATCGTTGAAGCCACGCACCATGAAGTTGCTCCCTCCCAGCACGAAGTTGATTTCAAGTACGATACCTTCCTGAAAACCGCCGACAACGCCCAGACCGTGAAACTCGTGATCAAAACAATGGCAATCTTCCACGGCTACTACGCAACCTTCATGCCCAAGCCCTTCTTCGGTGTGAACGGATCTGGTATGCACGTTCACATGAGTCTCTTCAAGGGCGACCAGAACGCCTTCTACGATCCGAACAAACCCCTCGAACTCTCCAATGATCTCAGATACTTTGTTGGAGGTATTCTGAAACACGCAAAGGCACTCGCTGCTGTTACCAATCCGACGGTGAACAGTTACAAGAGGCTCGTTCCTGGATACGAAGCACCAGTTTACATCACCTGGTCCGTTGGGAACAGAAGCGCTCTCATCAGGATACCGAAGGCAAGGGGAAAGGCCACAAGACTGGAGTACAGATCTCCCGATCCATCCTGTAACATCTACCTGGCATTCGCCGCCATCCTCGCTGCCGGACTCGACGGTATCATTAACAAGATAGAACCACCAGAACCCGTCGAGGAAAACATCTACCACATGACTCCAGAAAGAAGGAAAGAACTGAACATAGACTCTCTCCCTGGAACGTTGCAGGAAGCCATTGAGGAACTCAAGAAGGACGATGTTATAATAGATGCGTTGGGAGAACACATATTCGAAAAATTCGTGGAGGCTGCCGAGAAGGATTGGAAAGAGTACAGCACCTACGTTACAAACTGGGAGTTGCAGCGCTACTTGTATCTCTGATCGCGATCGCTTGCGCTGGAATCCTCGAAACAAAGAGGATAGCGCTCAATATGAACCCCATGAGAGGTACGATCAACGAGGGTGTCATCACCCTCGTTGATTCTTTAAAAAGGGAGATCGTATCCATAGATTCCAACTCAAAAAGTATCATATCCAGATTCACAGGTTTTTCCTACCCTGCCTGGGGAATGTACGTTGAGGGAAAGTGGTATGTCACCGACATGTTCGAAGGAAAATTCATAGAAATCTCCTCAGAAAACAGAAGACGGGAGATCACCCTGGGTGGAGATCCCACCACTTTTCTCTACCACAACGGCATCTTCTACATCTCTCTCTTTTCTCAGGGAATTCTTGTGGGAGTGGACAGAAGAACTTTCAGGGTGGTGGAAAGGTATCGCACGGGAGTTTCCAGCACCTACTTTGTTCCTACAAAAAAGGGGATTGCCTACCTCTGTTACTGGAAAGATGACGATGAACCTGATGTGATCTACCTTCACCGTGGAAACATGGACTCCGTTCGTCTGGGACTTGCCCGTCCTCTACGTTACATAGAAGGAGCAAGCGGTGATTACGTCCTTGATTACAGAAACGGCTGGCTTGTTAAACTGGTCAATGGAAAAGTTGTCTGGAAAAGAAACCTTCCGGATTTTGCCTATGGTATCTCGTTCCACAGTTCTGATCTGGCAATTTCTAGCCTTGTTTCTCCAGTTATCTCCGTTGTTGACAGAAACGGAAATGTGAGACAGATCAGTGTGCCACATCCCGTTCTTTACCTCGAGGAGGTTGGAGACTACCTGGTGGCACTCTCCGTGGAGGCAGAGGAGATATATCTGATAAAAAACGACAGAGTGGTACAAACGGTGAAAACGGGAAAATACCCCCTGAAGATCTTCAAGATCTCAGAGAGAGAGTTCGCCGTTCTCTGCACTGACTCTGGAGAACTCATCTTCTACACGGTTTACTAATCCTTTTCCAGAGTTACCAGATTCACCAAAAGGTTGTAGGAAAACCACACATCGTCCAGTTCAAAAAACTGAGGCTTTTTCGTCTTTGCATCTTGGTACACCATAATTCCTTCTTTGTACGGAATGACCGAGATGATCTTTTTGTAAGGAATCCTGTAGCTCCTTGTTTGTCCAACGAAATACAGATTTTTGTTCGTGAAGACAAGAACGCCTTCATCGACGTGGGTTAACTCTGTTTTTTCAACAGGATTTCCTTTGAAACCTCCTACCCTGTAGTAAACACCACGTGCGATCTTCACACTGAAACCAGAATATCCTCCCACGTATTCTCTGCACTTTCTCATCTCGTAGTTGCCAACGTTCTGGAAAACCCACACAGGAACTTCTGACTTTCCAAGAATGACTGGAACAGGTTCATAGAACTGCTCTATCTCGCCGTGCATCACCTTTCTCAGCAATCTTCCTTTCATGAATTTCGTGTACGAATCTTTCCCGGCCAGCCTGTCCACAGAAAGCCCCGTTTCTTTTATGAAACGAACCAGTTTTTCTTCCTCCACTTCATCCAAGTTGCCATCGTCCAGAAAGTGATCTACCATTTTTCCCCAGACCGTCGTGAGGACATCTTCCACATCTTTTTCCGTCCTGAAGTGATTCTGAGCTATTTCAAGAAGTTGACCTCTGAGAGATCGAAAGTTTCCTGTTGTGAAGGCTTTTTCGGCAAGATTCAGCATCTTTTTCCATCCTTCTTTGTAAATCATCTCACATGCTTTGTGCTTGGTTCTCAAAAAGCCAGCAGGTTTTCCACAGTATTTGCATTTGCCCAAGCTTTTCACCTCGCTATTCAACCACAATCTTGCTGCAGACCTTCATTCTCAGTCCTTTGATTTCCAGCGTGACTCTCAGGAAGTAGGCCTGATGAAATCCCGCGGGTTTTCCAGGAGGTACTCCAACCAGCAAATCTTCTTTTTCTTCTACGTTCTTTCTCAACCAAACCGTTTCTCTGAAATCTTTGCTCTTCGATATTGTAAACCGTAACTCCGCATCTACGATCTCTGGACTTTTCTCAACCGAGATCTTTCCATCTTCATAGAAAAACCTTACTTCCGGCAGTCTTGGATACAACTTGAAAAACGAAGAGATCGTCTCCACAATCTCTTTTACATTTTTCAGGTTGTGTCTGTCGTTTGGGGAGTAGAAAAGGAAGGTCTCCCCTGGCAAGTCGTCCACGTAGAGATTTGCTGAGTCGAGCGTCCAGTATTCGTCGTTTGTGCCGAGTACAAGAATCTTAGGAAGACTAAGCCTCAACCTCATAGCGTACGGATCGACTATTTCGAGAAGATCTTTCCCCCGTTTACTTTCTATCAGATCCAGGAGTCCTCTTTCCTGATAATCCTTCAGTTTTTCGCTGTAAGTGCCGTAGTACTCTTTTTGATGAAGAAGTTGTACCTCTATGTTCAGATTGTCGTACACCATAGGAACAATGGCAAAAACCCGTGGATCGAAGATACCTGCAAGGTAGGTGGTCCATCCTCTCTTTGAAGCACCAGAAACCATGAATCCCTTTATTTCAAAGTTTTTCTTTTCCAGAAAATCCTGTGCCGCGTCCATGGCTCTTATCACACCGTAGGTCATGGGGACAAGGAGTGGAAGGAACGGATCGGGTTTTTCGAGATACATCCTGAACGTCTCTGCAATCAACGCATCTTCTCTGAGACCAAAGATCGGTTGATTGGGAACATCACCCACAACCACGAAGGGAGACTCAAACATTCTCGCCACCCACAGGTACTCAAGAACATCCTCCAGAAACGCCCTGTAATAGGCTTCATTTTCCTCCCTTCTGCTTCCACCCGTTATCAGCAGGAAAGCACGATCTCTGTATCTTAGATTGGGTGGAAGAATGATTCCCACCCTGTGAAACCACTGGACCTCCTGCCACTTCATACCGTACGACTTGAGAACGTATATTTCCTCACCCTCTTGAGTGGTGGTTGAAATCTTGGTTTCATAAATTGGAGCGCCTCTTTCTCGTGTGAGAACGTCCAGAGGATGTACAGCAAAGATTATGGTGGTGAAAATCAGGATCATCAAACTTGCTGCTTTTCTCATACTTTCCCTCCTCATAATGTATAATTGAATTGATTTCCATCTTTTACTTTGGAAGGAGTTTCTGTGTTCAGAGTTCTTGGTTGGATCAACGTGGGTCTTTTGATTTTCAATCTTTTTCCTTTTTTCGTGAGGGTCATATATAAACTGAAAAGAGAATCTCGCCTTCTATTCCACATGATGAATATAGCAAAATACTTCAGAAAATACCACAAACTTTCAGGGTTAGTGTTGATCGTTCTTGGTTTTGTCCATGGATATCTGGCTCTGGGTGGATACATCTACTTCCACACGGGCACACTTTTGTGGATTCTCATCACGACCATGTTTCTGATCTACCTTCTTGGAAAACTGCGTTTTTTCAGAAGACACTGGATTATCTTTCACAGATACCTCGGTGTTTCTCTTCTGGTGTTCCTTCTGCTTCATCTTTTGACCCCATGGCTCTTTTAAGGAGGGATATTATGAAGGCTTTGATGGTGTTTCTTCTACTGGCAGTTACCATGATCTTTTCCATTGACCCAAAAATTATTGAAGAGAGTATCCCGAGTTATCCATTGATATCCTATCAGACTTTGAAGCAAAACGATGGTAAGAACGGAAAAGTGTGGGTAGCCGTAGGAGGTTTTGTTTATGATCTTACCGAATCAGATGCCTGGTATAAAGGTACACACATGGGGCAGCACGATGCCGGGGAGGAACTAACCTACGAAATTTTGAAACAGTCACCTCATGGTCTGGTTAAACTGGATGGAAAGAAAATCGTAGGAATCCTTGCGTTCACAATGGATGATCTCAAAAAATTCAATGAAAAAAACGGAAACAAAGCGTACGTTGCAGTGAACGGAATAGTCTACGATGTGACACATTCAAAGGCATGGAGAAACGGTGAACACATGGGACGGCACAGTGCAGGCTCTGAACTCACGCACGAGATCTTGAAGCTTTCTCCGCACGGTCTTTCTAAGCTTTCCAACGTCTATCCTGTGGGTGTTCTGGTGTTCACCCTGGATGATTTGAAAAAATTACTCCGGAAAGAACGGAAAGAAAGCCTACGTAGCAGTTGAAGGAATCGTCTATGATGTTTCGTACTCCAGGGCATGGAAGAACGGAAACCACATGGGGCAACACAGCGCTGGAGAAGATCTCACATACGAAATCGTGAAACTCTCTCCACATGGTTTGGAAAAATTGGAAAATGTGTATCGAGTGGGATTCCTTGCTTTCAAAGAAGTACCGGAAGGTTTCGTTCTTGAAGGAAGCATACTGTACAGAGAAGGGTTGAAAAGGGGCTTCATTCTTCACTGAAAACGGGTATTTTGATACCCATTGGAAGACCGTAGCGATCTTTCGGTGGGTTTTCTGGAATCGTCTCCAGTGAAAACTGTCCGGAGAGGGCAAGGACCATAGCATCGAGAAGATCGTGGAGAGGAACCTTCAGTCTTTCCCCATTCTTTTTTAGTTCGTTCACATCGAGTGTGAGGAATTTATTTAGCACATTTATTCTCTGTTTGATTCCTTCTTTTGTGTGCTTTGAGGCAAGAAGTCTTCCAGAAAGTTTCAAAAAACAAAGTTCTGGGTGGGACTCACTGATCACACTGACCAGTGAGGGATTTTCTCTCAAGAAAAGATCCACTTCCCTCACTTTTCCCACGATGTTCCAGAACTGAACGGGAAATCCCTTTCCTTGTTTTTTCCTGTTGACCCTCAAGGCCTCTTCGTAGGTTTTCTGATAAACCGCTTTTCTGACAGGCACGGTGAACACACATCCTGCCCGCTTCGAAAGGATCTTCTGTGCAAGTTCGTCACACACTCTCTCACCGGTCTCTGGTAGTCCAATGGGAATGTCTACAAGCACAGGAAATCCTGGGAACAAGAAGCGTTCCATGAGTCCTATCTTCAAAATTTTGCGTTCTTCAACCAGAACATACACCCATCCCCTTCGTGTACCATCCACACCGGCCGTGATCATCGTGTACATTATAAACCGGGGGGATATCGTGGGATTCAATCCAATTGAAAGATCGAAAAAAATAGAAAGTATTGTGATGAAAGGCGGAAAGAGAAAATACTACAGGTTCAGGTACTCTCTGTACTACGGTGGGATTGTAACAGCGGACTCTGTTGGGTGTAACCTGCTCTGTGCCTACTGCTGGAACTATTTCAAGAACATAAGGCCAGAGAAGGTAGGAGATTTCTTCTCGCCAGAAGAGGTGGCAGAAAAACTCGTGGAGATCTCAAGAAAAAGAAGATGTGGTCTTTTCAGAATTAGTGGAGCAGAGCCGATTCTTGGAAGAAAATCAGCAGAACACACAAGAGAAGTGATGAAACTTGTGAAGGGAACGTTCATCCTGGAGACGAATGGTATCTTGTTTGGCTACGATCCATCACTGGTGGATCTCTTCGCTGATCTTGACGTTCTTGTGAGAGTGAACGTGAAAGGCTGGGACGAAGAGAGTTTTGAGCGGATAACCGGCGCAGATGGGCGGTATTTCTACTATCAATTGAAAGCCCTGGAGAACCTGTATGGAAAGGTGCGTTTCTGGATTGCTATAATGTACGATCTGTTCGGCGAAGAAGGATTGAGTGAACTCAAAAAGAAACTTCCTGTCCCTTGCAGGATGGAAAAGGAGTATCTGGAACCTTATCCTTTCGTTGTGGAGAATTTGAGAAGAAAAGGATTTTTATGAAGGAGGGTGAGATACCTCCCACCCTCTTTGTGATCTTCACTCAACGTTTTCTTGGGTTATAAGCTTCAATTCGACTGGGAAGAAGACTGTACCTGTTGTCAGGTATTCAAATGCTTTTGTGACTGCTAACTGACCCATCAAATAAGGCTGCTGTGCGATTGTTGCTTCCATTTCTCCTTTCTTGATGGCTTCTATCGCATCAGGAATGGCATCAAACCCTACCACAACTATTTCATCAAGTTTTCCAGTCGCTTTAATAGCTTCAATGGCTCCCAGAGCCATTTCATCGTTTTGGGCAAAGACAGCGTCAATATCAGGATGTGCTTCAAGGATGTTTTCCATCACTATGAGTCCTTCAGCTCTGTTGAAATTAGCAGTCTGCTTTGCTACAAGCTGTAAACCAGGGTACTTTGCAATCTCCTCTTCAAAACCCTTTCCTCTATCCCTTGCCGCAGATGTTCCAAGAATTCCCACGAGTTCCACCACTTTTCCTTTTCCGTTCAAAACTTTCGCTATGTACCTTGCCGCCATTCTTCCGCCTTCAACGTTATCGGAAGCAATGTGGCACACCACTTTTCCACCGTTTGAAGCTCTGTCCACTGTTATGACGGGAATACCCGCTTCGTTTGCACTTTCCACAGCTGATACAATCGCATCACTATCAGTTGGGTTAATAATTATGAGATCGACCCCTCTTTGAATTAGGTCCTCAATATCGTTGAGCTGTTTTGCCGGGTTGTCTTGAGCATCCAGAACAATCAATTCGATCCCCAGTTTCTCTGCTGTATCTATAGCACCATCTCTTAATGTCACAAAGAACGGATTGTTAAGCGTTGACAGTGAGAGTCCCACGACGTACTTCGCTCCGAATGCTGCTCCCAGCATAAAAAGTGCTACCAGCAGAGTAAATACTAACTTCCTCATAACATCACCTCCCTGAGATTTTTTAGGTGCTTATTTTTCTCTTTCCAAAAGAACCGCTGCCAGAATGATGCTTCCTTTTACTGCTTGCTGATAAAATGGTGAAACATTCAACAAGTTGAGACCGTTGTTTATGATTCCCATGATCAAAGCCCCAAAGAGTGTTCCTAATACTGTTCCTTTTCCTCCGGAAAGACTTGCTCCACCAAGAACTACCGCTGCAATAGCATCAAGTTCGTATCCCTCACCAAAAATAGGTTGAGCACTGTTGAGTCTTGCTATTAGGATCATGGCACTGATAGCAGAATACACTCCGCTTAAGGTGTAAAAAATAATCTTGTAATTGTCAACGTTGACTCCACTTAATCTAGTTGCCTCTTCATTGCCACCTATTGAGTACGCGTATAAACCGAGTTTCGTTTGGGAAAGGAGGTACCATGTCAAAAAAAAGACCCCAAACATTATAAAAACAGGAACAGGGATCGAGAAAATCTCACCACGACCAATAAATCTGAAGGCATCGCTGAAACCCGTTATTGGCATACCGTTTGTGTACAGAAGGGTAAAGCTTCTGGCAATTGCCATCGTTGCGAGTGTTACAATGAAAGGTTGTAGTTTCGCCTTGGCTATCACAAAGCCGTTGAAAAGACCAAAAAGAGCTCCAACTCCCAGGCCAGCCAACACAGCTAGAAGAATGGATCCTTGCTTCAGAATTGATGCAAGTACAACGGCGCTGAAAGCAAAAACAGATCCCACCGAGAGGTCTATTCCACCGGAAATGATGACGATGGTCATTCCAAAGGCTATAATCGCTTGAACGGAAACCTGCCTCAACACGTTGAGCAAATTAGAGATCGTTAGAAATCTATCGGAAAGGATCGACAGAACAACTAACAGTGCGATGAATCCAACAACTACCGGGTATCGCCTCATAAGATTCCATATCCCTTTCATTTTGCTTGCACCCCCACTGCTGCTTTCATGATGTTTTCTTGGGATATTTCATCTTTCTCCAGCAATGCTGTCATTCTGCCTCTATGCATAACCATCACTCGATCACACAGATTCACTATCTCCGGTAACTCAGAGGAAATGAAGATAATTCCCGTCCCTTCATTTGCCAGGTGGTTCATCAGCTCATAAATTTCCACTTTAGATCCCACATCGATACCACGGGTTGGTTCTACAAACACGGCAAGTCGCGGTTTCTTGGCGAGATATTTTGCTATCACCACCTTTTGTTGATTACCACCTGATAGATTCTTAACCAGCTGCTTAATGGATGGTGTCTTGATGTTCAGTTGCTTTACGAATTGCTCAGCAATCCTGGCTGATTGCTTCCAGTTTATTTTCATGAATCGTGAAACAATATCTGTATTTGGTAGGATGATGTTCTTAATCACACTCAACTCGAGAATAAGACCCTGAGTTTTTCTATCTTCTGGGACCATAACGATACCATTTTTCAAAGCATCTAAAGGACTTTCCAATCTTGTTATATCCTTTCCAAAAAGTGTCATTCTTTTGAAAAAGGATTTCATGGCTCCAAAAAGTCCCAAAGCAAGTTCACTTTTACCGCAACCAACCAACCCTGCTATCCCAAAGATTTCCCCTTTTCTCAGTTCGAAAGAAAGAGGTTCTACATAGCCTGGTACGGAGAATTCCTCTACTTCAAAAATTACCTCCTCTGTGCATTTGTTGAATTTAGGATACATTTCCGATATTCTCCTTCCTATCATCATCTGTATAATGGTGTCACGATCGTAGTCTCTCAAACTTCCTGTTCCTATCTTTTGTCCGTCTCTCAAAACGGTGATCCTGTCTGCTATTTCAAATACCTCATCGAGACGATGCGATATGAATACTATAGAGATTCCGCGTCTCTTTAAATCGTGCATTATTTCAAAAAGCCTTTTTACCTCGTGTTCGGTAATGGTTGCAGTTGGTTCGTCCATTATCAGAATCTTAACTTTCCTAGAAAGTGCTTTAGCTATGGACACTAGCTGTTTCTCCGAAACACTCAATTCTTCTACCCTTTTATCAGGCTGAATATCAAATTCGAGCTGCTCAAGGAGCTCTCTGGCTTTTCTTACGAGATTTTTCCTCGAAACGTTCCAATTTTCTTCCAATCCCAAAAAGATGTTCTCAGCCACTGTAAGGTTCTCACAGAGGCTCAACTCCTGATGAATCATCGATATCCCATAGTTCTGCGCTTCGAGAATAGAGTTAAAAGTCACTTCTTTTCCATCCAGGAAGATTTTTCCCTCATCTGGTCTGAGAATTCCTGATAATATTTTCATCAGAGTACTCTTACCGGCACCGTTTTCTCCAACGAGTGCATGAATTTCCCCCCTTCCCAGGTCAAAATCCACTTTGTCAAGAGCCACTACCCCTGGGAAGCGCTTCGTAATTTGTTTCATTTCGAGCAATTTCAAAATATCACCCCACTCACGAGGATGACGTTCGAATACGGCTTGTCCGCTCCTGTCCTTACAAATCCTTTTGAAGTTCTGGAAATTTTTTTGAACTCCTCATGAGGTATGAATTCTATTTTTACATTACTATTGTTTTTCTCTACGAGATTAATCAGTAAATCTCGAGTCTCAGAATTTTTTTCGTTCATCTCCTCAGCCAGAATGATTTTCTCAATCTCTAATTCCTTTAGAATAACTTCTACCACTTCCAGAAGGCCAGGTTTTCCCTTGTCAACCACTAAATCTACTTTTTTGGCTCCATCAGGTATAGGGAAACCCATATCAACTATTGTCAACATGTCGGTATGTCCCATGTTTGCCACCATCTCGGATATGGTAGAGTTAAGAATTCCCATTCGTTTCATACTCTGATCCTCCTTTGGTTGATTCTCTGATGATCAACTCTGTTTCAAGCACGATCTTTTTATTTTCCTTACTTTTCCCACTTATCATCCAATGAAGTATCTTTGCGGATTCATAACCCATTGCATGGAAGGGTTGCCTAACCGTTGTCAACGAGGGTTTATAATGTTTACTGAAAGGAAGATCATCAAATCCGGTGACACTCACATCTTTTGGAACTCCATATCCCATTTCTTCCAGAGCATCTATTGCCCCGTACGCCATAAGATCGTTCCCACAAACAATAGCATCGGGAATCTTCTTCAATTTTTTCACAAGTGAAAAACCACTTTCATAGGTGAATTGTCCGAAGAAAACCACATAGTCCTTTATCCCAGCTTCTTTGAGAGCATCCACAAATCCCTTTAACCTTTCCGTAGCACTGTACGTTCCTTCTTCTCCATTCAAAAAGGCAAACGATCTGTGCCCTGTCTTTACCAAGTACCACACAAGTTTTTTCATACCGTTGTAATTGTCGCTAACCACATACGGTGCATCGTACCCTTCGTACACCCTGTCCACAAAAACTACTTTCACTCTATTTAGGATGCTGCTCAATAGTCGATTGTTACTTCCTGCACCTATCAGTAACAATCCATCCATTTTCTTTGAAACCAGCATCTCAATTAACTTTTCTTCTTCTTTAACATCATGATTTGAACTACAAACAACCAGGGAGATCTTTTTCTTTTTGAAGAAATCCTCAGCTCCTTTGATGATGAGCGAAAAGAATGGGTTTGTTATGTCAGGTACAATGAATCCCACTGTGTCGGTGTATCCCTTCCTCAAACTTCGTGCCACCAGATTCGGTGTGTATCCCATTTTCTTGATAACCTCAAGTACTTTTTCCTCAAGTTCTTTTCTCACCGGTGCACTTTTGTTTATCACTCTTGAAACTGTAGAAGGTGAAACGCCTGCCTCACGTGCTATATCTCTTATGGTCACTTTTTTCATAATTTCACCTTCAAAAACTCTTCTACTTCCTGCCGTGAGGGTATAGAACTTTGAGCCCCTAATCTTGTTACAGATATAGCCGCCGCTGCCATACCGAAGATCACAGCATCTTCGAGATTCTTACCTTCTGCCAGCCCAACAGCGAAAGCACCATTGAAGACGTCGCCAGCTGCTGTCGTATCGACTGCGTTTACTTCAAAAGCTGGAAAGTGCTTTTTTCCCTTCTTGTTCAGCAAAAGAATTCCTTTTTCGCCGAGTTTTACAAGAACGTTCTTTACACCTAGTTTCAAAAATCTTTCAGCTGCGTTCTCAACTGTGGAAAAATCTCCAAAGATTTCTCTGGAGAGGGTTTCTATCTCCTCCTCGTTCGGCGTAAGATAGTCCACGTATTGAAAGATCTCTTCATTTATTCCCTGTGCTGGAGCGGGGTCGAAGATCACAATACCGTTGAACCTTTTTGCACACTCCAGAGTAGTTTCAAACGGGATCTCGTTTTGAAGAAGTAAGATTTCGCTTCTGGATAGTTCTTCCCAGTCTATCAATTCTTTCTTGAGTTCCGCGTTCGCACCGGGAAAGATGATGATTCTGTTCTGGCCGCTTCTGTCCACCTCTATGAAAGCTCTTCCAGTAGGGACATTTATCTGGATGTACCCTTTTATTCCATGCCTTTCAAAATTATCCGAGAGGATTTTTGCATAATCGTCGTTTCCCAAACATGTCAAAAAACGGCAGCTTTTTTCTCCTATTTTTGCAACGGTCACAGCCTGATTTGCCCCTTTTCCACCGGGAAAAATGTTCATCTCAAGTGCCTTTTGAGTTTCTCCTGGTCTTGTGAAGTGATCGACCTTGAGGACGATGTCTATGTTCGAACTTCCAACAACCGATATCATTTTGTTTTTCCTCCCCATGTGGATCTTTTGAAAACGTTTTCGAAATCGTTTTCACGAGAATGGTAACACAAATAAAAGCAAAACGTCAACCTGAGAAAAACGAAGAAAATCCACTACAAACACTTATAATTTCCGTTAATCGTCAGAAAATAGATTTTTTCCACATTATCTACGAACGAAAAAGTCTAAATCATAAAATTCCATGGTAACATTCTAGGAGTGGAAGGAGGGATTTCTGTGAAAAAGGGCCTCATCGTTCTGATAATTGTTCTGATCGTTGCGGTCGTCATCATCGGTACCACGATCGGATATTACAATTACCTTGTTTCGCTGGAACAGGAAGTGGAGGAAAAGTACAGCCAGATCCAGAACCAGCTCCAGAGAAGAGCAGACCTCATACCCAATCTCGTGGAAACTGTGAAGGGCTATGCTGCACATGAGAAAGAGATTCTCGAAGAGATAGCGAACGCAAGATCGAAACTGATAGGTGCAAGAACACCACAGGAGAGCGCTCAGGCCGATGCAGAACTTTCATCAGCCCTTTCAAGACTTCTTGCCATAGCGGAGAACTATCCCAATCTCAAGGCTGACACGAACTTTCGCCAGCTCATGGATGAACTCGCCGGAACGGAAAACAGGATTGCAGTTGCTCGAAGAGACTACAACGAAGCGGTGAAAAGATACAACACCGCTATAAAGAGGTTTCCCGGTGTGATCTTTGCAAGGATGTTTGGATTCGAAGAGAAACAGTACTTTGAAGCAAGGGTTGGAGCAGAGCAGGTGCCAGAGGTGAAGTTCTGATGAGAAGAATTCTTTTTCTGATTCTCATTGCTTTATTTGTTCTTTCGTTTTCAGTTGAGTTTCCAGAGCCCACTCCGTACAAGTATGTGAACGACTACGTGGGTGTGCTGGATTCAGAAACGGTGGAAAAGATAGTTGCCGTTGGAAAAGAACTGGAGAAAAAAACAACGGCTCAGATCGTTGTGGTGGTTGTTCCTTCACTCTCTGGTCTTACGGTGGAAGAATATGCGAACCGGCTTTTCAGGGAATGGGGAATAGGTCAAAAGGAAAAGAACAACGGGGTGCTTCTTCTTGTTGCGATGCAGGATAGAAAGGTGAGAATAGAAGTTGGATACGGCTTGGAAGGAGCCATTCCAGATGGAAAGGCAGGAAGAATCCTCGATGAATACGTGATTCCCTATTTCAAAGAGGGAGAGTACAACAAAGGTATCTACTATGGCTATCTGGCGATCGTCAGAGAGGTGGCCAGAGAGTACGGGGTGGAAATCACAGGAACCTCAGACCTTCCTGAAAGAGGAACGGACATCAATGGTCTTTCCATTATTATCATCGTCGTCGCGTTCATCATCTTCTCTTCCATCATGGGAAGGGGAAGATACTGGTACAGAGGTCCCAGGTTTCCGGGTGGATTCGGTGGACCCAGGGGTGGATCAGGTGGCTCTGGGGGCTTTGGAGGAGGATCCTCCGGAGGCGGTGGTGCATCAAGAGGATGGTGAAAAAGCCCCGGGTTTCCGGGGCTTCATCTTTCTATTGCTTCTATCTGTTCTGCTACGAAGTTGACGATTTCTCTTATGTACTCCCTTGAGAAGCTCAACTCTATTCCCGCTGCTCTGTATACTTCGTCTACTGAGGCTGAACATCCCACGGATAAAAACCTCTGGTAGTCTTTCAGGGTTTTCTCCGGATCTTTCAGGTAATTCCTGTAAATTGCAAGGGCACCGATCTGGGCTATCCCATACTCTATATAATAGAACGGCACCTCGAAGATGTGAAGTTGAAAGAGCCATCTTGTTTTCTTTTCCTCATCCAGATTTGACCAGTCCACTCCGGGATTGAACCTGTCCATCAGGTGAGCAAAGTATTCGTCTCTTTCATCTGGTGTGTGATCGGGATTGGTGTAAATCCAGTGCTGGAAAGCATCCACTATCATGCACCACGGCAAAAAATAAAGTGTGCCTTCGAGTTCTTCGATCTTTGCCTTTTTGAAATCTTCCGGGTCTTCGTAAAACTCCTTCCAGTACTCCATGGAGATGAGTTCCATCGACATCGAGGCGAGTTCAGCAACTTCCATTCTGTGAGGTCTGTAGAAGGCTGGAAGGTTCAGCGTTTCGAACGAGTGCATCGAATGTCCCAGCTCATGGAAAATCGTTCTCACATCCCCTGGCTGTCCGACAGCGTTCATGAAGATGAAAGGAGCCCCCGTCTTTGGAAGTGTATGGTTGTAGCCCCCTGGAGCCTTCCCTCTTCTGTTTTCAAGGTCAAGGAGTCTCTTCTCTTTCATGAGACGAAATCTTTCTGCAAAGAGGGGGTTCAATCTTTTCAGGGCCCGCTGTGTTTTCTCTACGAACTCGTCTGTTGAAGAAAATGGTTTCAACACCTTACCATCCACATCCACTGCCGTGTCCCACGGTCTTACGCTCTCAACACCGAGTTTTTTCCGTCTGAGTTTTGTTCTTTCCATCAGGTACGGAACCACCTCTTTTTCCACAGCAGCGTGAAACTCAAACAGGTCTTCTGGTGTGTACTCGAATCTTCCCTTCAACCTGTGCATGTAGTCTCTGTAGTTGGAAAAGCCAGCGTTCAGAGCCTGCTGGTGCCTTATACCTTTGAGTTCGTCGAAGAGTTCGTTGAGTTTTTCTCTCACACTCCATATTCCTTCGTACCTTTTCCTCCAGGCAAGCTCCCTTGTGGATCTGTCGGGGTCTTTCAGATAGGTGGAGAGTTGCTGGAGGGTTTTCTTTTCCCCTTTGAACTCCACCTCGATGCTTCCAACGAGCGTTCCATAGTTTTTGGCCAGTATACTTTCTTTCACCTGAAGAGGAACGTTCCCTTCCCTGAAAAGTTCCACGTCGTTTTTGAGAATCCTTATCATGTGTTCGTATCCAAGAGGCGCAAAACGTTCGTTTTCAACGATCTTTTCTTTGATCTTCTGTTCGTAAGGTTTGAGTTTTGCAACGACCTCTTTCATGAACTCTTCGTAGGATTTTGCGTACTCTTTGTTGTCTGCGTTCACGGTCATTTTGATGTAGAGCCAAGCGTGTTCTTCCTCCACTTGATCGAAGAAATCCGTTACCCTGTTAATAAAACTTCTGAAGTCTTCAGAAGAAGAGATGGAAAAATTCAGAAGTTCGTTCACCAGAGGTTCAACATCTTTCCACTGCATCCACTGCATCCCTCCTTCGCAGGTGTTCTACTAGTATTCTCACTCGAATTCCTTCAATGTGCTTTGTTTTAATTCAGATGTTACTTGGTTCGGAAAGGTAATTAGTATATACTCATTATCTAAAGGAGGGAGCAAAAAATGGAAAAGATTCTCTATCTCGATCCGTTCTCCGGGATTGCAGGTGATATGTTCCTTGGACTTCTTGTCGACCTTGGTGTTGATCCTGAAGAACTCAAAAGACGCCTTTCAAAACTGGGCATCGAGTTTGAATTGAGAATAAAAAAGGTCAACAAAAAGGGTATAACCGCAACGAAGGTGGACGTTGTCTTTCCAGGAAAAGATCACCACGAAGACCACATGGATCACGAGCACCACGGAAGACATCTTTCAGAAATAATGGAGATACTCGAAAGACTCGAAAGTCCCGCAAGAGAAAAAGCAAAGAGGATGTTCGAAACCCTCGCCGAAGCAGAAAGCAAGGTTCATGGTCTTCCAAAAGAGAAGGTTCATTTCCATGAAGTAGGGGCTATGGACGCGGTGATAGAAATCGTGGGAGCTGTGATAGGACTGGAACTTCTCGGTGTGGAAAGAATCTTTTGCGGCACCGTCAACACAGGGAGTGGCTTTGTGATGACAGAACACGGTAGATACCCGGTCCCAGCCCCGGCAACCGCGGAACTTCTGAAGGACATACCGATCTACATGGATCAAAAGGTGCGGGCAGAACTTGTCACACCAACGGGAGCTGTGATCTTGAAGGAATTGGTCGACGAGTTCAGAACACCGATTCTGAGAATAGAAAAGGTGGGATACGGAGCAGGGACAAGAGATCTTGAGATACCGAATGTTCTTCGAGGCTACCTCGGTTCTCTGGAAGGAAAAAGTGAAAGAGACATCCTCATAGAGACGAACGTAGACGATATGAATCCTCAACTTTTTGGATATCTCATGGAAAAACTGTTCGAAACAGGTGCAAAGGACGTTTTTTACACACCCATATACATGAAGAAGAACCGCCCGGCTGTGAAAGTTTCTGTCCTGTGTTCTGAGGAAAAAAGAGATCAGATTCTGAAGATTCTCTTCAAAGAAAGTACCAGTATAGGTGCAAGGATTCTCCACCTCGAAAAGGTGGAAGCTCCTCGCAAGGTGATAACAGTGGAGACAGAATACGGAAAGATCCCTGTGAAAGTAGCATATTTTGATTCTGAAGCCGTGAACGTCTCTCCAGAGTACGAAGCCTGCAAAAAGTTGGCACAGGAAAAAAAGATACCACTCAAAGAGGTTTATAACGCAGTCTGCAGAAAGATATCGGAGGTTCAAGGAAATGTTTGAGAGCATCCTGAAAGCTCTTTTAAAGGGTGAAATAACACTCGATGAAGCAGAAAGGAAAATCCTGGAGACGTTCTATGAAAGAACTGATGAGTTGATGCTCGATCTGGAAAGAGAAAGACGGCAAGGCTTTCCTGAAATCGTTTTTGCATCTGGGAAAACTCTCGAACACATAATCCTGGCCGTGGAAAAGTTTCTGGAGAAGAAGGGAGTCGCTTTTGTTTCCCATCTGGATGAGGAAAAGAAAAAGTTGGTAAAGGACAGATTCAGAGAGTACGAGATAAAAGAAGCAGGCAGACTTCTGGTTGTAAAGAAGAACAATCTTTCAGAAAGACTGGATGGAACAGTGGGCATAATAACCGCGGGAACTTCCGATGTTCCCTTTGCTGAAGAGACTTCTTTCATACTCGAAGAACTTGGTGTCACGGTGAAAAAGGTCTACGATGCGGGAGTTGCAGGAATACACCGATCTTTTTACGCAATGAAACAGGTAAAGGATGCTGATCTCATCGTAGTTTTCGCCGGGATGGAAGGAATTTTACCCTCTCTGGTTGCTTCTTTGACGGATCTTCCCGTGATAGCGGTTCCCACACCTGTCGGTTACGGACACGGTGGAGAAGGTATGGGAGCTCTTACAACGATGCTTCAAACGTGTGTTCCTGGCCTTCTTGTGGTGAACATAGGAAACACCGTCGGTGCCGCTGCAGCCGCCGTGAGGATCCTGAGGAAAATCGGGAGTGCAAGAAGATGAGCAAGATCAGAAAGATCCTGGAGGCTCTGAAAGAAAAGAAGAAGGTTGTGGTGATGTTTTCGGGAGGAGTGGACAGTACACTCCTTGCAAAACTCTCTTACGAAGCACTGGGTGAAAACAGTGTGGCGCTCACAATAGATTCTCCTGTCATTCCAAGAAGAGAAATAGAAGAGGCAAAAAAACTGGCAGATCTCATTGGAATAAGACACGAATTCATCGAGTTGGACGAACTCAAGAGCAGACATCTCATAGAGAATCCTCCAGACAGGTGTTATCTGTGTAGAAAACTGAGAGACAGCGTTGTGAAGAACTGGGCAAAAGAACATGGATTCGAAGTGGTAGCGGACGGTTTGAATTTCTCTGACCTTCGAGATTACAGACCGGGTGTGAAGGCCTCTACGGAGGATGGTATCTGGCATCCTTTCATAGACTTCGAGGTGACAAAGGAAGAAATCAGGGAGTTCTCAAGAAAACTGAACCTTCCAACCTGGAACAAACCTGCCATGGCCTGTCTGTGTTCTAGATTCCCATACGGATTTGGTCTGGATGAGGGGAAAGTCAGAATGGTGGAGGCGGCAGAGAACTTTCTCAGAGATCTTGGCTTTGAAGAGGTGAGAGTAAGATTTTTCCCGTACAGAGTGGCACTGATCGAGTTAAAGAAGGAGGATATGGGACTTTTCATGGAAGAAAAGGAAAGGATCGTTTCGAGGCTTCGAGAAATAGGTTTTTCCTTTGTGACGCTGGATCTGGAAGGTCTGGTGAGTGGTAAACTGAACAGGACCATTGAAGATGTTTCAAAGTAATTTCTTGGTAACTAAGAAGAAATATTAGTTTACGATACTATATTGTACGGAAGTATATTTTTGTATTATCTACTTTAGAAGATATAAAGAAACAAAGTGTAGATATGTCAAAATTTTATCATTCACGATATTAATCAATAGAATATTAGTTGATATAGCTATTCTTGTTTTATATCAAATAATCTTCGGTACCTCAACACCTTCGCTGGCTATTTTCAGGTATATGGAAGTGGTTGAAATGTTGGCGTGACCAAGAAGGGCCTGTATCTTGTTCAAGGCGATTCCTCGCTCTATCAGAGCTACAGCAAAGGAATGTCTGAAGATGTGCGGTGTCACCTTCTTTCTTATTCTAGCCTTTCTGGCGTATCGTTTGACCGCTCTCTGTATCGATCGAACAGAAGGTTTCTTCTCGAAAAAACCAGATCTTATGAGTTCTTCCACCAGATCCCTGGAGACGTTGATAATTCTTTCTTTGTTTCCTTTTCCTCTTATCCTTATCCTGGCGGTATCGTTCAGTGAGATGTCCTGTAATGAGAGGTTTACAAGCTCTGACACCCTCATTCCCGTGTTGGCGAGCACTTTGAAGATCGCTCTGTACATTCGATGATCACACACCTCGATGATGCGCTTGATTTCATCGAGTTCCACGGCCTTTGGTAGCACCGTGTGGCGAGGGGGTTCGGCTTCGTTCCAGAAGCGATCCTGCACGTTCAGGATTCCCCTGTCTGCCTTCCAGTTCAGATAGTTCTTCACCACAACGAGTTTGTTGCGCTGAGTGGTGGGGGCGTTGTTTGATATCCTATGTAGATACTCTTTCCAGGAATCGGGGGTGACAGGTTCGTACTCAGCGAACTCTTTCAGAATGGAACGGTACTGATACAATGTTCTTTCGCTTCTTTTCTTCACTATCCTGAGATACTCAAGGTATTCTTCCATAGGAACCACCCTCTAGATTCAGATCACTGAAAAACAGGTTCTTTGTTTCTTTTTGCATGATACATGGCTATATCCGTCTTCCTGATGAGATCGTCGAGTACTTCAGAATAGAAAGCCACCACGAAGTTTCTAGGACTCTTGGATCGCACTCCATACTCGTATTCAGGAAACATGAAGAATTTTCCATCCAGTCTTGCGAATATCAGATAAACCGTGAAGGGGTACAGCGTTTCATGAATTCCTTTGAGCAGCTTCATGACTTTTTCCTCTTGTTGAAAGACATCAACGTCACTCACAACCCTAAAGATTTTTTCGCACCTTCAAATCGTTGCGAATACCGGAAAAGAACGTCAGCACGAAGAACAAGATGGCAACGAAAAGGGAAAAACGAAATAAGCTTGCTTTCAACGTAAGTTGTGAGATTCATACCTTCGTCCATGGTTGAGCCCTCTGATAAAGATGACGGAACTCACGGAATATTATACGATATATATGTCGTAAAATGTCAATTTTACGACACAGACAAATCAAACGAAGTTCTACAACCGAAGAAAAGAACTTGACTTTTTTCAAAAGGTAAAAGGCAAGGCGCATTGGAAAGACTACATTGATAAGAAAAGTCTTCGAAGATACAGAAGCCTTTTACTACTTTGTGGAGGTTAAGAAAGAAGAGACACTCCTGAGAGATCTGAGTTTCTCTTTCTCAAAAGCCGTGTACAACAGCTGGTACGATTTATTCTCTGAACTCTTCAACAGATACGAGTACATCGTGTTCGATGAGTTTCAAAATTTCCATAAGGTGAATCCGGATATCCTCTACGCTCTTCAGCACGCATGGGACGATAACAAAAACAAAACAAAGCTGATCGTACTCGGCTCTTATGTGGGTTTAATGAAGAACATCTTCACGAATGAAAAGATGCCGTTGTTTGGCCGAGCAGACAGCATCATCAACATCAAAGAATTTCCTCTTGGTGAAACAATTTCCATGTTAAAAGACTTTGGATACGATGTTTGCGAGGCATTCCAGATATACGCAATGGTGGGAGGTGTTCCAAAGTACCTGTGGCTGTTCAAGGACAAAAGAGACATCGAGCAACTGATCTACGACATCTTCATCGATGAATTTGCCCCTCTGAGAGAAGAGGCAAGGAACCTTTTGATATCAGAATTCGGTTCAGAACACAAGACGTACTTTTCTATACTGGAAGCAATTGCAGGGGATATGAAATCACTGTCTGAAATTTCCGATTCTTCTGGTATAGATGTAACAAAGCTTTCCAAATACCTGAGCGAGCTTTCGGAGGTCTACGAGATACTGTCAAAAGAGCGTCCTTTGCTCTCCGAAAAAAAGAGGAATTACAAATACAGGATCAAAGATCACTATTACAACTTCTTCTTCAAAAACATCTACAAAAACTACTCCATCATGGAATACGCCCCAGAAAAAGCTCTTGAAATCGTCTGGAGTAACTTCAATCAATACATGGGCTTCCAGTTTGAAGAGATATGCAGGCAGTTCCTTCTGGAAAATCCCAGCCTTTTTGGTTTCACCCCGAAAGCCATTGGAAAGCACTGGGGAAGGGTTCCTCACAGAAAGAACGAATCGTACGATATAGACCTTGTCGCATACGATGAGGAAAACGTGTTGTTTGGGGAATGCAAGTGGTCTAACAAAAAAGTGGGAGAAGAAGAATATCGAAAACTTCTTCTGAGGAGTGAATACGTGAATACTGGAAAAAGAAAAAAGATCTACGCTCTGTTTTCCAGAAGCGGCTTCGAAGAAAAACTCCTGAAAATGAAGAGTGAAAACCTGTTTCTCATCACACCAGGAGATATGATGAGGGTGTATGGAGTAGTAGAATAAAATAAATAAAATAAAGAATGAAAAAAAGACATTAAGGGGAGATACCATGACCTTCAAAGAGGCTGCCTATTTTATCCTGAAAAGAGAAAAAAGGCCCATGACGGTAAAAGAAATAGTAGAAATAGCCTTGAAAGAGGGACTGATAAAAACCTCCTCCAAATCACCTGATAGAGATATGGCGGTAAATATCTACGATGACATCAGATTGAATGGAAAGAATTCACCGTTTGTGAAGGTAGGAAGGGGGCTTTTTGGATTGAGAGAGTTTGAAGAACAAGAAAGAAAAACAACCACTGAAGGAGTAGAGCATCTTACAAGAAAACTCAAGGAAACGCAGTACAGGAGCAACTCTCCTTCAGAGTTCGAAGAGGTTCTGAAAGAAGCCTTTTCTTTTCTTGGATTTGAGACGGACCTCATAGCAACACCTGGAAACACAGACGTTGTTCTCAAAGCGAACATAGGACATGAATCATACACTGTGAACGTGGATGGAAAAACCAGCAAATCCGGAAAGATCTCAGACGTTCAGATAGACTGGCTCTCACTTGAAGATCACAAAGGGAAAACTGATGCAGATTTTGTTGTGGTTGTAGGTCCTGACTTTGCAAAAGGAAATGTGGAAAAAAGAGCCCATAAAAGTGGTGTTGTCCTTCTAAAGGTGAAAGATCTGATAGAACTTTTGAAAGAACATATCAGATACCCATTCAACCTGCTTGAGTTAAAAAGACTCTTTGAAACACCCGGTGATGCTGGTCATGTCGTAGAAGAAATCATAAGCGCTCATCGGAGCAGAACACATTTTCTGGAAAACCTGAAACTCATCGTGGAGGAGATGGACAATCTACAGAGTGTGCTCGGGTACTTCACCGTTGATTCACTGGTTGCAAGAACGGTGGAGAAAAAACTGGAGCCTCAGATGATAAAAAGCGTCATAGATCTTCTGAATTCTCCCTTGATAAAAGCTGTTGAAGAGGTTTCTGAAGGAAAGTACGTCCTTATCATGAACAAAAAAAATTTGTCACGTGTTTTCAAGCAAATGGCTGGTTTGTTTGAAGAGGAAGAAAAGAAAGAAGAAAGGGAAGTAGCATTTGTGGAAAACAACGAAGAAAACAAGAAACTTGCAACGAAGTATTTCAAATGGGAAATAAAAAACAAATCGGTGGTTGCTTGGGCTCGGAAAGAGAACCCGTATCAGCATTTTTGTCCTCTTAAGCATTTTCATTTCATCATAAGAAAAATTGTGGAAGTGTTTAAAAACAATGCTGAAGTGAGTTCTAGCACAGTTTTCTCTCTGCTCGAAGGTGAAGAATTGGTACCAGGAAGACCATTCCGTGGCAAAAGCGAAAGGTACAAGATGGACATGGCACTGGGCATCCTGGAACTGGAAGGGTTCATCGAATGGACAGGAAAAAAGATGCCTGTGACGTACAGATTGAAAAAACCTGTTGAAGAGATAGAAAAATGGGTGGCACAGAGGTTTGGAATGTAACGGGGGGATTTTTTATGGTTAGTCTAAGGGAAGGATGCATTGTAGAAGGAATTGTAGGCGAACCCATCAGAATTGAAAAGATCCAAGAGATTGGAAATTATATACGCATTCTGGGAATCACACTGAATTCAAAAGAATTTGTGGATAGGATTATAGAAAAGGATCAACTGGATAAACTAAATGTTCTGGAGTTCAAAAGAGATCTCATGGGAGATCCTGAAAACGTTTTTCTCTTCCTGGAGGCAACACGATTCAGATATGCTTCTCTCTTCGATCCTTTGCTTGCCGTGAATGTTTCCAAAATAGATCCCCTTCCATTCCAGATAGATGCGGTCTATGGATACATTTTAAAACAACCCCGCATTAGGTTTCTAATAGCTGATGATCCCGGTGCTGGAAAAACAATAATGGCCGGTCTTGTTTTGAAGGAGTTGAAACTCAGAGGTGTTGTAAAGAAAACACTGATCGTCGTGCCGGGGCATTTGAAAGACCAATGGAGAAGAGAACTGAAAGAAAAATTCGATGAAAAGTTCGTTGTTCTTGACAGGGGAACGTTCAACACCCACTATGGTGAAAATCCATGGGAAAAATACGATCAGGTGATAACGTCTATTGATTTTGCAAAGCAGGATGAAATCCTCACAAGTTTAAGTTCTGTCATGTGGGATCTGGTGATCGTGGATGAGGCTCACAAGATGGCAGCCTACAGATATGGTGATAAAACCCAGAAAACTCAAAGATACAAACTCGGTGAAGTCCTTTCCAGAAATTCCAACCATCTTCTCTTTCTAACGGCTACTCCTCATAAAGGAGATCCAGAAAATTTCAGGTTGTTCCTGGATCTTCTGGTACCAGGATTTTTTGCAAAAAGCGAGATGATAGATGAATCGATTAGGAACAAAGACAATCCGTTCATCAAAAGGCTAAAAGAAGACCTCAAAGATTTTGAGGGAAAACCTATCTTCACAAGAAGGTTTCCAAAGACAATAAAGTTTCGACTGTCCGACGAAGAAATGGAACTGTACAACGAGGTGTCCAGATACGTGGTGGAGCAATACAACAAAGCGATTCAATCGGATAAAAAGAGAAATGTCGCCTTCGCTCTGGTTATTCTTCAAAGAAGGATGGCATCGAGTACCTATGCCCTTTTGAAATCACTCGAAAGAAGGAAAACAAGACTGGAAAAAATTCTGAGAGGCGAAGAAAAGCAAAGAGAAACTGTGTTCGATGAGGACATATATGAAGAGGAACTTGAAGAAAAAGAAGTATGGAAGAAAGAAGAAGAATGGGAGGCTGTCACATTAGCACAGAACTCAGAAGAGTTGAAAGAGGAGATAAGAACACTGGAAAAACTCATTGAAAAAGCAAGCCGTATAGTAAGGGAAGAAAAAGAAGTGAAGCTCAAAGAATTAAAGGAAGCAATCGAAGAAGGGTTCAGGAAAATCAGAGAGATGAACGGAAGTCCAAAAATACTGATATTCACTGAATCGAAAGACACCCTAGATTACCTAGTCGAGAAGATAAAAGGATGGAACTACAAGGTCAATTGCATCCACGGTGGGATGAGTATGGAAGATAGAATAAAAGCAGAAAAGATCTTCAGAGATGAGACAGAAATAATGGTCGCTACAGAGGCCGCGGGAGAGGGTATAAACCTTCAGTTCTGCCACATCATGATAAACTATGACATTCCCTGGAATCCGAACAGATTAGAACAGAGAATGGGAAGAATCCACAGATATGGACAGCAGAAAGATGTGTATATCTTCAACCTCGTTGCAGATAACACAAGAGAGGGAATGGTCCTTTCCAGATTGTTCGACAAACTTGAAGAAATAAGAAGTAAACTCGGAAACGACAGGGTCTTCGACGTCATAGGAGATGTGTTTGAAGGTAAAAATCTCTATAAACTCATAATCGAAGCCGTTACCAACGCCAAGAGCATGGATGATATTCTGAAAGAGCTAGATATAAAGCCCGATGAGGAATACATAGCGAAGATAAAAGAAGTTCTTGGTGAGAGTCTTGCCACCAGGTTCATTGACTACACAAGAATAAGAGAAATGACCGAGAAAGCAAAAGAATACAGGTTGATACCAGAATACGTTGAGGAGTTTTTCAAGAAGGCTTTCACCAAAGCAGGTGGAAAGTTTGGGGAGAACAAAAAAGGCTTCATAAGCATAGAATCAGTTCCTTATGAAATAAAGAAAATAGCAAAAGATGGTAACTTTAAAAACAAATACGGAGAGTTGATGAAAAGATATCCCAAGGTTACTTTTAACAAAGATGTTGCCTTCAAAAATCCCGATGCTGAATTCATCGCTTTTGGTCACCCACTTTTTGAAGCACTTCTCGAATGGATAATTTCCAGTTACAGAGAGGATGCGAAGAGGGGTGCCATGTTCAAAGATCCGTCCGGAAAATACAACGGATACATTTGGCTTTATGTGGGACAGGTCAAAGATGGAAAAGGAAAGACAGCGGGGAAGAAGATAATAGCCTTATATGATGATGGAGAAAGTGTGAAAGAAATCAATCCTGTTATCCTGTGGGATCTTGTTCCAACAAAGTGTGAGTTCTGTTCTGATACAATTCCGGATGAAAGTAAACTTTTAGAATTTGCGATTCAAGCAGTGGAAAGTTACAGAGAAGAATTACTCCAGGAAAGAAAAAAGCAAGCCGATATAAAGAAGAAGTACGGGCTGAGGTCTCTTGAATATCTCATTCGAAAGTTAGACGAAGAACTTTCCGAACTTTACGATCGTCAAGCCAGAGGAGAGAAAGTGGATCTACCTATAAGAAACAAAGAAGACCAGAAGAGAAAATACGAAGAAGCCAAAAAGGAACTGGAGAAGGAAATAGAACTGGAGCAAAATCTGTCCATATCGACGCCAGAACTTCTGACAGTCATCAGAGTGATACCTGAAAAGAATGAAATGTCAGAAGACGAAGAAATAGAAAGAATAGGCATGGAAATTGCCATGGAATACGAAAGAATGAATGGAAGAACACCGGAAGATGTGTCCAAAGAGAACCTTGGGTTTGACATTCGATCAAAAGATGAGAGAACAGGTGAAGTGAGATACATAGAGGTCAAAGCAAGATCGGGTGAAGGTGAGGTGGCTTTGACTCCCAACGAGTGGTTCAAGGCGAAAAGGTTCAAAGATCAGTACTATCTATACGTTGTGGCAAATGCAGCAGCAAATCCCACTCTTTACATCGTTCAAAATCCAGCCGACAGGCTCTCAGCAAAAGAAAAGGTCGAAATAGTAAGGTTCATAATACCTCTTGAGGAGTGGAAGAGTAAAAAGACGGAGTTGTGGGAAAAATGAAAGATGATCTAAGAAGAGAAATTGAGAGCGCCCTCAGAGAAGAAAGATTTACACTGGTCAAAATTATACTCTTTGGCTCAAGAGCATGAGGGAATCATACATCGGAAAGTGACGGGAATATTCTCGTTGTGGTGAAAGAACAACTCAGTTCGGTGAAAAAAACGGGATATCTGGCTAAAGATTTACAAGGCTTTGCACCGGATCAGGAATTTGAAAGCGAAAAATTTGTGGTTAACACGATATCAAGCGAAGCTATAAAAGAAGGGATACCGGCAAAAGAGATATTATAAAGCGCTGGATCCAGAAAGCTGAGCCTGATCTGAAGACTACCAGAATTCTGATGGAATTCGAAGTTTCTCCCAAAAACTTCTCATTACCTTCACAGACACAAGGGTTGGGAAAACGATATAGCCACCTTGCTTGAACTTTGTATTGAAAAAGACGAAGACTTTAAAAAACTCGACTTGGAAAAGCTGGAAAAACTCACGTTTTATGCCATTTAGATATCCTGATACCTTCTACATACCTTCACGAGAGGAAGCCAGGGAAGCCCTGGAATTTGCCGAAAAGGTAAGAGATTTCACCCTGAAAAAGCTTGGAGGGGTGTTGAGATGAACGATAAACGCTACATCGAAGAGAGTTTTCCAGTGAAAGAAGTGAGTGACATTTCTTCAAAGGAGAAAAACATAAGACACGGGCATATATCAACTCTACATATCTGGTGGACTCGCAAACCTCTGGCATCTTCAAGAGCTACGAGTTATGCCGCGTTAATTCCTGCTCCAGAAGATCCGGAAGAATGGGAAAAGACAAGGCAGTTCATAATAGAACTTTCAAAATGGGAAAATTCTCTTAATCAGCATATTATTGAAAAAGCAAGAAAAGACATTTTGAAAGAAAATGGAGGAAAGCCTCCTAAAGTTTTAGATTCGTTCTCAGGAGGTGGCTCAATTCCCTTAGAAGCGTTAAGGCTGGGATGCGAAGCCTATGCGGTTGAATACAATCCTGTTGCCACTCTAATCTTAAAATGCACCCTTGAGTATCCGCAAAAATATGGAAAAACAAAAGAAGTAAAGAATGATTGGGGATTGCTTGGAACTCAAACAAAAAACCCCCTTCTTGAAGATGTGAAGAAATGGGGAAACTGGGTTTTAGAGGAGGCGAAGAAGGAGATTGGAAAGTTTTATCCCAAGGATGAGGATGGCTCCATTCCCGTAGGCTATATCTGGGCAAGAACAATTCCATGCCAGAATCCTGCATGCGGAGCAGATATTCCCTTAAAGCACCAGTTCTGGCTTGCCAAAAAGAGAAACAAAAAGGTTGCCCTTTATCCATATGTGGAAGGAAAAGAAGTTAAGTTTAAAATTGTAGGCGATGGCTACGAAAAAATGCCAGAAGGTTTTGACCCATCGAAGGGCACGGTTTCCAAGGCAATTGTAGTTTGTCCTGTCTGCGGTTCAGTGGTGGATGCAAATACCACGAGGAAACTCTTTCAGCAGGGAAAAGCAGGACAGAGAATGGTGGTTGTGGTTTCACACAAGTCCGGAGCAACAGGAAAGATATACAGGCTGGCAACGGAAAAGGATCTGGAAGTTTTCAGAGAGGCGGAGAGGTATCTGGAGGAGAAGAGGCAAAAACTCATAGAAGAGTGGGGCATTGACCCTGTGCCGGATGAGGAATTGCCACCGGAAGAAACCCTTGGTTTTCGTGTTCAAAGATATGGCATGCTCAAATGGGGCGACCTCTTCAACTCCCGCCAGAAGCTCGCTTTGATAACATTCACTGAGAAAGTGAGAATGGCTTATCAGAAGATGATTGAGGAAGGATATGAGAAGGAGTATGCAAAGGCGGTGGTGAGTTATTTGGGGTTAATTCTTAATCGTTTAGCGGATAAAAATGCAAATTTGGTGGTTTACAATGTCGTAGGAGAAAAAATTGAACATGTATTTGGAAGGCAAGCACTGCCTATGACTTGGGATTATATCGAACTGAATGTATTCAGTGGTGGAAATGGAGATTGGATTGCTCACCATAACTGGATTCTCAATGTCCTCTCCCACCTCTCCCAGATCCCGCCTGTAGAAAACAACGGTAAACAGATAATCCCCACCATCAAGCAAGCCTCCGCAACAGAACTTCCCTATCCCGACAATTACTTTGATGCTGTTTTCACCGACCCGCCATATTATGACAATGTGCCCTATTCTTATCTTTCCGACTTCTTCTATGTCTGGCTGAAAAGGAGTATTGGTGATTTGTATCCTGAACTTTTCATGACACCTCTTACACCCAAATCCAAAGAAATCGTTGCCTATTCCCATCAGAAAGGAGGCTTTGAGGCAGGCAAGAAATACTTTGAAGACATGCTCAAAAAGGCATTTCAGGAGATTGCAAGGGTTTTAAAACCCAATGGCATCGCAACCATCGTCTATACCCACAAATCCACCTCCGGCTGGGAGACCTTAATTAATTCCCTTCTTGAATCTGATCTTGTTCCCACTGCATCATGGCCCATTGATACGGAGATGAAGGAAAGGCTCAGGGCAAAGGAATCCGCCGCCTTAGCTTCGTCCATCTACTTTGTCTGCCGAAAGATGGAGAGAAAGGATATGGGCTGGCTTAACGAAGTTAAAGAGGAGATAAAGAATCACATCACGAAAAAACTCGAATCCCTCTGGGAAGAAGGTGTGAGTGGAGCAGATTACTTTGTTGCCGGAATCGGTTCTGCTATAGAAATTTTTGGAAAGTACAAAAAAATAATGGATTATGAAGGAAGAGAAATAAGTACTGAAGAGCTCCTTGAGTACATAAGGCAGGTTGTGACTGATTACGCAGTAAAGCAGATACTGCATAACGGAATTGCCGGCGAACTTTCGCCGCTTACAAAATTTTATATCCTCTGGCGTTGGGCTTATAAAGAGAGCAAAGTACATTTCGATGATGCAAGAAAACTGGCGCAGTCCATTGGTGTATACCTAGAAAAAGAATGGAACAGAGGATTTATAAAAAAGGAGAAAGAATTTATAATGGTACTAGGACCTCAGGACAGAAAACTTGAAGAACTCAAAAGCGCAAGAGATTTGATAGATGTTCTTCATAAAGTTTTACTTTTGTGGAAATCTGGAAACAAGGAAGAGATGAAAGCAGTTCTGAAGGAAACGGGATACGGTGAAAAAGAGTCTTTCTACAGAGTTGCCCAGGCAATATCTGAAACGCTTCCACTTGAAAGCAAAGAGAAAAAACTCCTTGATGGTTTTCTCAGCGAAAAGAACAGATTGGTCAGAGAAATCACCGGTGAGTTTGAACAGAGAAGGTTATTCTGAAACTTTCGTCAACCAGAAGTTTTCATTGGAATGGGGGGATGTACATGAAACCGTTTTCTCAGATAGCAACTTCACACAAAGACATTGTCCAGGGTCATCTCACGATGGATGTTTTTGCCGCTGATCTATGGCAGATTGTAAGCGGCAAAGCCCCGCTCGATTATAAAGACCCTGACCTTTTCTTTAAAAAGACCTTTCTCACAAAAGGTCTCAAAAACATCCTGGATACTGCCGAAAAAAGACTCAAAGGAAGCACGGGTGATTCAGTCATACAACTTCAGACACCGTTCGGCGGAGGAAAAACTCACACTCTCATAGCACTCTATCACAAGGCAAAGGAGTGGAATGCAAACGTTGTGGTTATCGATGGAACAGCCCTGGATCCAAAAGAAGAAAAGCTCTGGGAAGAAATGGAAAGACAGTTGACAGGAGAAGTTACCTTAACAAGAGGAAATACATCTCCAGGTAAAGAGAAGCTGATTGAACTCATCTCAAAAAAGTCTCCAGTGTTGATCCTAATGGACGAAGTTCTCGAGTACATGGCCAAGGCTATGGGTGTAAAGGTAGGGGATTCCAATCTTGCCACACAAAGCCTTGCGTTCATACAGGAACTCACAGGAGCGGTATCCGCTGTTGGAAATGCCCTGCTGGTTGTCACCCTTCCATCAAGTGTTCTAGAGCACTACGATGAAAACACAGAAAGAATGTTTCAGAAACTTCAGAGAATCACCGGAAGAACCGAAAAGATATACACACCGGTGAGTGATGAAGAAATCGTATGCGTTGTGAAAAAAAGACTTTTTGAAAGAATAAACGAGGAAGAGGCAAAAAAGATTGTCGATGAATTCATTGAATACGCAAAGAGTGAAGGAATCTTATCATCGGAAGAGGAAGTACTCGAATACAGAAAAAGATTTCTGGAAAGTTACCCTTTCAAACCGGAAGTGATCGATGTTCTTTACAAAAGATGGGGTTCTTTTCCTTTCTTCCAGAGAACAAGAGGCGTTTTGAGGCTTCTTTCTTTGGTTGTTCATGAACTTCTTAAGGAAAATCTTCCATTCATTCGAATCTGTGATTTCAACTTAAAAAACGAAGATTTACGAAAGGAACTCGTAAAACACTTAGGCAGTGAATGGGAGAGCGTCATCTCTCAGGATATAACTGATAGTAGTTCGGGAGCGAAAACGGTCGATAAAGAGCTTCCTGCCTCATACAGTTCATACAAACTCGGGACAGCTGTTAGTACAGCGATTTTCATGATGTGTTTCACAGGAAGGGGATCGATAGAGGTCAGCATCAAAGAAATAAAGAAAGCCGTTTCTGTCCCCGGACTACCGAGTAGTGTGATAGACACCGTTATAAACAATCTGAAAGAAAAACTCTTCTTCCTGTCGGATGAAGGGCTCTTCTTCACAAACCAGCCGAATCTCAACAGAATTCTGGTCACCAGAGAAGAAAACATTGAGGAAAATGAGATTTATGAGAAGGAGTTAGAAATTCTGAAGAAACATGTGACAAATGGTTCCCATGGATTCAAGGTTTACTTGCATCCGAAGTTTCCAAAAGATGTACCGGACAATTCAGACCTAAAACTTGTGATTCTTGCCAGCGAAAAGCCGAGCATTGATTTTCTTGAAAGATGTGGTGAAAGCCCAAGGGTCTACAGGAACACACTGGTATTTCTTTGTGTTGACGAAACCCAGAGGGGTGCCTTCTATGGATATTTGAAAAAACTCATTGCAGCCATGAGTGTTCAGAGAAGTGACCTAGTTAGAAGTTTAACGGAAGGGCAAAAAAGAGAACTGGGAAATAAAATTAAAAACTACGAAGAAAGAGAGTACGAGGAACTGAGGAAGTATTACCGAAAATTGTTCCTTCCAGGAAAAGATGGATTTGAAGAGATGGATATGAGTTACCCAATGTACGGAGGAGAATCATTCCTGGACAAAGAGATATATGAGTATCTGAAGGAACAGGGTAAGATTCTCGAAGACATATCTCCTAAATTCATAAAAGCCAAGTACCTTTCTGAAAACGACTATCTGGAAACATCCAGGTTGTATGACGCTTTCCTTAAAACTCCTGGTGAAATCATGTTGAAGTCAAAGGATGTACTGATAAACGGTATAAAGAGGGGAGTTGAAGAAGGACTGTTTGGTTTTGGATACCTCGAGGAAGAAAAACCTGTCTGCGTGAAAATAGATGATCGTTTGGAAGATGTAACGTTTGAAGAGAACGAGATAATAGTGAAACCAGATATTTGCAAAAAAGACGCTCAAACAGAGAAAAAAGAAGGTGAAGAAGGGACGGGTTCATCAGAGGAAAACCAGACTTATGGTGGAATTGAATTAGGAGGCTCTGTCACTATAAGCGAAAGTGCTGAAACAAGTACTGTATCAGATGAGAAAAAAATAAGACAACTGAGACTTGAACTCAAAGTTCCCATTGGACAAACATCGACCGTCACAAGAATTTTGAATTATCTGAAGGACAGGTTCTCACGCGTAACGGTAACCGTGTCTATCCAGGCAGAAGATGGCGGACTGGAAAAATCCGATTACGAGGATAGAATACTGGAGGCTTTGAGACAGTCCGGGATCAATATCATCTCTGAGGATAAGAAATGATGCTATTCAGCATCAGAAAACAGACCTTTTCACTAATTCAACTCCTTCATTTGAAAAGTGAATCTGAACGAAAAAAACGGACGAATAATATATTCAGTTTCCGTTCACCAGCTTTATTTGCCTCGTCATGAAATATCAAAACATCACTTTCCGTTCTCATGCTCATTTCAATTCCCCCATAAGCTTTTCAACAGCATCCAGAAATTCTTCAGCTTTTCTTAGCCAGCCTTTCACATCTTCCTCCTCAAACTCAACGAGTTCCCCATAATCTCCAGTTCTTCTGTGTTCAAACATGCGGTTGTAAAATTTCCCCAATTCTTTATCTATCTTTCCGGTTTTTACAAACTCTCTGTTGAAAGCTGCCAGAACTCCACTGTGTTTGGAAAACGAAAGGCCCTTGGTGAGGAGAAGCGCAGAAACTTGATAAAATAGGGCATAATATATTCTGTTTACCGCAGAATGAAATCTCTTATTTTCCAAAAGCAGTTTTGCGTCATCAAGGCATTCTCTTGCTCTCTTTCTCCAGTATTCAATGATTTTCTCCCTCTCGCTCATACAACTACACCTTCTTTTTCGATGTTGATGATGAACGGAAGGACTCCCCTGTATCTATCCCATTCCTTTCTCGAATAAACGCTTACATCCAGAACAACATCGTATTTGAGGTTGAGTTCATAAGCAATGTCGTAAATAGATTCCCTCACTTTAATATCAACGTCTCTGTCCAGTATCACAAGGATATCAATATCCGATTCCTCTTCGGCTTTGTCTCTTGCACGAGAACCGAATAGTATAACCTCCACCTTGCCAAATTTTTCAGAAACCTTTTCCTTGAATTCCGCTACTATTTGGAGTATTTCCATCATTTCATCACCTCCAGAACAGGTACAAAGCACTCCATCAAACTCAGGCCACCGTGGATATAAATACTGTATCCTCCAGGAACAGGCCACGAATAGCGAGATTTTGCCAAATAATACCCATTAAACTCCTTTCTTTTCATCCCCACTTTTTCACAACAAACTGACAGGATTATATCTTTCAGAATATCTCTTTTTTCTACAATGTTGATTTGTTTCCTACAATCGATTTTACTCCAAGTTAAGATGATAACATCAAAGTATCTGAAAACTATTAGACGGTGTTCACATGTAGAGAACAGCATTCATATCTGATGAAAACATGCGGCAGATGACAAGGTTTTGTTTACAGCACCAAAAAAACAGGCTCTCCCACTGGGGAGCCTGGAAGTGTCGGGATTTTCCTGGGTATTACTCCCAGTCCAGGAGTCTTTTTTCTCCCTCGAGTTTTCTTATGTCGGTGATGTCCTGAACGACTTCGAGGGTGCCCATGTAGTTTCCATTTTCATCCAGAACAGGGAAGTATCTTATGTGGATCTTTCTCTCCCCCATGTTGATCCAGAACTCTGCAGGGTCTTTTCTTCCCTCTTTGAAGGCCTTCAGGATCTTGTTCACGATATGAACGCTTCTTGGTGGGTGACAGAACTGTACCGGTCTTCCGAGGACGGTGGGTGATCTGTGGAATATCCTGTGGCTTTCTGAGAAGAAACGAACTCTGTCGTGTTTGTCCACAAAGGTGACATCGATTGGCAAAGTCTTGAAAATTGCGTTCAACTCCTCTATGGAAAGATATCCGCTTTTCAGTTTCAGATCATTTTCTCGAACAAGTGAATACTCAGTGTCAGGTCTGAGTGCTCCTACAACCCTTTTGATCTCTTCGGGTAGCTTTTCGTACGTTTCGGGAGAAACGGTTGGGTCTATCTGGTGTGGAAGGAGTGGCTCTGCAGAAGTTTCCCACTCTTTCACCACTTCCACCTTGTAGTATCCTATGTCTTTTTCAAACATCTTTATGGCCTTCCATTCACCTTCGGAGAGAAGAACCTTCAAAGTTGGATAGAGGATGTTGTTTTCTCTGAAGACCATATCCGAGAGCATCCTTGAAAGTTCGAGGGCTTCTTTTTTCAGCCGTTCATCGTCTTCTTCTTTCTTCAGAAGGTTGATCAGGAGTTTTATTTTCAATCTCACCTCATCATGTTTTGACCAGAGAACGGTGGGAACTGCGGTGATTCCCCTTCTTTCGATGTATGGAAATATCAACATCTCCTCTCTTGTGTAGTGCGTGTATCCTATTCTGGAAAGTTCCGACACGTGCTGGATGAGTTTTTCGTAGAAGTTTCTTCTTCGAGGATCTTCCTTTTGAAGGGAAAACGTACTGGAAGCCAGCAAACCCAGAGCCTCTGCGTCTTTGAGTATCTGTTTGTTCTCTTCGTACAGAGTTCTCAGAGGATGACCTTCTGGAAGGTTTTCTATTTCTCTACCAGCCTCTGATACGGCTCCCCTGAAGAACTCAACATGAAGATCGCACATCTTGATGATGTCTCTCACATTGATCTCACCTTCTCTGAGAAGTTCCTGTTCTATAACGGGAATTTCAAACGGTGACAATCTGGAAAGCAGCTCGCCAAACTGTTTCTTCAGAGACTCTATATCCTCACCTCTGTGAAGTCTCTTCAGTATGTCTTTGAAGACTTCCACCTTTTCTCTTTCCATACCGATCACTCCCCTCAACTATATTTAGGTAATCCTTATTAGATTATAGCACAGGGTGGATTGCGATGGTTTTCCTACTGCCGAACCAACCGAAGCGGATCATCGTATTACACTTTTCAAAAAATTGATTTATGTTTAGTGATATAATAACACAAACGACAGAGCAAACTGGGGGTGGGGGTATGAGAAGTTTGCTTTTTTCCTTCATTATCTTTATGACTGCTTTCCTCTTTGGAGGCTATGCGTACTTTTCAGGAGATCCCATCCTGCGAACTGGTGAAGGAATTTCTTTTGTCATTTCGGACATGGAAAATGTTGTCTTGAATGTGTGGAAAGTGGAAGACGAAGAGAAATTCTTGAGGGCTGTTTTCGCTGGAGAAAACTTCGATTTCTGGTGGCAGAAAAACAACCCCCTCGTTTACAGAAAAACGTTCTCTTCAAGGAACGAGTGGAAAAGATTCTCTGTGCCCTTGAAAGAAAAGGGCTTTTATTTTGCTACTCTGACTTCTCCAGCACCCTTCATGTCAAAAGAGCTCGACAGAGGTTTGTTCATCGTCACCGATCTTGAGGTAATCTACTTTTCCGATGGAAAAAGGACGGTGCTCCATGTTTTTGATATCGACGATGGTTTTGCAGAGAAAGCGGAAGTGATTCTGTACAGAGATTCGAAACCTATCGGCAGATTCTTCACCGATGAATATGGAACCGTTGAAGTTACCGATCTTTTTGACACAGTCTATGTCAGGTATAAAGACTCTCTCTTCGTCGGTGAAGTGTTCACCTCTGGAAGGACTTTTGAAGATGAAAAACTCTTTTTCATCACAGACAGGCCCATTTACAAACCGTCCGATACCGTTTACTTCAGAGGACAGCTTTTCAAAGTTGATGGAAACGTGTACAAGGCTTTTGAAAAAACAGAAGTAACCGTGACTGTTTTTGATACGAAGGAAAACGAAATCTACAGGTCAACTTTTGAAACCAACTCACTCGGAGGCTTCAACGGAAGTTTGAAATTACCAGACACGGCTCCAGTTGGTCTTTACAGGATAAAGATCGAGCATGGTGAGAACACGTTCTGGGAGAACTTTCTGGTTGAGGAGTACAGAAAGCCAGAATACAGAGTAAACATCGAAACCGACAGGGAAACGTACATATCCGGAGAAGTTATAAACTACCGAATCAGAGTTAAGTATTTCAACGATCAGCCGGTCGAAAAAGCAGAGGTTGCCTACTACGTCCATGCGTTCCCAGAAGACGAAAGTGGTTATTTGGTCTACAGAGGAACAGGCTTCACGAACGAAAAGGGAGTTCTGGAGTTTGGTGTGAAGACCCAAGAAGGTTTTCAGGGGGTCTACGTTCTGGAGGTCATCGTGGCAGACGTGAGTCAGAGGCAGATCGAAGAGAAAAAGAATGTGAAGGTATACGCTGATGACGTTTTAATCTCTCCACAGGACAGTTTCGTTTACACATCCCCTGGAAATCAGGTGAGGATGACTGTGAAGGTAACGGATCTGTCGGGAAACCCTCTGGAAGGTGTTCTCTACGTCTTGCACGATGATTCAACGAGCACGGCGGTTGTGGAAAACGGCGAAGCAACTTTCGACTTCGTTCCATATGAAGCCAGGTGCTATAAACTGGAACTGTCTTTCAAGAAGGCAAAAACGCATGTTTACGTGTGTGCCTACCATGGTGCAAGAACGAGCAATGAGTTCGTGATCATCACAGAGAGCGATACGGTGAAACCTGGTGATAGAATACCGATTCGTCTCCTTGCCCCTGGTAGTGTGAAGGGTGTTCTGGGAATTGCTTCGAAGAGGATCTACAAAACAATTCCCGTTGTCTTCACAGGTTCCACCGAACTTCTCGTTGAAATTCCTGAAGATATCCTGGAAAAGAACATTTTCTTTGTTTTTGTTGGATTCGACGAAAAAGGTAGCATCTACCTGACCAAAAAGTTGGATGTTTCTTTGAATACCAATTTTACCGCCATGGAGATAGTGTTCGACAAAGACAAGTACGAGCCTGGAGAAATCGCACAAATCACAGTAAAATCCAGTGTGGATGAGGTTTGTATCTCGGTGGTTGATGAGGCAATATACGATCTTGTGGAAATGGAGCCTCCCCTTCTCGAAGAGTTTCTGTACCCTTCTGTGAACTATCCACAGATAAGAAATGGTTTTGCATCCAGATGGAGTCTTTACGTTTCGAGGAATTCGATCCGAAACAAACTTGCCTCGTTGCCCGAAGAGAAAACCTTTGCTGATTTCAAACAGAATGCTTTTCCCAGTAGGGTGAATGTCAGAGAATACTTTCCTGACACGGTCCTGTGGATACCTGCGGTGAAACTCCACGATGGCACGGCGAGGATAAGTTTCAAGGTGCCAGACAGTATAACGTCGTTCAAAGCAACTGCCTATGGTTTTTCAAAGGACAGGTTTTCCCAGGGAGAAGAGCGGATCGTTGTTTCCAAGAAATTCTACATAACACCACACCTTCCCTCTTTCCTGAGAGAAGGAGACATCATGAGGCTATCTGCAACTGTTTTCAACAGAACGGAGAAGGAGTTTCCCGTCGAGATCAGAATAGAACTCCCTAGTAACATAAAACTCGTTGAAGGAAATCCGTCGAGACGTTTCTTGATGGGAGCGAACTCGTCTCACACGGAGACTTGGACCGTAAAGGCGATTTCTCCTTCCGAGGAAAGTTTCGTGAAATTCTTTGCCAGTGGAGGCGATCTGAGCGATGCGATTTCACTGAAAGTTCCCGTCAAAAGGTTTGCTTTTGAGAGGGAATTTTACAGGATAGTGTTCGTAGATGGGGAAGAAACGCTGACGCTTCCAGAAGGGCCGTTTGTTTTTTCGAAGATAAGATTTTTGAGCAGCATAACACCACTCATCGAAGACAGCTTAAGGCAGCTCATAGATTTTCCGTACGGATGTGTTGAACAGACCATGAGTCGGTTCTTCCCCGCGGTGGTTGCGGCCAACCTGGGGTTGAAGGTGGAAGATCTGGATGAAATCATACAGAGAGGGTTGTTCAGAATATACTACTATCAGCACGCTGACGGTGGATGGGGATGGTTCGATACAGATGAAACCAACAATTTCATGACATGTTATGTTATGGAAGGGCTGTATTTCACAATGAAAGCAGGCTACGATGTGGCAGAAAGTGTTGTAAATAGAGGAATAGAGTACCTCAAATCCCACCCATCTGCTTATGGTTCTTACGTTCTGAATCTGTACGGTGTCGAACACAAGCCGTTCGAACCCAAAACTCCCGCAGATCTGGTCTTCCTGAGCATGAAATCGAAAGAAGCGCTGACAGAGGTATTGAAGTACGTCGTTCAGGACGATCAAAAAGCCTATTTGAAGGTGACCTCTGAAGATCCCCTCATCAGTGAGATTCAACTCAACAGTGTCTTACTCAGAGCCCTTGTGAAATGGAAAGAGTTCCCTGAGCTCAGAAAAAAACTGATGAATTACCTTCTTTTGAAGAAAGAAGGATATTTCTGGACCTCCACGAAGGACACTTCTTTTGCGATCCTTGCACTCCTTGAAGCGATGCCAGTGTACGAATCCACCTCTTTGAAGGTTTTAAACTCTGGAAAAGTGTTCGTACTGGTGCCAGGGGAGGAGAGCCAACTTGTTCCTGGATCTCTGGTTGTCTCAGGTAATGGTTTGGTGGAGGTACACGTCATATATCCAGTGGTGCCGAAAGAGTCCGTGAGCGAGGGTATGAAGATAAAAAGGAAGTTCTACAAGAGGTATGAACTTTTCATAGAAGAGGAAAGAAAACTCGTGGATGTCTTTTTGCCTCTCGGAAAAGGTTACGTTCCACACTCAATACACACAGTTGAAAAGGAAGAAAATGAAGAACTCTTCATCCTGCCCTATGAACATCGGGATAAAACGTTTGAATATTTAGGAATTACCATAAGGGTGAAAGGAAATCAGGCGGAAATAAAAGAAGAGGCGTATCCGTTTTCCAAAATAAAAACCAGAGATGGCCTGATTCTCATAGTTTCCAAAGATGAAGTACTCGTTTATGACACAAGGAAGAACGTCATCACAAGGTATCTGGAAGTTATAGATGGTGATTTTGTTGGGGATAAAATCGTCCTTTTCAAAAAAGGAAAGGTGATAGCAGGTGAAGAAGAAATCCCCGTTCCAGAGGATGTAGCGAAGCTTTCCTGTTCAGGAAACGAACTGATTCTTAAAGGACAAAACAGAATGTACTGGTATACTGGGGGAAGGTTCGTCGAACTACCGTTTGTTGCTGAGAAAGTTTTATTGTGGGATGGTAAGAAACTTGTGGCACAGGACGTACGTTTCAGCGGTTCTTCAAATGTGCTGGAGGGAACATACAAAGTAACTTTCGATGTCGAAGATGTGAGCGTTCAGGTTGGAGACATCGTCAAAACAATAATAAGCATTGAAGGTGATGGTGAATACCTGATCGTAGAAGATTTCATACCCTCCTGTGCTCAGGTGATTCCAAACTATAAAGAAAAAGGTGTCGAGGAAAACAAATTCGTGTATGGCTGGTATGGTTTCTGGGACGAGTGGTACTCTGGCAGGGAATTTCACAAGGATAGAGTGGCATTTTTCGCTATCTGGAATTACGGGAAAAGTTTCGAATATTTCTGGAGAGTGACATCGGATGGAGAGTTTCATCTTCTTCCGGCAAGGGTTTATTCGATGTATTCTCGTGACGTTTACGCTCATTCAGATCCATTCGTTTTTCGCATCGGTAAACATCCTCTCGATGGAGGAGATAGTCAACCTTGAACTGGTCTCCCTGGAAAGGTTCGTGAAGATATGCGAATTCCTCGGGGTTGAACCGGCTACAGATGTGACGATCTTTGAATGCAGTACTCTTGAAGAATACAGCAGAATAACCGGCATGCCTTACTATATAGGAGCCATTTACCAGGATGGCATCATTTACACCCAACCTTTTGAGACGCTTCGAAGGAAAGGTTGCCTCGAGGATGTTTTCATCCATGAACTTCTCCATCATGTCCTTGAGAAGTACTTTGACCTTTCGGAGTGGATGGAAGAGGGTCTGATACTTTTCCTTCTTGGTGTGAAGCCTGAGAAGATCTATGGCTATCACAGAGATTGTCTTTTGAGGATCATGAAGGTGGTTCGATATGAAGAAATACCTGATTTTATTGATCGTTACAGGCGTCCTTCTGTGGAACATCGTTGAAATAATCACGTTCGATGTGAAGGTTTTGAAGGATACTTTTGTTCTGAAAGACGTTCAGGATGTTTTTGTTCCCCTGGAGTTTAAAGGAGCGAGTGTGAACTGTTCAAAGGATTTTGTTCTTAAAGAGGGCGGTGTTGTTATAAAGAACGCAAAACCAGGTGAGGTCATAAGCATGTCCTTCAGGAGTGGAGGAATTTTCAGGGTAAAAAAAGAGTGGAAGATCACGATGAAACCGAGTGAAGAAGATTCGGATGGCGATGGATACCCGGACTCTCTGGAACTGAACAGTGAGGACAGAGAAAGGTTCAGAAACTGGTTCATCTGGATAGCACTGTCTTCGTTTAAAAACGATCCTCCCCACTGGCCCAGAAACGAGAGGGACTGTTCAGGATTTGTCAGATACTGTGTGAGAGAGGCTTTGAAGAAACACACGGCGAACTGGTTTTCTCTCTCCGGGTACGATGGGCCCATCTGGGAAGATGTGGAAAAGTACAACTATCCTAATCTTCCTCTGGTTGGTACGAAGATATTCAGAATAAAGCCTGGTCCATACAACGGCCCAGACGAGTTTGCAAACTTTGCCATCGCAAGAATACTCGTGGAATGCAGCATGGATTTCATCACAAAGGATGTTTCTCAGGCACTTCCGGGTGATATAGCGGTTTTCTTTCACCCTCAAGACGTTCAAATGCCTTACCACCTCATGATCTTTGTGGGAAACCTGAACACAGCAGAACACGAGGGATGGTTTGTGTATCACACAGGACCACTCGGTGAAAATCAGGGAGAACTCAGATTTGTCAGATACTCGGAACTCGTGAATTATGATCCATCCTGGGCTCCACTGGAGATCAACCCGCACTTTCTGGGATTCTACAGGTTTAAATTTTTGAACTAATGAAGAACCTTTTCATATATTCCCTGTTTAAACTCTTTTGCATCATGGGACGGTGAAACACCGAAAAACCTTCTGTATTCTCTGCTGAACTGAGAAAGGCTTTCGTAACCCACTTGGTAGGCTGCCGTTGTGACATCGCTCCCTGCCATGAGAAGTCTTCTTGCCTCACACAGACGGAGTTTTTTCTGGTATTGAAGGGGTGTCATACCGGTCAGGGCTTTAAAATGCTGATAGAAAGAAGACACACTCATTCCAACAAGTTCGGCAAGTTCTTTCATGTTCACTTTTTCGTTGAAATGCTCTTTTAAATAGTTCACTGCTTTCATCACGTTGGTTTTTTCAGACATCGCCATTTGAAAGAGTTTTGATCCCTGCTCGCTTGTGAGGAGTCTGTACGTGATCTCCCTTTTGATCACAGGAAGAAGAACGGGAATGTTTTCTGGTTCGTCGAGAAGATCGAGCATCCTTCTGAAGGCATCCAGAATCTGGTGAGTCACCCTTCCAAGGGACATTCCCCGGGAAGGCCTGTCTTCACGCACGCAGAACCTGCTCTCGACGATGAGTTCTGTGAGGATGTCCATGTCTATTTCCCAGACCAGACCGATGTACGGCTTTTCTCTGGAGGCTTCTATCACTTGGGCTGTGACCGGAAGATCGAGGGAAGTGAGCAGAAAGTTGTTCACATCGTAGACGTAGTATTCTTCTCCAAGAAGAACACGTTTTGCACCCTGAATAGCGATGCAGATACCAGGCGGAAGCATGTAACTGTTTGGCTCTGTGGGGGACTCTCTTCTGCTCACCGTCAAACCTGGAAGAGGGCTCACCACGGGTTGTTTTTCTGTGAGATGTAAAATCCTTTCAATGAGTTTTTTTCTCACGTATTCGAATTCATCCATGTTATCTCATCCCCCTTCCATGTGAAATTCTACTCCGCTCTGGAAAATCAGGCAAAAATTTGAAAATATCTTTCTACCTCTTGATCTGGATGAAACAGTATACTCATATTGAACCTTTCATGAGGGGGGATACCATGGCGATTCCGAAAAGAAAACTGGGAGAAAGAGGTCCTGAAGTCTCTGCCATCGGACTTGGCTGTATGAAGATGAGTTTCGGCCAGAAGAAACTTCCAGACAGAAAAGAGATGATCAAACTCATCAGAACGGCCGTGGAACTTGGCATCAACTTCTTCGATACTGCAGAAGTTTACGGTCCTTACACAAACGAAGAACTCGTTGGGGAAGCGCTGGAGCCGTTCAAAGGTGAAGTTGTGATAGCAACAAAGTTCGGATTTGAACTCTACGAAGATGGAAGACCAGGCTGGAAAGGGTTGAACAGCAGGCCAGAACACATTAAAAAAGCTGTAGAAGGTTCATTGAAGAGACTCAGGGTGGAGGCCATAGACATTCTTTATCAGCACAGAGTGGACCCGAACATTCCAATAGAAGAAGTGGCAGGGACTGTGAAGGAGCTAATAGAAGAAGGTAAGGTAAAGCACTTTGGACTGTGTGAAGCTTCTGCAGAGACGATAAGAAGGGCTCACAGAGTGTGCCCAGTCGATGTAGTTCAGTACGAATACTCCATGTGGTGGAGGAAACCAGAAGAGGAGATAATTCCTACCTGCGAGGAACTGGGGATTGGTTTTGTGGCGTACAGTCCTCTCGGAAAGGGCTTCCTCACGGGGGCAATAAACGAAAACACCACGTTCGATGAAGTGGATCTTCGAAGCAGGATTCCACGCTTCCAGAAGGAGAATTTGAAGGAAAATCTCGCACTTGTAGAGCTTCTGAAGAAGATCGCAGAGCGCAAAGGAGCCACACCCTCACAGATCGCACTTGCATGGATCCTTGCTCAAAAACCATGGATCGTTCCCATCCCAGGCACAACGAAACTGAGTCATCTTCTGGAAAACATCGGAGGAGCTTTTGTCGAACTGACACCAGAGGAACTCCAGGAGATAAACGAAGCTCTCTCGAGGATAGAGATAAAAGGTGGAAGATATCCTGAGGATCTTGAGAGGATGACCTACTTGTGAGGTGTGAGATTATATGAAGAGAATGGGAATCCTTCTTGGAATATGTCTTGGTCTCACCAGCCTATCGATACTCCAAGGATCGGTGTTTGGAGCAGTCCTTCCATCCGTTGTAGAAGAGTTCGGTGTGGACTGGAGTGCCATGGGAGTTGCAATGAGTACCTGGGCGGTCATTTCCGCCTTCTCCCCCATGTTTTTTGGGAGGTTCGTTCACGGATTGTCTCCGATGAACTCTATTGCCCTGATCATGGTGATGCTTTCAGTTCCCACCATCCTCGTTGCTTTCGTGAAAGACTTTTTCTCCCTAAATATTGTGAGAATAGTAGAAAGTCTGGCTGTTCCCTTTTCCTATCCACTCGCTGCAAAAGTGGTTGAGATGTATGTGGATCCCAGAAAAAGAGGGATCGCAACAGCAATATACAACACAGGTTCAATGATAGGACTTGCACTCGGGTACGTTGTTGTCGCACTCGTGAATGGTTCCTGGAAGAGTTCCATGATCGCTGGTGGGCTTCTCGGTGTTATCTACGTTCCAGTTGCGTACCTCTTGTGGAACGGTTTTCTGGAGGCAAAAACGCAAAGAAGAACAGAGTGGAGCGGTTCTCAAAAGAAAGCACACGCTACTTTCAGGCATGTGTTCACCATCGTGCTGTGGCTTTCCCTTGGTCATTTCTCCGCCGTTTACACCTGGAACCTGATGTTCAACTGGCTATCCACCTTCCTTGTTCGCGAAGTTCAGCTGGACTATGGTTTCATCGCACTCGTTCTTGGAATCATGGCTGTTGTATCTGGCACTCTGGAGATCTTCATAGGTCTGTGGTCTGACAGGGTGAGAGGAATACGTGGAAGAGTGATACCACTGTACGCTGGCTTGCTTCCGTCAGCAGTTCTTCTGATACTTTCCACTCTCTCCGTGAGTCCCTTTTTAACGGCCATTATGATGGGACTTTCTATTCTCTTTTGGAGACTTTCAACACCTTCTTTCTGGGCGATATTTGGTGATCTCATTTCACCGGAACACTTTGAAAGGGCAAGCAACATCTACGTGGGAGCGGTTATTTTCTCCGGTATCGTTTCTTCTCTTGTGAACGGATACATAGTCTCACTGACTGGTTCGATGAAGTACGCCATACTCCTTTCTGCCTTCATACTGATTCTTTCGCCGATCTTTTTCACAGTGGGTGCCAGGATGGGTTTAAAGGAGGAAGAACATGAAAGTTGAAGTTATCAACTTAAGGGAAGACCGTCCGGTGACGCTAACCTCCTACATCGTAAATCGCTCGAAAGAAATTTCCTGGGAAAAGAGACCCGCCGTGGTGATCTGCCCGGGTGGTGCCTTTCTTTCCACATCGGACAGGGAGGCCGAACCTGTAGCTTTGAGATTTCTTTCAAGAGGTTACAACGCGTTCGTTCTGAGGTACACCACAGCCAGTATGGGGACAGAAAAGGTGTATCCGGATGTTCTGTACGATCTTGCCAGTGCCGTTGTCACAATCAGGAGGAGAGCAGAAGACTGGAACACCGATCCTGAGAAGGTCGTGATTGTCGGCTTTTCCGCTGGAGGAGCTCTGGCCTCTCTGTACAGTATCATGTGGCACAGAAAATGGTTTTCCGAAACGCTGGACGTTTCATCCAACGTCTTGAAACCATCAGCGGTCATTCTCGCCTATCCCGGGGTGGACTATGTAAAAATGTACGAGATTTTCAAAAAACAAAGTGGTCCGGCTTCGGAGATGTTTTTCAAATCGACCATCACGGTCCTCGGTACGGAGAGTTTCTCTGTAGAATCACTCGAAGAGATCTCCGCTACCTACCACGTTGACAAAAACGTTCCGCCCACGTTCATCTGGACCACATCAGACGATGAGTATGTTCCCGTGGAGAGTGTGATCACGTACGTTCAGGCTCTTGCACAGCATGGAGTTCCTTTTGAATTCCATGTTTTTGAAAAGGGTGGGCATGGTCTATCCCTTGCAGACAAAACAACTGCTAGAACGGACGATCAGATTAACCCACACGTGGCAAAGTGGATAGATCTTGCCTTTGAGTGGCTCGAGGAGCATCTCTGGGGGTGAAATCATGTTCAGCGATCTCTTTGAAAAGGGCACAAAGGCATCGAGCGATTTCTTCACCGGAACAGTCTGGGTGAAGATGCTTGTTACAGACGAGGATGGTATTTTTGACACTCAGGTATACAACGTTGTTTTCGAACCTTCTTCCAGAACTCACTGGCATTCTCATCCAGGTGGACAGATCCTGATCGTGACAAGAGGAAAAGGCTTTTACCAGGAGAAGGGAAAACCCGCTCGACCTCTTAAACCAGGAGACGTAGTGGAGATCCCACCGAATGTGGTTCACTGGCACGGTGCTGCACCGGATGAAGAATTCGCCCACATTGGTATGAGCACCAGGGTACACCTTGGTCCTACGAAGTGGTTCGGACCTGTTACAGATGAAGAGTATAAAAGCGCAGTTGAAGAAAAATAGGAAGTGTTAATCATGATGAGATTTGAATACTACAATCCAACAAGATTCATCTTTGGTGCAGGTTCACTTGAAAGACTTGAAGAAGTAGTAAGCAAGTACGGAAAAAGGCGTTGCTTGTCATAGGTAAAGGTAGAGACAAGCTAGAAGTGGTTATGGAAGTCATCGACAGGTTTGAGAAATTTCTGCGCTCGATTGGATGTCCAACGCGTCTATCCGAGTTAGGAATTGGAGAAATCACAGAAGATATGCTCTATCACTGGACTGAGAAAACTCTTGAGGTACTCTGTGACGAAAAAGGAAGACTGCCGGGAGTTCCACCGTTCAGTAAAGACGATATCGTGGAGATACTGAAGATGGCAATACGAACTGTACAGGGGGTGATGGTATGCAAATTCCAAAAGTTACTCTGAACAACGGTGTTGAAATGCCCATTCTTGGATACGGTGTTTTTCAAATACCTCCGGAACAGACCGAAGAATGTGTGTATGAAGCTATCAAGGTAGGCTACAGGCTCATCGATACTGCAGCGGCTTATATGAATGAAGAAGCGGTGGGCAGAGCTGTAAAGAGGGCAATCGAAGAAGGAATTACAACAAGAGAAGAACTTTTCATCACCACAAAACTCTGGATACAGGATGCAGGATATGAGTCTGCAAAGAGGGCTTTTGAAAAATCCCTGAAGAAGCTTCAGCTTGAATACATCGATCTTTACTTGATTCATCAACCCTTTGGAGATGTGCACTGTGCTTGGCGAGCCATGGAAGAGCTGTACAAAAGTGGACTTGTAAGAGCCATAGGTGTGAGCAATTTCTATCCTGATCGACTCATGGATCTGATGGTTCATCACGAGATAGTTCCGGCGGTGAACCAGATCGAGATACATCCGTTTTATCAGAGACAGGAGGAGATCGAATTTATGAGAAATTACAACATTCAACCTGAAGCGTGGGGACCCTTTGCAGAAGGAAGAAACAACATATTCGAAAACGAAGTTTTAAAATCGATCGCCCAAAAGCATGGAAAAACCGTTGCACAAGTGATTTTAAGATGGTGCATCCAGAATGGGATCGTGGTCATTCCAAAGACCGTTCGAAAAGAGAGGATGATCGAAAACATCAGTGTGTTTGATTTTGAATTAGATCAGGAGGACATGGAAAAGATCTCCTCGCTGGACACCGGAAAGAGTTTGTTCTTCTCGCACAGGGATCCCGAACAGGTAAAACGATTGAGTAGTTTCAAGCTGCCAGAATGAGTCGTTTCGACATCTCGTTTTGGAGGTGGGGGATGAAGAGAAGAGCAATTACGGTATTGATAATGTTTACGATATTTCTGGTCGTTGCCCACGGTAGAAATGTTATGATTCCAGAGAAACTAAAAGAAATTCCCGATGAGTATTTTAAACCTTCGAAACAACCTGGAACGCTGACAGAGTTATATTATGACACCTATGAATCTTTTTCTTATAGCGAAAAATCAAGACCAATTAGAAAACGCGCAATTGTGTATCTTCCGTATGGATACAACGAAAACCAAAAATACGATGTGTTCTATCTTATGCATGGTGGTTGGGGTGATGAGACCTCTATGCTTGGAACTCCTGAGAAACCATCTCCCTTAAAAAATGTCATTGATAATGCAATTGCCGCAGGTGAGATCAAACCGTTGATCATAGTATGCCCAACTTATAACAACACGAACGAGAATGGATTGGATTCTGCTAATTTTTCTCTTGCAATGCAATTGACGAGGAATTATCCTAATGAATTATTGAACGATTTGATCCCTGCAGTCGAAGGAACGTACAGCACTTACGCTGAAAGTACATCTAAAGAAAATTTGATCGCCTCCCGTGATCATCGTGGATTCGGTGGATTTTCTATGGGGGCGGTTGCAACGTGGAGGATATTCCGTTACGCTCTCGATTACTTTCGCTATTTCTTGCCAATGAGTTGTGGAACAACTCTGAACGATGAAGAAATTTTTGCTTCTGCCGAAGGACGTGATCCGAATGATTATTTTGTTTTTGTGATGACAGGAACCAACGACTTTGCGTATGCCTATGATAAAGCCAGAGTGGATCGTATGAGAAAATCCCCTTATTTCATTGATTTCGATGAAAGTCCTGATGGTAATTTTGCGTTTCGCGTTAAGGATGGATATTCTCATGATATGCGAGCTGCAATGGAATACATTTATAACGGATTGAAAGTATTCTGGGGAGGTGATGAAAAGACGCAGGAAAAACAAAGAGAAAATCGGCAAGTCTCGAAAAATGATCAATCCTTTAAACCTTTCACTACAGACACAAAAATTGAAGATGTGATAAAAGATCCGTCTTTTGGAAAGTTCGGAAGGCTTCTTTTCCCGACGGATAAAAGGTATTACAGTGGAGATACCCTTGGTGAGCTCTCCCTGACATGGTATGGCAAACTTAATCCGAATAAAACAGTGGAAATCGTTAATTACTTGAAAAAACGTGTCGAGTCAGGAGATACAATTTTCTACGACATTTATTCAGATGAAGAAAAAGTCCGGGATCCTGACAAAGAGAACACGGGGTTGTTCTTCTTTCGCGGCAACAAGGGTGCAAAAACGGCCATCATCGTTGCGGGTGGTGGATTTGCGTATGTTGGTGCGATGCAGGACAGTTTTCCACATGCTCTTGAGCTCAGCAAAATGGGGTACAACGCGTTCGCTTTAATTTATCGTCCAGATCCGCAGGCAGCCTGTGAAGATCTTGCTCGGGCGATTGCTTTTTTGCATGAAAACGCCGGCGAAATCGGAATAGATATGGAGGACTATTCTCTCTGGGGAGGATCTGCCGGAGCACGTGTGGTGGCGTGGGTAGGAAGTTACGGGACCGAAAGCTTTGGAGAAAAGAGATATCCGCACCCAGCGATTGTTGTTATGCAGTATACTGCTCTGTCGGAAGTGACGGGAAGAGAACCTCCTACATTTGCAGTTGTGGGAACGAATGATGCGATCGTGCCATATAAGACGATGGTAGATAGAATCAACAAGATTAAAGCAAATGGAACCGATGCGGAAATAACGATCTTTCCAGGACTTCCACATGGATTTGGTCTTGGGGAAGGAACTATCGCTGAAGGCTGGATATATGATGCTGTAAGGTTTTGGGAAAAACACATGACACGATGATCGTTCCAAACTGAAATGGGGAGATGAAAATATGAAAGCTCTTATAGTTTACTACAGCTGGTCTGGAAATACTCGCAAAATAGCAAGGTTAATCCAGGAAATAACAGGCGGAGACATCGTTGAACTAGTTCCTGAAAGGCCCTATCCTTCTTCTTACAGGGAAACTGTCGAGCAGGCAAAAGGAGAGATAAAAACAGGCTACAAACCTCCCTTGAAGACGAAAATTGAAGGTGTCGAAAAGTATGACGTCATCTTTCTTGGAACACCGAACTGGTGGGGAACGGTGGCACCACCTGTTGCCACGTTTCTTTCCCAGTACGATCTTTCTGGAAAGAAGATTGCTCCGTTCATCAGCCATGGAGGGGGAGGAAAACAGCGAATCGTGGAGGATATAAAGAGAATGTGCCCAGGTTCAAAGGTTCTGATGGAACTTGCTGTGTATTACGATGGGGGAAGAGATCTCGAAAGGGTAGTTTCAGACTGGGTCAGAAAGGTGCTAGAATCGAACTGATGAACGCACCTGGGGGAACAAAAATGATCAAAAGAACGTTTTTTCTGATGGCCTTTGTGCTTGTTGTTTCATCTTTTGCGGGTGTTCTTCACTTTGAACACGCCGACATCGTCTATCCGAAAGGATACTACGAGAATGCCGTTCTTGTTGGAAATATCTTTGAGACGATAAGACCGAAAGTGATAGAACTCGTCGGGAACGATCCCGGGCGGATAACGATCGTTCTCAAAGACAGGGGCACAGTCTCCAACGGCTACACGATGCCGTTTTTTCACAGAACGATCGTGATCTACCCGTGGCCACCAGAGGGCTGGAAGCACTTTCAACTTCCGCTCGAAGACTGGTACACCTACGTTCTGATCCACGAGTTCTCGCACATGTGCCATCTCACCTACCAGGGTGATCTGGAGAAAACTCTCACAGAGCTCACAGGACTTCCCCTTTATCCACAACTTTTCAGTGGGTTGATCGAAGGAGTTACTCTTTTCAACGAGAGCTATTTTTCTCCCTCTTCCGGAAGACTGAACAACCCTTTCTATTCGGATGGATTGTTTTATTACTCCCTTTCGAGTTTTCCCTCTCCTTCTTACAGTGAGATAGTACCAGAAGACGACTATCGGAGAGATCTTCTCTACTACAACTTCACCGGGGGGTTTTACGAGTACCTTGTAGAAACATATGGCCTTGAAAAGGTGAAGGAGTTCTTCCGTGAGTCGTCAAAGATAGCAAGTGGTGATGCCTATAGAAAGGTTTTCGGAAAGAGTTTGAACGAGATTTACACGGACTGGATCTTCTCCCTCACAGATCTCAGCTACGATCAGGGAGATCTGATTCACACAGCAGAGAACACAAGGCTTTACAAACTTGACCTCTTCGAAAACAACCTTGTGGTTTTGAGTGAAGAGTACGGTTCTTTCACCTCTTATACGGGAATGAAAAAAGAATCGCTCAGGTTCATCGATTTTGATGGAAAGAAAGCAAAGGAGATACCTCTGGAAAACGCAATCGATGTGAAGTACGACGATGGAAGGATCTACGCCCTCTGCAAAGAACGTTCTTTTGATCGATACGAAAACGTTCTCTGGAATGTGACAGAGAAAAAGATCATCGAAAAAGGAAACATAAGCGCTTTTGCCGTTCAAAATGGCAGAGTTTATCTTTCTTTCTACGATACAGAATCGATGAAAAGCAGAATAAAAGGACCACAGTTTGAGTACGTGTTCGATGGGTTCATCAGGTACATGGACGCCTCTGAAGACTACATCGCACTTTTGACGCTCGACAACAAAATCATCGTTCTGGACAGAAAAACAAAAAGGGAAGTTTCAAAAATCAACACACCGGAGATGAAGGGACCGTACGTTCGCTTCTGGAGAGACGGTGTGATCTTCGTTCAGGTAAAAGGTGACTATACTATACCGTGCTACTACGATCTGAAGGAAAAAAGGCTGTATTCTCTGGCAGAGAAAACTCTTCTCAGTGATTTCCTGGTTGAAGGTGACACTCTTTACTACATCAGCTATGTCCCGTATGGAAAAACAGGTGGAATGGGTGTGTACAGAAAGAGCCTGAAAATGAAACCCCTGAAAACAAGCAAAGAAGATTATCACTTTTCAAAGGAAGAGACTATCTTTACCGCCTCTGACGAAACTTCGTTCAGGATAAAGAAATTTCTCAGGCCCGTTCTACACGTGTCTCTGTACTTACCAGAAGTGAGAGAGAAAGAAGTGGTTCACAACTTTTCTTTTCTTCTCGGTTTTTCCAGCGTGGAAAACGATGTTCAGTTCTTTCTCATGCCGAACGTGAACTCGAAAGACGGATTCAGCAAGTACGTCGGATTTTCTATGGTGAAGGATTCTTTCACGGCCTATGGAAGTTATGTCTATCCACACGGAATCTACAGCCTTGGACTCTCTGTAAACGCTGGAAAGTTGATGCTTTCTCCATCTTCTGAACTGGAACTTGGTCTGGGAATGAGTTTTGACTCGATCGGCTCTGGTGTTTCAAACCCGCTGGACGTCATTCCAAACGTGAAATCAAAGAACGTAGGAGCTGGTCTTGGGTTAAAAACGTATCTTTTTGATCTTCCAGTTTCTCTGAGGACTTACCTTACGTTCAGCTCGGAAGATATCGAAAATCTCTTTACACTGGACAGCCTTTACTCTTTCAACGAGCTGAAAATCGCCCTGGGGAAAGAAAGCAGTCTTTCTGTGAGATTTAACCTTCAGCTGGCAGATCTGGACACTTTAAACTATGATATATCGCTGGCACAGACACTCTTTGAAGATCGTGCAGAACTCTTCAACGGACTTGTCCTTGTGAAAAACACCGGAAACACGATCGGTATAACATCTCTTGAACTGAATGGAGGCCAGAGAGTCAACGCTCTTTACGATCACATCTTTGTGGAGACCTACACGAAGGGCTTCAAATTCTATCTAACTGCCGGGGTGTTTCTCTCCTCTTCGATGAATCCAGCCTTCTACGTCGCTTTCAGTTTCAGCCCGAACGGATTTCCCTCCTTTCCGGTTTTCATCAATCTTAAGTGATAAAATATTTATTAGAAAAGACCCACAATGTCACAACGGAAAGGAGGCGGCAGGGATGGTCATAACAAAGAGACACGCCGTCGTTCTAAAGAGGCTCTACGAAAAGGGAGAGGAGTTCAGTGTGAGTGACTGGGAAGCTTTCGATAGAGGAACGCTGTGGCATCTTGAACTTGCCGGCCTGGTCAAACCCGTTGGTGTTAAGATGTACGATCTGACGTTCTCAGGAAACATCCTCGGGGAACTCCTCACGAACATGATCAAAGAAGGCGTTCTGAAAGATCCAGAGGAATGGGACGACTCGTTCAGATGGATCGGATCTGAAGTGATCTCCATGATCAGATACTCCAAACTTGCCCAGTCGAGGGTGAAGGGAGAGATTGCCGAGGCTCTGGAAGAGCGGGGATTTGTGAAGGAAGGAACCCTTACACCTCACGCTTATACGCTAGATGAGATCTACAACGCTTCCCAACCGAGGATCGTGGTGAATTCGCAAGTAGCGGAATATTTGAGAAAAATGGTGGAGGGACCTGGTGAGTCGAGTAAACTTCCAGTGGGCGAAAACGAACTCTTTCAACTTGAATCGATGAGGATGATCGCTTTTTCCGTTCCAAAATCTGATGTATACGCTCTCACCGGGCTCGGGCAGCAGATCAGAGCTGCTCTCAGGAAAGGACTCGTTGTGACAGATGAAGTGATCCTCGATGAACTCGTTCTGGACACAGTTGCAAAAGCCTGCGAAGGAAAAGAATTGAGCGATTTCGAGAAAAACGTTCTTCTGGAAAGAGGACTCATTGACTGGACGGGAAGCCTTCATCCGATGGCAGAACACCTCTATCTTGCCTGGAAGATATACAGAAAAGGACCCTATCTGATGACTCCAGCGTTCCAGATATCCGAAGATGAAGCACGACTGCTGATGTTGATCGAGAAGCTCTGGAAAAGGAACGAGCAAGACAGGGACGTGTTCCCGGAACCAAAACAGATAGAGGAAGAAGTGGACTGGGAATGGAAAAGAAAAGATCTCACGGTGAAACTTGCACTTTACAACCTGGAGGGCTTTGGTCTTTTGAGATCCAGAGAATACAGAGACGGTGCAAGAAGAACGCTCGTGTACGAGTTAACCAGTTACGGTGAAGAGGTACTCGAGGATCAGAAAAGGAAACTGAGGAGCATTTCCGCCACCGGTGTAAAATCCATAACCATGACGAGAAAAGAATTCGCCGCGCCGAACGTGGAATGGTACGAACAGGCAAAAAAGGAAGGACTCGTCAGCGACGCTGCACCAACGTCTTCTGGCCTTCTCTACGCGAGACTTTCTGTGGAGGTGGAAAGAAAACCCCTCATAACGAATGTGGAGATGAAAGTCCTCAGGAAGGTACCTTACAAAGCGGGCATATTCGTTGAGGATCTCGATCTGTCCGAGGAAGAAAGGATCGCACTCGACAGCCTTGAAGCGAAGAATCTGGTGGAGATTCTGCCCACCGGTCTTGTCACGCTTACAGACGCTGGTCAGCTTATGAAGAGAGCTCTGTCAGCCGCTTCTGATGACGTAGAAGCTCCTGTCACACCCCTTGTGATAAGACTTCTTCAGGCTATAAGAACGCACGGTGGTCTTCAGATGAGAGAAAAGAGGATCAGGATAAACCCGGAAAGCTGGAAGGCGGTGGAAGAAGAAGTCGGAGTTGATCCGGAAACCTTCGACGATGCGTTGAACCTTGCCAGGATATCCAGGTTCATCTCGGAAAATGCTCTGACTGAGGCAGGAGTAGCACTTCTTCAGGCGGTTGATGAACTCGCAAAGAAAGAATATCCCTGGGCTGAATTTTAAAGCCCCACCGTTCGGTGGGGCTTTTTTCACGGATAGATTCCCCTCTTCCTCGTGGCGTAGGCCACTCTGTCTATGGCGAGAATGTAAGCCGCTGTTCTCATGTCGGTGCTGTACTTGTTCTTTGTTTTCATGACCTCACTGAAAGCCTCTTTCATCATCTTTTCCAGTGCGGTTCTTATCTGATCAAGATCCCAGAAGAACTCCTGAAGGTCCTGGACCCACTCGAAGTAGGAAACGGTAACACCACCGGCGTTTGCAAGGATATCCGGAACAACGAGAACTCCTCGTCTGTTCAGAATTTCATCGGCCTCAGGTGTTGTGGGCCCGTTTGCTCCCTCCACCACGATTTTTGCTTTTATCTTCTCTGCGTTTCCTTCATGAATGGCGTTCTCCAGGGCTGCAGGAACGAGAACATCAACGTCCAACTCCAGAAGTTCTTCGTTTGAGATCTTCTCACCCTTTGGATAGGTGGAAACGGTGCCTTCCTCGAGTTTGTACCTGATCAACTCTTCCACGTCAAACCCTTCTGGATTGTAAACACCACCTTTGCTGTCACTCACCGCGACGACTTTTGAGCCAAGTTCTTGAGATATCAGGAGAGCAGCGTACTGTCCAACGTTTCCAAAACCCTGAACAGCAACGGTGGCTTTCTTTGGATCTATTCCCATAACATCCATTGAAAGTCCCGCACAAACCTTCACGCCACGTCCTGTTGCCTCTTCACGACCTTTTGAACCCCCAAGATCCACAGGTTTTCCTGTAACCACACCAAGGGCGGTGTAGCCAACGTTCATACTGTAGGTGTCCATGTACCAGGCCATCACATCTGCATTCGTGTTCACGTCTGGTGCGGGAATGTCGTTGTGCGGTCCTATGATGATCTGAATCTCGGAGAAGTACCTTCTTGAGAGTCTCTCTAGTTCGCCTCTTGAAAGTTTCTTCGGATCTACCCTAACGCCCCCTTTTCCACCTCCAAATGGAAGGTTCATCACGGCCGTTTTCCAGGTCATCCAGAACGCCAGAGCTTTAACTTCGTCTAGATTGGTGTCGGGATGGTATCTAATACCGCCTTTTGCCGGACCCCGTGCGATGTTGTGCTGCACTCGATATCCGGTAAAGACCTCAATGTGGCCATCGTCCATCCTCACAGGAAACTCGACGATCAGGACTCGTTTTGGCCTTCTCAAAACCTCTGCAATGTCTGGTTCTAGATCCATGAGGGAAGCAGCACGGTTGAACTGTTCAACTGCCATTTCGTAAAGGCTCTTTTTCGACATCCTTCTCCCCCTTTCATCTCAGTATGCGAGATACACCATATCGTTACCTATTGTATCACTTTTCGAAACAAAAGCAAAATATTTTTCGGGGGAGAAGGTTCAGACGGGTAAATTAATGTTCTGTACAGGATCTGGTCCTGGCCTTGCAAAAAGAAATCCCTACATCAACTCGATACCAATCTTTTGCAAAGTTTCGTACTCTTCGGTTGTTTCAACACCTTCTGCTATCACCTGTATACCAGATTTGCTGGCAGCGGAGAACAGTGCCTCGATCATATGACGTTTCAGCCAGTCTTTATGAACGTTTCCGATAAGACTCATATCGATTTTTATAATATCCGGCCTCAATTCTGCTAATCTTTTCAAAGAGGAAAAACCAGTGCCAAAATCGTCTATGACTATCTTGAATCTTTTCTTTTTCAAATGTTCAACAACGGAAGTCTCCAGATGCTCCATTTCGCTTTCTAATTCCAGTTTATCTGCTATTCTTCTGTAAAGGAAATCTGGATCGAGGAGGACACTGGGAGAGAGTTTTCTAGAGCTTTTTCAATAGCAAGTTCGCTCAATTCGAGAAGTACATCCAGTCTTTTTGCCAGTTCAACCAGACGAACAGATGGTACCACTTGTCCATTCTAATCCACCCCCCTAGAAAGACACTCGTAGCTATATATTTCACCAGTTGAGGTGTTTACAATAGGTTGGAAGTAGGTCACAAGAGATTCGTTTTCCAGGACAAATCTCAGAATGTCAGCTTTTCTCAGATCAAGCCAATATTGGAATGTTCGCATCTTTTTCAAAGAGCGCAACGAGATCGTTTCATCCAGTTCTAGAGGGAGTATCATTATTCTTTGTTTTTCTAGTTCTGTAAATTCTTCTGAGGAAAGGGCAAGATCAATGAATTCATCGAATTTCATTTCGAAAGAGATGTTGTCTTCTGAGAAAGAAATCTCTACGTCGTGTTTAAAAACTTCCTGGAACTTATGAAGGAGGTAATTGAGATAGTCGGCGTGAGGAACGAAAACGATGATTCTTTTCGCTGAAGAGGGGAAATTAGGGACAATTGATCCCATAATCAATCACCCCCTTCAAAAAGTTCAATATACGACCTACTCTGTCAGAATCTTCTTGAAAACTGGGTCCACTATCGTGTAACCATTCTGCGTTTTTTCCACAAAGGCCATCTTTTCCAGAGTCTCAAGAATAGAGTAGAGACGAGAATCGCTGATAAAGTCGCCCTTTGCATGGAAGATGTTTTTCAACGCTGACCAGGTGTTTATTCCCTTCGCAATCTGTCTTAAAACGAACGGATATCTCTCACTTCTTCGCTTCAGTTCATCGAGTTCTTTTTCAAAAAGAGCCTTCACAGTATGAAAAACTTCCTTTATGGCTTCATCTTTGTTTTTCTTCTCCAAATACTTTATGCCGAATAAAACCAGATACCCAACGATTCCATCTATTTCCCCCACCACTTCTTCTGGATCGAAGTTTATTTTTTCTTCTAATTCTTTGAAACCCTCTATGAGAAAATCCACGGATTGCTCGAAAGAAAAAGGCCTAACGGTGAGAAAACCGATTCCTCTTCCGTGTAACGGAGAGTCGTAGCTGTCGAGTTTCAGAAAATCGTGGAGTACACCAACCTCGGATCCTGTCACTATGAAACGTACTCTTTCCAGACTATCGTAACAATAAGCGAAGAGTGCCAGTATATCTTTCCCTCCACGCGAACCGTAATACCTGAAATACTGAGCTTCATCAAAGAAGATCACCGTTTTTGTTTTTCTTTTTTTCGAAATCTCATCGAGCTTTTCTAGCAGATCCGAAAGGCTGAACTCTTTTGGATTTATCTGAAGAGAGGTCCCGCTGATGGAAATCCCGCGGACTCTTTTCAGAAGATTCAGAAGTTTCTGAGATCGGGAGATCCTGGAGAGTTCCTCTGCGAGAAATCTTGAAAGGTGTAAAGAGGTAATGTTACCACCAGAACTCTCGTAAAGTTTTCTTCCATCTATCGTTATATGTGGAAGTTTTTTTTCGTTCAAAAAAACCTTCACGAGGGAGGACTTTCCCACTCGCCTCAAACCTGTTACCACAACGAGTGGGTAGGTTTCGACGAGCTTTTCAAGTTCTTTGAGTTCTCTTTCTCTGTCGAACAGGTCTTCCTTTCTGACCTTTGGTGTGAGAGAAAAAAGCAAAGAATCCCCCCTCTCTGGTTTATTTTATCACTTCTGGTACCAGAAGTTACTTCCGGGATCAGAAGTTCATTTTCCCTCATCGGATGATGCCTTTTTCCTGCGGACTGTTGAAACGAGTATAGAGACTATAATCAGCAACATTCCCAGCAATTGCTGGATTCCCACCCTTTCTCCTCTGAACAAAACACCCGCCATCACAGAGACCACGGTTGTGAAGTTGGAAAAGAGTGTGGTGATTATGGGAGAAACTCTCTTTATAGCGTAGTTGAGAAGAAAGAAGGCGAGTGTTGATGAGAGCACACCAAGATACAAAGCACCTGTTATCACATGGAAGTTAAAAACAGGTTTGAAATCTCCTGTTACAACGCTGAATATCGTAAAAAAGATTGCACCTGTCATCATCATGAAAAAGGTGATCTCGTTCGGTGTGAACTCTTTTGAGAGCTTTCTTGATAGAACACTGTACATTGCACCGGAAAGAACTGCGAGTAACATAAAGATCTTTCCAGAAACGTTTCCAGGTGTGATGTTGAACCCAACGATCAAGGAAACACCAAAAAAACCAAGGCCAACCAGAAGGTAGTGAGGCAGATCTCCTTTTTCTTTCAGAAGGAAGATCGCAAGTACGTTCACAACGACTGGAATCAGAGCGATGATCATTCCGGCTTCCGAGGAATTTATTCTCTGAACACCGTAGGTTTCAAACAGAAAGTAAAGCACAGGCTGAAACAGAACAAGTTTCCACAGTTTCCAGTAAGGTTTTCTTTGAAGCCTTATGAAGCCAAAAGACATTAAAAAGAGATAACTTAGAAAAGCCACGATAAAACGAAGAGAAAGAAACGTTAAAGGCGAGACATGATCGAGTGCGTTCTTTGTGAACAGAAAAGAAAATCCAAAGATAGTAGAATAGAGTAGCCCGGCTATGATGACCCTCAGTGGCATACAATTCCTCCTCGCATCGTTAATTCGATTTTTCTTTCCACACTCGAAGAGTGTTTCTCTACGATTTTCTGATGCCGATGGAACTGTTTTTTCACGCTCGCTGGAGCCACCGGGATGATCGTTTTTGAACATACTTTCTCAGATTCACGTCGAGTTCTCAGGTGTTCATGATCTTTATGATAGTAGTTTTTGTGATCCTTCAGCGTCTTCTCGGCTTTCTCACAGCTGTTGAGGGCTTTGTGATGTTGAAGAAGCTCTGGCAAGTTCCATCATAGCTTTCTGGAGTCTTTCCACATCCTTCGAGAAATAAAACACCAGAGCAAAGAGCAAAACGGCACAGATGAGCCAGAAATAAGCGGAGGTCTTCAAAGCAGTCCCAAGGGAGCCAAGGGCAACAGACATCATACCACCTGCGAACTTTCCAAAGCCCGTTCCCAACGAATCTGTGAGGTTGAATATGGAAAAAATCCTTCCTCTGTCCTGTGGTTCGTTCACGTTCAAAAGCATAAACTTCACGTTTGGGCCCGTAAGACTTGCCGTGAAAGAGGCAACAAATCCAAGAATCATCAGAACTGCAAGATTTCCAGTGTAGTCCAGGGTGAACACAGTGAAAAGAACACCAAGAGCGGTTGTTACTGAACAGAACAAAGGAAGTGAAGGTTTCGCCCTTGCGTACAGGTTAGCTCCCCACATACCCCCCAGGATGATCCCAACGATGTTTCCAAGACCAAACACCAGAAAAACAAGTGTTGCGGTTTCAACGGAGAGGGCTCTTTCTCTTCTGAAGAATTCCACCAGAAAGTACGGAATGGCACCCCAGGGAATGGTTCCGGCTATTCCTTGAAGGAAGAGAAGAAGGTTCGTCTTCACTTTTACGAGTTTCGCATAATCGGAGATCTTTGGTGCTTTTGGATAAGTGTATCCAGACTGAACAAGTTCTCCAATTCCCTTCTCAAAGGCACCTCTTTTTGGCTCTTTCAGAATGAAAATGGATAAGATAGCAAGAACGATGTTGGGAACAGAAACTGCGATAAACGGAACTCTCCAGCCATACTTTGGTCCCAAAAAACCTCCAACAATCATGCCAAGTACACTTCCTATGGAGATGGCAGAGGATATGAGTGCTACGACCTTTCCTCTTTTCACCTCGTCGAACATGTCTCCGATCATGGAATACACTATGGGAAAGGATGCTCCAACACCTATCCCTGTGAGCGCTTTCCAGAAAAACAACTCTCCGTAAGAACCAGAAAAAGCGCTCATGAGACACGGAATCTCTCCGACGAGTATGGAGTATATGAGAAGGTTTTTTCTGCTGTATTTGTCTGCTAGATACCCCCACACAAGACTCACAAGAGCACCTATTATCGTGAATGAAGATGCAACAAGTCCTATCTGTGCATCGGTGATGCCAAACTCTTTTTCTATTGCACCGATGTTTGGAGACATCACCATCTGGTCCGCGTTGAGAAGAACCATGAGGATGAGAATGAAAAACACAGCCATCATCATTCCCCCTTCAGCCAGTTTATGACTGCCTTTGTAACATCCTCTTTTTCCACATCGTTGCTCAGAACATGACCGGACCTTTCAAAAACGAGGAGTTTTCTTTTTTCTGATCTGATGTTGTTGTAGATAAATTCAGCCGCCTTCATGGGAACCATATTGTCGTTTCTTGCTGCAACAACGAGCGTATCGGATGTGATCTTTGCAACACTTTTTCTTGCAAGTTTCATGAGTTTGTAGAGTTCTGCTGCCTGTTTTGGCCAGTTGTAGGACCAGTATTCTTTCCTTAAGTACTCGATATCTGGATCGTCGTATTTTTCTGTGTTTTCCCTTGGCATCTTCTTTGAAAAGAATTTCAGAAGGGGTGTGAGGGCTATCTTTTTGTCAAAAACATGTGTTGCAGCAGCAAGTGTGACCAGTTTTGGAGGGCTCATCTGAGAAGCAAGGATCAGAGCGATCACACCACCCATCGAAAGCCCCACGACGTGTACCCTCTCGCAGATCGCACTAAGATCGTAATACGCATCGAACGCCCGTCTTAACCAGTCCTTTGCGGTCGATATGAGAAAGTCCTCACCGCACGTTCCGTGCCCTGGAAGCCTCGGTACGGAAACCGTGAAACCTGCTCTGTTCACCTCTTTTGCCATGTATTCAAAATCGTGGGGAGAGCCCGTGAAACCGTGGATGAAGAGAACCCCTTCACTTCCTCCTTCAAGGAAAATGGGAAGGGATTTTTTCACGGTTTTACAGCGAGGAAAGTCCACGAGGGACACCTCCTTCGATGTTTTTGAAGACAACAATATTTTAACATTTATTTATCAAAGATGGAAAGCGATGATAAAATCTCATACGAGGTGGTAGTGTGAGAAAGATCCTTCCGTTCCTTTTGATTTCGATCTGGGTAGGACTGGTTTTTTACTTTTCTTCTCAGTCTCCCGATGTTTCTGGAAGGCAATCCAGAAGCGTTTATTTGATTCTCAAAAGACTGGACAACGCTTTGGATTTCACTCAAACGGAATGGTACAGGAATTTGAGAAATTTCCTTGAAAGATAGTGGTTCCCCGAAAAGAAACCCTCTGGAGAGGATCTTGTGAGAAAGTTTGCCCATTTTGGTTTGTACTTCATCATGGGTGTGCTTTCTTTTGTGCTCAGTTACTCCTACATCGAAAAGTACGTGTTTTCTATATTGATGGGAGTTTCTTTTCCTACGCTGATAGCCGTTCTGGACGAGTACAATCAGAGTTTCCATAACAGGGGTTCTTCTCTTTATGATGTGATCATCGACATGAACGGGGCGATGTTCGGGGTGTTTTTTTCTCTTCTGGTGTGGTTTGTCATGAAGTTGACCGTAAAGAAATAACGGTAAGGGGGAGATAGTATGAAGATGGCCGGTGTTCTGATCATCCTTGTAATAGCTGTTGCCTGTTTTTCCCAAACAGATCTTTCGCTCCTTCTTCCAGGAGAATACCCTGTTCCTGAGTGGGTCAAACCTGGCCTGGTCGTGGTCTATCAGCACGAAGGTGGCATCAGTTCTGCTTTATATCGACTGGCCAGCTATCGAAGGCTTTCCCCCTGTTTCCCAGGAAAACCACACCTACAACATTTACGTTTCTGCATATGAAATGATCACTCCCGCAGGCAGTGTCAGCTACGAACTTTTGAACGCACAGGGAAGTATTTTGATCTACAGACTCATTCAGTATTCTTCCGGGATGTCCATGCCCGCTGAGATAATGGGAGTTCCTTCTTTTGGTCCTTTCTACATACATCCAAAACTTCTGGAAAAAGATGTGATCCTGGAAATCTCGGAGATTGATTTTGTCTGGCAAAACGAGCAGGGTGAGTACGGTGTAGATAGCGTTGTTTACTTCAACGGTCAGGAGTGTTTCAGAGCCACATTGAATGAAAGAGGACTGATGATTGGAGTGCAGTACCTTCAGGGAGGCTTTGTTATCATGACGGAACTTGTCGAATCAAAAAGGGGGTGACCCCCTTTTTGATTCATTCCACCTTCAATCTGCTTACAGATTCAACGAGTCTTTCGGCCATTTCATCGAGATTTTCGGCAGTTTTTGCTATGTTCACTATAGTTTCTGCTTGCTGCCTTACAGACTCTGTTACCTCGTTCATTTGATCGACGATGTTCAGCATGGACTTACTGGCACCGTCCATTGCGCTACTCATTTCCTCAGAAGCCGCACTCTGCTCCTGAGCGCTGGCAGCAAGGCTTTCTATCATATGAGACATGTTGGTGATACTTTCGAGGATCATATTGAACTTTTCGCTCACAATCTCAGACTGCTGAGAAGCCTGCTCAACTATTTGCACTGTCTCATCTGTTGCGGATTTTGCCTGTAAACTCTCATCCATTATACCTTTGAGTATCTCTGTTATGTTCTGGGTGGCATTCCTACTTTCTTCAGCAAGTTTTCTGATTTCATCTGCAACTACCGCAAAACCTCTTCCGGCTTCTCCTGCACGTGCTGCCTCTATTGCTGCGTTCAGAGCAAGGAGATTCGTCTGTTCTGCTATGGAATTTATTGTTTCGACTATTTCACCTATGTTCTTCGCGCTTTCAGAGAGCCTGTCAACTACACTTGAGGTTGTGTTGGCTTTTTCTCTGGTCTGGGATATGATGTTCGATATGTTCTCAATGGCCTTCTGTCCTTCTTTGATCAACTCATTCACTTTGCTTGCCTCTTCGTTGAGGCGCTGAGAGGAGTTGGCAACGTTCTGAGCACTCGCTGCCACTTCTTCCACACCGCTCGTCATTTCTTCTATTGCAGCAGAAGCGTTGTTCACGTTGGAGTTCACCGTGTCTATTTGGGCAGAAAGTTCTTCTACAGTTGCGCTTGTTTCTTCAGATGCAGCCGCAACTTGTGAGGCAGTGTCCTTTAGGAGTTTGGCTTCATCGTGAATTTGAGTTACAAGTCCCTTCAAAGCACCCACCATGTGGTTCAGAGAGTTGGCCAACTTTCCTAATTCATCACGACCTTTGTAATCGATCTGGACTGTGAGATCTCCAGACGCGATTTTTTCCGAAATTTTGGCCATCTGGGATATGGGATAGGCAATATATCTTCTTGAAATCGTTATAGCAAGGATCAGAACAACTATGATGATTCCGGCAACGACAACAGATGTTGTTAAAATATCTCTGTTCACACTGGACATCAGAATATTTTCAGATACGATGTTGAAAAAGATCCAGCCGTTTTCGAGTCTTCTGAAACCCGCCATCAAATAATCCGAACTGAATTTTTCATACCTGAACCTTGAAACACCACGTTCTCCTTTTGATAACCAGTTCTTGTAGAAATCTGTGCCAGAAACATCGAGCCCAACCAGCTCTGGATTTGAGTGGAGAACAACTATTCCTCTCTCGTTTATCACACCGCTTTCATAACCGAGTCTTTTTGAATTCGCAAAAATCGTTTCGGAGAGTTTTGAGATGTCAAAGTCGATTCCAACCACGCCGACAACGTTGCCATCTGTTTTAATGGCTTTGGCAACGGTTATTATTGTCTGGCCGGTGGCAGCATCTGCGTATGGATCGGTTATCACCACTCTATCAGGATTGGAAACAGCGCTTCTGTACCATGGTCTTTGAGTTGGATCGTACCCTGCCGGGAGTTCGGTTTCTGGTATGAGGTACATTCTTTTGTCCCTATACCCAGCGTAAACAAAAGTAATGTCAGGGTAGGACTTCACAACAGATCTGAACAACTTTATCATCCACTCTTCTTCGTTGTTTACATTTTCAAAAGCGCCCTTCACGTTTTCATTGTTTGCAATCAGGTTGGCAAGCTGCGTATAGCCACGTATGAAATTCCAAAATATATCGGCACTGTTCACAGCCTGTGACAGGAGGGTGTTTTCAGATGATTTCATGGTGCGTGCTCTTTTGTCGAGGATAAAATAGGTGGAAACACCTACCAGAACAACTATGATCAGGAGTATCGAGAGAAAAATCTTCCAGAAAACCGGCATGTTTTTCATAATCGAATCACACCTCCTCTGTTGATATGTATGCCGCGACAAAAAAACATCTTCTCAAAATTAGGAAAGAAAGACAAACGACAGAATGATCATTCTACGCATAAGAATCCCCCCTCGGATGTGAGTGACTGTATTCTACTCCTTTGATAACAAAAAACAAAAGATATGTTATAATTGACCAAACTAACAGGGGGGTGTTTCCCGTGCGAAAAAATTTGTTGATCACCGTTACGGCTTTTCTGATAGTCCTTGTTGGATGTACAGGTGTTGTAGGTATAATCGTGCAAGAAGGAATTAAACAGAAAGCACAAGAGCTAATTGATCAGGCTATGTACATTCTGGAAACTAGTTCTGTTGATTACTATCATTTGAGAGAGGTTATCTACGTTCCAGATAGCGATGAAACCGATTCAGAAGTAGTAAATACGGTCCTGGATAGCAGTATGATATTGCTCTGCGGTTTCATGGTACCTTCCACACTCACTAGTTGCAACGTAGTTTCTGTGAACGAACTGAACAGCAAAGCCATTCCCTGGGATTTGACTAACAAACCTGATTTCGTGGAGAATGTTTACGCGCTGACGATCGAAGGAACAACAGAAGATGGAAAAAAGACGTTCTTTTCTCTTCCAATGATAGAGGTTTCTGGACAGGAGTACTTCTGGTCAGTCTATATCTACATGGCAAAAGATGTCGTTATAGCGCCCGCTACTGAGGTCAGGATGTACCCGCAGTTTTTGTTTTACTGAACACTCCTTCACTGTTTTTGAGAGCAGGTCAATTTTCACTCTTGAGATTGACTCATCAGTCAATTTATGATACAATATGACTGACCAGTCAGTCAGGAGGTGTGAACGATGTCTGTCATTGAAACAGAAAATCTCACCAAGTACTACGGAAAATCTCGTGGTATTGAAGATGTGACGTTTTCGGTTGAAGAAGGAGAGATCTTCGGTTTTATCGGACCAAACGGTGCCGGGAAGACCACGACGATAAGGTTACTCCTTGGTTTGATCTTTCCAACCTCCGGTCGAGCACGCATATTTGGGAAAGACGTTTTGAAAGAAGGCAAAGAAATCAGAAAGAAAGTGGGTTACATCCCTGGAGAAGTGAGTTTTTATTCTGAGGTAACGGTGGAAGAGTTTCTCAGATATTCTTCGAATTTCTACGAAAAGGTGGATGAAAACTACGTGAGGAAGTTATGCAGTCTTTTCTCTCTTGATACGAAAAAACGTATCAGAGAACTCTCCATGGGGAACAAAAAGAAGGTAGCAATTGTTCAAGCCTTGATGCACAGACCAAAACTTCTCATTCTGGACGAGCCAACGAACGGGCTCGACCCTATTGTTCAGAACATGTTCTTTGAGATTTTGAAAAATGAAAAGGATAGGGGAACTACGATCTTCTTCTCTTCCCATATCCTGAGTGAGGTGGAAAGACTCTGCGATCGGGTTGCGATGATAAAGGACGGTAGGATACTCAGGGTGGAGAGTGTGGAAGGTCTAAAAAAAGAAAAGTACAAGATAGTGCGGGTCAGAGGGAAAAAGCTTGAAGCGTTGAAAAAGCTACCTGAAGTGAGTCGTTTGAAGTTCGAAAATGGAATGGCTGAGTTTCTCTTCTCTGGACCAACCGAAAGGCTCATTGAAATCCTTCACGAGCTGAAACCATCTGATTTCTGGGTGGAGGAACCTTCTCTTGAAGAGATCTTCATGTCCTATTACAGGGAGGGAGAAAAAATGAATGTCCTCAGATGGGATTTGAAGAGATACATAAAAAGTACACTCGCATGGACAATTGTCTTGATACTTCTTCAGTTCATGTACGCTGCGTTCTATCCAAGCATGGCAAAAGAAACAGAACTCATAACCAAGTGGATGAAAGTCATGCCGAAGGCCTTTGTGAAACTTTTCGGACTGGAGGATATGGACTTTTCCAACATCATGAACTATCTTGCGATGGTTTCCAGTATCTATGTGACACTCGTTGGAGGAGTTTTTGCATCTCTGACCGGGGTGAGAAGTATCTCAAGAGAGGAAAGCGAGAAAACCATTGAATTTCTGCTTTCAAAACCGGTCTCAAGATCTGAGGTTGTTTTTTCGAAATTTCTCTCGTCATTGATTCATGTTCTCATCTTCGACGCACTTTTGTTTGTGAGTTTATTCTTCTTTGCGAACGTCTACAGTTCATCTCCCATTGAAATGGATAAATTCATCGTGTTCGCTCTCAGTCAGACTGTCCTTCACATCACTCTCATGAACATTTCTTTTCTTGTGGGCACCCTGAGATCAGACAGTGCTCTCTCGTTTGGTCTTGGTACAACCTTCGTTCTGTATGTACTGAATATGATATCAAAACTCACAGATTCTGCGGAGTTTCTGAAGTACTTCACACCTTTTTCTTACACAGATCCTTCAAATATCATAAGGCACGGGTTTCCGGAGTACTCTGGACTTTTCTTTGTGTTGGTGAATGCATCACTTCTGATCGTCTCGATCGTTTCGTTCTCACGAAAAGACATTCTTGTTTGATGGAGGGATCGTGTTGACGAAAAAAGAAGCGATATTGAAAGCGGCGATAGAAGTGTTTGGGAAAAAAGGGTACGAAAGAGCCACAACGGATGAGATAGCAGAGAAGGCCAGGGTGGCTAAGGGATTGATCTTTCATTACTTCAGGAACAAAGAAGGACTTTACTACCAAGCCTACTGTAAGGTGGTGGAAAAACTTCAGAGAGAGTTTGAAAACTTCATGAGAAAGAACAAAAACAGAGATATCTTCGATTTCATGGAAAGGTGGTTGGAGAAAAAACTTGAGTATTCCATAAATCATCCTGAAGAAACTAGCTTTCTGGTGACGCTCGTTGGTGTAAAAGAGGACCTGAGAAGAAGGATCCTCACTGATCTTGAAAAGACACAGGGAAAATTTTTCAATTTTGTGAGAGAGAAGCTGAAGGAGCTGAAACTGGCAGAAGGTGTGAATGAGGAAACGGCACTGAAGTTTCTAATGTGGTTCTTCAAGGGGTTCGAAGAGATGTACATCAGAACCTATCAGGGAAGGCCGGATCAGTTGAAGAAGGATGCCCAAAACCTCGTTGAAGAAGTGAAGGTGATGCTGAAGATCGTAAAGAGGGGTATGTTGAAAGAGTGAAGCGGGGATGCCCCCGCTTCTTCAGGATATTCCAAGGAGTCTGTCGATCTTTGCTTTGTCGAATCCGATGACTATTTTGTTTCCAATTTCGATCACGGGAACTCCCATCTGTCCGGTCTTTTTCACCATTAGTTCTGCCTCTTTTGGATTTTTCGTCACATCTACCTCTTTGAATTTCAATCCCAGGGATCTGAAGTATTCTTTCGCCTTTCTGCAGTATGGACAGGTCGGTGTTGTGTAGATTTTGATTTTCAGGTGCTGCACCTTCTCACCTCCATTTTCTACCTATTTGGTCTAAATTTATTCTACTACAAACTGGAGATACTTTCAACTGTTTCTCACAGAATCGAAAGGTTCTGAATGCGAATTATCATGCTACAATCTTTCCTGTGCAAGGAGGGATTCTGTGAGATACAGACTCATGTCGATAGAATTTCTCGTGTACGGATCGATGGCGGTTTATTCGCTTTTGAGTCAATTTCTTGCAAGTGAGGGACTTACAAAATCCCAGATCGGTCTTTTGATGGCAATCATGCCCATCTCTTCTCTTTATGCAAACCATTTGAACTTCGAGATCGCCTCCGCTGCTGGAAGGGTGAACTGGTTGAAGAAGGTGGTTTTCTTTGCTGGATTTCTTCTGTGGGGGCTGTTTCTTTTCGAAGATTTCTATGTGAAACTTCTCTTCATGGCGGTTTTTGCCTTTTTCTTTTCAGCGACGGCACCTCTTGCAGAGTCTGTGATCGTGGACATCACACACCAGTCGAGGATGAACTACGGCAGGATCAGACTCTTTGGAACGTTTGGTTTTTCCTTCACGGCACTGTTGATGAGTGCCCTGATCAGGATTGGATACGTCATGATATTCATGGTCTTCACTTTGCTCATGATACTCACATTTTTCACCCTGAAGAAGGTAGATGAGGTTGAGCTGGGAGATGAGGAAAAGAGCAGGAGCAGAAAGCCCCTGCCGGTCTTCTTCTGGTTACTTCTTCCGGTGGTGATCTTTGGTATAGCTGTGAACAATTTCAACTTCGTTTTTCTGCCCGTTCTAATAGAAGAGAGAGGTTACGACATTTCTCTTGCGAGTCTGGCACTCTCTTTGATGGCTATCACAGAGACACCGTTTCTTCTCTGGGCCGATGAGATCGTGGGAAAATTCGGTGTGGGGGTTTTGCTTTCGTCGGGAGTGTTTGTTGTTGGCCTTAGAAATCTACTCGTGACCATGGCAGATTCTCCGTTTTCTCTTTTGCTGGTTCAGTTGCTTCAGGGCTGGACCTACATCGTGATCTATTACTCCATGATGTCGCTCATTCGTATGTTCGGCCCTGCAAGAATCAGAGCACAAAAATACTTCTGGGTCGCTATGGGAATAGGACCGTTCGTTGGATCGTCCATCGGTGGAATTTTTGCAGAGAGCCTCGGTCTCATCAACACTTACAGAATCTTTGGTCTGGTTCCGATGATCGTCTCTCTTTTCGTCTTTCTCTTTCTCAGGAGGTACGAAAGAGCTTCCTGACAACTTCTCTCACCTTCTGTGCGTGTTCTTCTTTGCAGATCAGTATCCCATTGGGAGAATCGATCACGATCACATCTGAAAGTCCCACGATGGCTACTGGTTTGTCGTGTATCTTCACAAAAACACGTTCACTGTCCACAAGTACCACATTCTCTGATTCTTCTGTGTAACCCTCTATCTCTCTCACCGAAGACCAGTTCCCAACGTCGGACCACTCAAAATTTGCTTTCACAACGCGAACCTTTCTTGACCTTTCCATGACCGCATAATCTACACTGATCGACGGGACTTTCTCGTAGGCTTTCTTCATCGCTTCGAAATCCCTCGGATCCACATCCTTCAGGTGTTCGTATATGGCAGGCTCACAAACCTTTACCTCCTCGATGAATTCTTTTGCCTTCCAGAGAAACATCCCACTGTTCCAGAGGAATCTTCCACTTTCCAGGAATCTCTTTGCAGTATTAAGATCGGGCTTTTCCCTGAACTGAACAACCTCGTGCACACCATCTTCCAGTTCTTCCCCAGCTTCTATGTATCCGTAACCTGTCTCTGGCCTTGTCGGAACGATACCGAACGTGAAAAGACCACCGTACTTTTCCAGAGCATTGAGAGCTTTCTTAACCGTGTTCCAGAATTCTTCCACATCTGGTATTCTGTGATCTGCCGGCAGGACCAGAACAGGCTCATCATCTTCGGCAAGTTTTGTTCCAACAAAGCACGCAGGGGCGGTGTTTTTCTTCTGTGGTTCTGCGATGATGTTCTCCGGTGGAAGTTCTGGAAGTTCTTCCTTTGTTCTTTCAACGTAATCTCTGTGGGTTACAACGATCACGTCTTTCGGGTTGAGCCTTTTCAAAACGCGCTCGAAGGTCCACCTTATGAGACTTTTGTCATCAAAGAGTTTGAGGAACTGTTTTGGAGTTTCCGGTGTGGAAAACGGCCAGAATCTTTCTCCAGATCCCCCAGCCAGGATCAGTGCTTTCATCGTTTCACCTCCTCGTGTACAATTTTAACAGGAGGTGTAGAATGTGATCAGAGTTCTCAGCATCTTCGGCACAAGACCCGAGGCAATAAAGATGGCCCCACTGGTGAAAAGACTCGAGGAAGAAACGAGCGTGGAGAGCGTGGTCTGTGTGACGGCCCAGCACAGAGAGATGCTCGATCAGGTGCTTGAGGTCTTCAACATAAAACCAGACTACGACCTGAACATCATGAAAGAAAGGCAGACCCTCTCCGATATAACGGTGAACGCTCTTTCTGGTCTCTACAATCTGATCGAAAAAGTAAAACCCGATATCGTTCTGGTTCAGGGAGACACAACGACCACGTTCGTTGGGGCGCTTGCAGCCTTCTACCACAGAATACCTGTTGGCCATGTCGAAGCAGGACTGAGAACGAACGACAGGTACTCACCTTTTCCGGAGGAGATCAACAGAAGGCTCACCGGTGTCCTCGCGACCCTTCATTTTGCTCCCACAAAGAGGAACAGAGAGAATCTTTTGAAGGAAAACGTTATGGGAAAGATCTACGTGACGGGAAACACGGTGATCGATGCCCTCAGATACACCGTGAAGAACGATTACGTCTTTGAAAATCCTGTTCTCAGAAATGAGGATTTCTCTTCCGCAAGGTACATTCTCCTTACCTCACACAGAAGAGAAAACATAGGAGAGCCCCTGAAAAACATATGCAAGGCGGTGAAGAGGATCGTTGAGAGGTTCGACGACGTGAAGGTGATCTATCTGGTTCACATGAACCCCGCCGTCAGGGAGATCGTGTTCCCAATCCTCGAAGACACGGAAAGGGTGCTTTTGATCGACCCGGTGAACGTGATAGACATGCATAACCTGATGGCAAGGTGCTATCTCATCATGACAGATTCTGGTGGAATACAGGAAGAAGCCCCGGCCCTTGGAAAGCCGGTCATCGTACTTCGAAGAGAGACAGAAAGGCCCGAAGCCATAGAGGCAGGTGTTGCCGTCCTCGGTGGTGTAGAAGAAGAAGGGATATTCGAAATCACAGAACAACTCCTCACCGATGAAAAACTCTACCAGAAGATGGCACGGGCGGTGAACCCTTTTGGGGACGGAAAAGCCTCAGATCGTATCGTGAAGGCGATTTTGCACGAGTTTGGACTTTCCGATCCTCCGGAAGAGTTCGGCTGATCACTTTCTTCTCTTTTCCAGTTCCTTCATCACATCCTGAACGGTGATCCCCGCCTCGACCATGAGGACTGTGAGATGATAGATCATATCGGCTATCTCCCAGACGAGATTTTCCCTGTCGTCTTGAAGATAGCCAGTTATCACCTCGACTGCTTCTTCTCCGAACTTTTTTGCGATCTTTCCCTTTCCTTCTTTAAAGAGTTTTGCGGTGTAGGATCCCTCTGGCATCTCTTCTTTTCTTTTTCTCACCAGCCTGTACAGTTCGAGCCAGAAGGTGGGAGAGCCTGTTTCTTCGAATCTGTGTTCCACCTTGAAGAAACAAGATCTGTTTCCCGTGTGACACGCCACCTTTTCTTTTGGAAAGTCGACGATATAAAGGTACGCATCGTCATCGCAGTCTCTCCTTATTTCCACAACCTTCATGGTGTTTCCCGAGGTTTCTCCCTTTTTCCAGATCTTTTGTCTTTCTCTGGAGAAAAAGTGAGCGTATCCCGTTTTCTTTGTGAGTTCCAGTGCTTCTTTGTTCGCGTAGGCCAGCATCAACACCTCGCCGGTTGTTCTCTCCTGAACCACCACGGGATAGAGCTCCATCACATTCCCTCCAATCTCACGTTCACACCCTTTTCTTTGAGAAATCTTTTGAGTTCCATCACATCGATCTCTCTGAAATGAAACACAGATGCCGCGAGGGCAGCATCTGCTCCAGCTTGGAACGCTTCAAGAAAGTGTTCCATCTTTCCTGCACCACCAGAGGCAATGATGGGAAGGTTCGTCAGCGGTCTTACGAATCTGATCATCTCCGTGTCGTATCCCATTTTCGTGCCGTCTCTGTCGATGCTGGTGAGAAGTATCTCTCCGGCTCCCCTCCTTTCCACCTCGTGAACCCAGTCCGAGAGGAGAATACCGGTGTTTTTCTTCCCTGAGTAGGTGAAGACGATAAATTCACCGTCCACCCTCTTTGCATCTATCGCCACAACGACCGCCTGACTTCCAAAGGTTTCGGCGATCCTGGTGATGAGATCTGGTTTTTCCACCGCAGCGGTGTTGATACTCACTTTGTCTGCGCCTCTGAGGATGAGTTCCGATGCCGTTTCGAAATCGTGTATTCCGCCACCCACGGTGAAGGGGATGTCGATCTGTTCTGCTACCTTCTCCACCAGTTCGAGCATCGTTTTTCTCTTTTCCACAGATGCGGTGATGTCCAGAAAAACGAGTTCGTCTATTCCTATCTCGGAGTAGAGCTTTCCGAGTTCGACGGGATCTCCACTGTCTCTGAGGTTTTCAAAGTTCGTACCCTTCACCACTCGACCGTCTTTCACATCAAGACACGCTATTATTCTTTTGGCAAGCATACCTTTTCATCACCTCGACTGTGAGGGTGCCTCCCAAAAACGCCCTTCCCACGATCACACCCTTCAAAAGACCGTTCGTTCTTCTGTGAACCTCAAGGGCCTCCTTCAGGGAACGCTCTGAAGAAATGCCACCCGCTGCTATTACCTTCACACCCGTTCCCAGGGCGATCCTTTCTGTCAGAGAAAAATCGTGCTCTTCGAGGGTGCCGTCCTTTTCTATCTCTGTATGGATGATCTCTTCAAGGCCAAACTCCTTCAGTTTGTTCACAAGAAAAACAGGATCGATATCTTTTTCATCCAGCCAGCCCCTGAACGCTACCTTTCCTTCTCTTGTGTCGAGACTGAAGACTGGGCTCACTCCGATTTCTTTTAAGCTCTTCAGGAAGGAGGGATCTTCCAGCACCTTTGAGCTCACGATCTGTCTTCTGAACCCCATTCCGAGGAGTCTTTTTGCATACTCCAGTGTCCTTATTCCACCGCCGATTTGAATGTGATCGGCGTAAGACGAGAGTTTCTCCAGAACCGCCAGGTTTTCATCGCTTTCTTCTATGGCTCTTGAAAGATCCACCACGTGGATGAGGGGAAAGCCTTCTTCGACGAGTTTTTTTACCAGCTCGAAAGGATCTTTTTCATAGAATATCGTGTTTTCCTTTTTGCCCTTGACCATCCTCACGACTTTTTTTCTGTACAGATCTATGGCAGGGATAACGAGCATTCAATCACCTTCCTGAGGAGTTTTTTTCCTACCTTCGAACTCTTTTCTGGGTGGAACTGAAAACCGAGTATCCTTCCTTTTCTGACGGATGAGGGGAAGATCTCCCCATCGTACTCTGTCGTTCCCAAAACGCAGTCCTCTTCACACACGACCCTGTAAGTGTGAACGAAGTAATAATATCCGCTCGGGAAGGTATCCTTGAAGATCACCTCGTTCCATCCCATGTGGGGAAGCCTTTTGCTTTTCAACTTCACAACGTTTCCTTCTATCAGGGAAAGACCTTTCACGCCCGGTGCCTCTTCGCTTTCTTCGAACAGAAGCTGCATTCCAAGACAAACTCCGACAACGTACTTTCCGCTTTCCACGTGTTCTTCTATGAAGTCGATCAGGCCACTTTCTTTCAGTCTTTTCATTCCCTCACCGAAGTGTCCCACACCGGGAATGAAAAGAAGATCATACAGGTCTTTCTGAGGGTTTTCTACCAGAACTATGGAGACGTTTTCAAGGCCCTCGGCCGCTCTTTTCACTCCACGGTAGAGGTTCATGATGTTGCCAGGACCAACGGCTATTATTCCGACCCTCAATCTATCACTCCCTTGGTGGTTTTGGTGTCCGATCTTTCCAGTGCACGGGCGATTGCAAGCCCGAAGGACTTCATGGCAGATTCAGAGATGTGGTGGTCGTTCTTTCCAAAGAACTTGAAGAAGTGAACGGTAATCCTTGCGTGGTTGACAAAGCCGTTCATGAACTCTTCGAAACCTTCAACTGGCATGTCCTCTATATTCTCCACGGAGAATTCGAAATTCTTCTGAAAGAAAGGCCTTCCAGAAAGATCCACATAGCATCCGATGAGCGCCTCGTTCATAGGAACGGTGGCCTCACCGAACCTTCTCACCTTCGTGTAGTCGAAGAGCTCCCTGAACGCCTGTCCCAGGGAGATTCCAAAGTCCTCTATCAGATGGTGAAGGATACCATCTTTGCTCTCACAGGTGCTTACCCTGAGGCCCAGTCCCGAGTAGTGACAGAAAGTGTTCAGGAGATGATCGAAGAAGTTCACACCGGTGCTTCCTTCGAGTTTTCCGTGAACCGTGTCCAGTGTTATGGAAATCTCTATCTCCTTCGTGTTTCTTTGAACGATAACGCCGTTTTCTATCCTTTCCACCGTCATCTGAACACCTCCAGTTCCTTCAGAATGGTTTCGTTCTCTTCTCTTTTTCCGATAGTGATTCTAACACCTTCTCTGAAACTTCGAACTGCTATGTTCTTCCATCGAAGTTGCTCTACCAGTCTGTCCCGTTCTCTTTTGTCCATGAAGATGAAAACGAAGTTTCCACGCGAGTCGGAAATGGAGTAGTTCAGCTCCTTCAGTGCTTTTTTCATTCTCTCTCTCTCCGAGACGATGTATTCTATCCGCTCTTTGAAAATACCGATGTGTTCCAGTGCCACCTTGGCAAAAGTCTGAGAAACGTAACTCACGTTGAACGGCAGTCTCACTCTGTTGTACGCGTCGATGAACTTTTCAGAGGAGATGACGTATCCGATTCTCTGAGCAGCGAGAGAAAACGCCTTGGAAAATGTCCTGATGATGGCAAGATTTTCGTACTCTTTCAAAAGATCGATGTAGCTTTCTCCGTGGAATTCGTAGTAGGCTTCGTCCAAAGCAACGAACGCCCCTTTTTTCAGGATTTTTTTGATCTCCTCTTTTTCGAAGATATGACCCGTCGGGTTGTTGGGATTTGGGATGAAGACAACGTCTCCTTCTCCAACTTCGATTTCGGGTATTTTCAGATCCTTTGTGAGAGGAACCTCGAGGTACTTTGCACCAACCGCCTTCGCGAAGATCCTATAGCAACTGTAGGTGGGGGGGAAGAAAACTGCTCGATCGAACATGATCATCATCACGTATATGATCTCGTCAGCACCGTTTCCGATCGACACGTTATTCTCTCTCAAAAAATCGGTGTCGAGATATTCAAGGATCTTTTCGATGAGTTCTTTGTCCGGAGAGTCGTAGTATATTCTCATCTTGTCGCCGTCAAGTCTTCTGAAGACTTCCTTTGTGAGTTCTTCCGGAAAAGGGAATGGATTTTCGTTCAGGGCGAGGTAGATCCTGTCTCTCTTCTCTGTTTCGTACGGGTAAGCCCTCCTTATGATCAGATCAACGGGATTCACAGCGACTCCCTCCTCACGTCCACGGCCCTCGCGTGCGCCTCAAAGCCTTCCCATCGTGCCATTTTGGAGTAGAGCACACCTTTCTTTTTGAAGTCTTCTTCAGAAAAGTGGGTGATGAAGATCTTCTTTGTGAAATCAGAAACCCTGAGTCCAGAGGAGAACCTTGCGGATCTGAACGTGGGAAGCACATGGTTCGGCCCCACACCGTAGTCTCCCACGGATTCGCAGGTGTATTTTCCAAGGAACACGGAACCTGCGTTCTTTACATAACCCAGAACTTCGAAGGGTTTTTCCACGAGTATTTCCAGGTGTTCGGGGGCAATGAGATTGGAGATCTCAAAGGCCCTCTTCAGATTCTCAATGAGTATGATGGTTCCGAAGTTGCTCGTGGATATCTCAGCGGTTTTCCGTCTCTCATCGGGAAGAGATCGAAGATGTTCTTCTATGACCTCCGGAAGTTTCTCGAAAACTTCTTTCGAGGTCGTTATGACCACGCTCATGGCGTTTTCATCGTGTTCTGCCTGAGACAGGAAATCCGCCGCCACAAAGTCCAAAGGAACGCTTCCGTCCGTGATTATCGTGATCTCACTTGGTCCCGCTATGGAATCGATCCCCACGTCTCCGTAAACGAGTTTCTTTGCGAGGGTAACAAAAACTCCACCCGGTCCCACGATCTTGTCAACAGGTCTCACCGTCTCTGTTCCGTAGGAGAGAGCGGCAATCGCATGTGCTCCTCCCATCTTGTAGATCTCTTTCAGACCAAGCATTTCACACACCTTCAGAATGTAGGGGGATACTTTTCCGTTCTCATCGGGTGGAGTGGTGACGACGATCCTTTCAACGCCTGCCACGATGGCTGGAACGGCACACATGAGAAGGGTGGAAAAGTACGGAACTTTTCCTCCAGGAACGTATATTCCAACGCTCTCAAGAGGGACCACCATCTCACCAAGAAAACTTCCACCATCGGTTGTGAAGAAAAAGGAAGTCTCTTTCTGCCTCTGATGGAACTCTTTTAGATCCTCTATCACGACTTTCACGGTTTCGATGAAATCCCTCTCTACGCTCGCTTGTGCTATTTCTTCTTCCGAAACAAGAAGATCTTTCACACTCAGGGGGTATTTTTCAAAGCGCTTCAGATACTCTTCAAGAGCCCTGTCCCCCTCACTTTTTACCCTTTTGATGATCTCCTTGACAGCCTCTTCCACTTTTGAGGCGGCCTTCATTCTTCTTTCAAGGAGTTTCAGAACGTCCTCATCGGCTGGATTTCTCATGATTATCATCTTTCATCACCTCCTGGAGTTTTTCCAGAAAGGAGATTACCTCTTCTCTTTTCGTTCTGTAACTCACGGGATTCACCACAACGTGGGTTCTTATGACGAATATCTCATCGAGGACTTCAAGATCGTTCTCCCGGAGAGTTCTTCCTGTTTCTGTGATATCGACGATGAGATCGGAAAGCCCGGCTATTGGTGCAAGTTCCACGGATCCCTTCAACGGTATGATCTTGCAGTGCCAACCCTTGGATTCGCAGTACCTTCTTGTGATGTTTGGAAACTTGGTGGCTATTCTCTTTTCTCCCTCTGGAATCTTCTTTCCTCTCGGCCCTGCCAGCACCATCCTGCTCACGTTCGTTGGGATGAAAAACGGCTGTATGAGGTTTGTTTCCTTCTCAAGGAGCACGTCTGTGCCACAAAACCCCACGTCCGCCACTCCGTAGACGAGATACGTTGGAACATCAAACGGTCTCACCATGAAGCAGGTTACGTCTTCTCCTTCACGAAGGATGGAGGACTCTTTTTTGAAGGTGTATCCTGCTTTTTTGAGTAACTCCATTACCTTTTCTTCAAGTCTCCCTTTTGGAATCACGAGTTTCAACATGTTTTCCCCTCCAGAAAGATGGATCCTCCCACACCCTTTTCTCCGTTTATCGAGTACTCACCACCAGCTGCTACGAGTTTGGAGTCTGACGTGTCGTAGATAGTGAAGATCACACCGCTGTACTCTTCTATGGTTCTTGCCAGAGTGAGGTCCACTTCAACAAGAACATCTGGAAATCTTCCCTGAAGGAAGGAAGAAACGGAAAGAAGATCTTCTTTCACAGAAGAGGGAAGATTCATTCCCTCTAGGTTTTCGGGAGATCGTCTGTATATGCTGTCCTCTATGATCTTTTCTATTCGAGAAAGATCGATCCCTTTCATTCGAGAGAGGAACTCTATCTCCGCAAGATTTTTCGTGTCGATCAGATTAAGCACCTTCTCATGGATATCCTTTGGGACGGATCTCAGCAGATCTTCGTAAACCTTCGTGTGGCCTATTTCCACTATCAGTGGTCCGGTGAACATCTCAAGCACACTTTCTGTTATGATCTCGAGCACCTCGAACGTATCGTTGAGGGATTCTCTTGGAATGTTTTCAAGGCCGAGTTGATACTCCGCCACCATCTCTTCTCCGAAATATCTGTAGACGAAGTCCGCATACCACACTTTCATTTTGGAAGTGAAGGCCTGCTTTTTTCTATGATTTAAAACAGATTTCGTGAAATCACTTCGCACACGATAGAGATTTCCTTTTCTGTCAAGGAAAAAATCTCTCTCACCGGACACATCTTCCATTTTTTCAAAAGCAGGAGAGAAAAAGGGTGTGTAACCAGCTTTTGATGCTCTTCTGTAGAAGGAAACTACCTTTTCGAAATCCAAGAAGTCCACCTCCTTCGAATAAACAAAAGGGCCACGTCTTTTCGACGTGGCCCGTACGATTTCTCACCGCCAAACTCCCGGTGGAGAAACCGCCGGGCCAAAGCGGTGATGATGGTGTATAGAAACAAACATTTTTATGATTCTCTTTTGAATCCTCATGCCTCTTCGCTCCCTTGAGTCTTATTCTACCATCTTTGTTAGGAAATTCACCGTTTTGAATAATTCTTTTAAAAAAACCGGTGCTAGAATAATCCCATGTCAAGGAGGCGAAGAAGATGAACGAAGCATTACTTGTGCTAATGTTCGCGATTCTTGCCTATTATTTCATCATATTCGGGAAAGTTGCCAGATCCGTTGTGACCTTCCTTATAGCGCTCGTTCTCATGGCCATACGCATTGTTGAGGGCCTGGATCTTCGAAACATAGGCGAAGTCGTCGATTTCAACACACTGGGACTCCTTCTTGGCATGATGATCATCGTTCACATCCTGAAAGGAACAGGATTTTTCGAGTACCTGGCCATCTCCGCCATCAGGATCTCGAGGGGAAGGTTCTGGCTTTTGTTTACCTTTCTCATGATACTCACCGCCCTGACATCCGCCTTCCTCGACAATCTGATCACCATCATCCTTCTTTCACCTGTTCTTTTCTTGATCCTCGACACGATGGAAGTGAACCCTGTTCCGTTCTTCCTCTTTGCGATATTCGTTGACAACATCGGTGGGATGTCCACGCTCATTGGTAGCCCACTGAACATCGTCCTTGGATCGATCAGTGGTTTGAGCTTCAACGATTTTCTGAAGAACATGGGGCCTGTTGCTGTCTTTGTTTTTGTGATCGTTTTCTTCCTGTTCAAAAGGTACACACACATCGATGAAAAGGCAAAAGAGAAACTGAAAAACCTCATGAACGTCGATCCAAAGAGGTCGATAACAGATCCTGCGGTTCTTAAAAAATCTTTGATCGTCTTTCTTGCAACTCTTGTTATGTTCGGACTACACTCCGTTGTAGAGGTGGAGCTTTCCCTGATCGCTCTCATCGCTGCCTGTGTCCTTCTTCTTCTACTTGGGAAGAATTTTGAAAAGGTATCTGAGGGTGTGGACTGGGATTCACTATTTTTCTACGTGGGACTTTTCATCATCTCTTACTCTCTGGAGAAGATAGGAGCCATGGAAGCGCTGGCCAATTTCTTCAAAATCTTTTCCTTCAACAAGTATCTCTTCGTTCTCGTTGCAGTCTGGCTTTCCATTTTCGCCAACGCTTTCTTGAGTGCCGTTCCCGCCACTCTGATCCTTGCCCCCACGTTGAAAATCCTCATCTCGCAGGGATTTCCCGCATCGCTTTGGTGGGTGTACGCCATTGCGGCAAACCTTGGAACGAACCTGACCCCCCTCGGAGCCGTCCAGAACATAGTCGGACTTTCTCTTCTAGAAAGGTACACGCACCATACTGTGGGTTTCAAGGAGTTTTTGAAGACGGCGTGGGGTTACATGTTCATACCTTTCATCGTTGCAACACTTTACTCATTCATCATCTTTTAAAAAGCGAACCACTTTCCTTGCGATGTATCGTCTGAAAAAGTAAGAACTCTTGTGACCTGCCGGCAGAAAGACGGTCCTCTTGTTTCTCAGAAGACTGTGAAGAGTCGCATAAGACCGATACGGTATCACACGATCAAACAGCGCCCAGAAAAAGAGAACTTTTTGGTCAACAAAGGGAGCGAAAGAAGCAGGATCGTAGAAGTAACAGGAAACGGGGGGCTTCCTCCTGATGTCTTCGATGGATTCAAAACTTTTTATCACTTCCAGGGCATTTCCCCTGTTTTTGATGCAGTCTTTCTCGGATCTGCAACCAAACTCGTTTCCCTTCCCTCTGTAAAGTTCTCTCAGTTTTTTCGTGTACGGAGAGTACCAGTTTATCCAGCGCCAGTCTCCGCCGGAGCAGCAGATGATACCTTTTTCTATGCGCTTTTCCCGTGCAAGGGCAATGGTTGCTATCATACCACCGAAACTGAATCCCATCGTTGATATGGGTCTGTCGTTTTCTTTCCTTATCAGGTTCACCAGATCGATTACATCCTGGACTGCCTCATCGAACCTCTCAACACAGTAGGCCGGTGATGGATGATAGAAAGGTTCACCACCGGTCCACTCCTTCGGTGCTCTCTTTTCGTGATAGGGAAGAACGAGGAACCAGGTCTTTATGCCGTGTTCCTTGAACCTTTCTCCAAACCAGAGAAGATACGGAATGTTTCCGTTTCCGATGCCGTGAAGAAAGATCAGGTTGTGATCTACCCTTTCTGGCTCGAAAACATAAACCCGCACGGTTTTGCTTTCTTCAACAACGGGATTGTAAGAAGCTTGGAACGTGACGAGTTTCACGTTTCAACACCTCCGATTAATATTTTAAACGTGATAGAATCTAAAGATGAGGTGAGAGCATGATAGATTTCAAGATGACGAAAGAAGGGCTCATCCTCCTGATCAGAGATTATCAGAATCTCGAAGAGGTACTGAACGAAATCACCTCGCGCGTCACCCAGATGGGGGGGTTCTTTGCGAAAGGAGACAGAATATCCCTCATGATCGAAAACCACAGCAAACACTCTCAGGACATACCGAAGATCGTTTCTTGCCTCAGAGAACTCGGCCTTGAGGTCTCACAAATACTGGTCGGAAGCACCGTTGAGGGAAAAGAGAACGATGTTAGGGTAGAGTCCAGGACCACCGTGGAGAGTACGGGAAAGGTGATAAAAAGAAACATCAGATCCGGCCAAACAGTTGTTCACTCCGGTGATGTGATCGTGTTCGGAAATGTCAACAAAGGAGCAGAGATCCTCGCCGGTGGCTCTGTGGTGGTCTTCGGAAAAGCTCAAGGTAACATAAGGGCCGGCCTGAACGAGGGAGAACAGGCGGTTGTTGCTGCTCTTGATCTTCAGACCTCTCTCATCCAGATAGCGGGTTTCATCACCCACTCAAAAGGTGAAGAAAACGTTCCATCTATCGCCCATGTGAAAGGAAACCGTATCGTGATTGAACCGTTCGATAGAGTGGATTTTGAAAGGAGTGAATGAGTTGACGACGAAGGAACTTTTGATGAAACTCTCGGATCTCGATGGTCCTTCGGGTTACGAAGACAGTGTTGTTTCCTACATCGAATCACTCATAAAACCCTTTGTGGATGAGACGAAAATCACAGGACATGGGAGTCTGGTTGGATACAAAAAGGGAGAAGGAAAGGGGAAACTTGCCTTTTTTGCACACGTCGATGAGATAGGTTTTGTTGTTTCGAAGGTAGAGGGAGAGTTTGCACGTCTTGAGCCGGTTGGTGGGATCGATCCAAAAGTGGTCTGTGCTTCGAGGGTGCGCGTTCATACCAGGGAAGGTGTTACTTTAGGTGTGATCGGAATGCTTGCACCACATCTTCAGTCACCAGATTCCAGAGGGAAGGTTCCATCCTTCGATGAACTTTTCCTCGATCTTTCCCTTTCCGATCGCGCCGTTCGAATCGGTGATGTAGCGGTGATAGACCAGAAATCCTTCGAAGCCGCTGGGAAAGTGGTCGGGAAAGCACTTGACAACAGGGCAAGCTGTGCTTCTTTGATAAAAACGCTGGAGTTTCTCAAAAGGTATTCCCATCCGTGGGATGTTTACTTTGTTTTCTCCGTTCAGGAGGAAACGGGATGTCTTGGGGCGCTCACGGAGGCTTACAGAATAAACCCGGATGTTGCCGTTGTGATGGACGTCACGTTCGCTTCAGAACCGCCCTCTCATGATCACATAGAACTCGGGAAGGGACCGGTAATTGGTCTTGGGCCAGTTGTGGACAAGAGCCTTGTTCAGAAGATTTTGCAGATCGCAAAGAAGCACAACGTTACTCTTCAGAATGAAGTAGTGGGAGGAAGATCGGGAACGGAAACAGACTTTGCTCAACTTGTGCGGGCAGGTGTGAGGACCGCTCTGATCTCGATTCCTCTTAAATACATGCACACACCGGTGGAGATGGTTGATCCAAGAGATGTCGAAGAACTGGCAAGATTGCTTTCCATCATCGCAGTCGAACTGGAGGTGTAGGTGATGTACCTCAGAGAACTTTCCACCATACCCGGAGTTTCCGGAGACGAAGAAAGAGTCAGAGAGTTCATAAGGTCAAAGATAGAAAACTTCGTGGACGATCTCTTCGGCGATAGGATGGGAAACCTCATCGCTTTCAAAAAAGGGAAGGATTCTTCCAGAAGACTTCTTGTTTCTGCCCACATGGACGAAGTGGGACTGATCGTGAGCAAGATAGAGAAAGATGGAAAAGCGGCGTTTCTACCCGTTGGTGGTGTGGATCCTCGAATCCTCCCAGGAAAGGTCGTTCAGGTGAAAGATCTGAAGGGAGTCATAGGCTACAAACCTGTACACCTTCAGGACAGGGAAGGAAAAACACCCCCCAAATTTGAGAATCTGAGGATCGATTTTGGATTTTCTTCGAAGGAAGAGGCAGAAAAACACATCTCTGTGGGAGATTACGTTTCTTTCGTGAGTGATTATGTGGAGGGAAACGGAAGGGTAGCGGGGAAGGCCTTCGATGACAGGGCAGGTTGTTCTCTTCTCATTGACGTTCTTGAAGAGGGAGTAGAACCTGCTTATGACACTTACTTTGCCTTCACTGTCCAGGAGGAGACGGGTCTTCGCGGAAGTGCCGTGGTGGTGGAACAGATAAATCCAAATTGTGCCTTGGTCGTGGAAACGACAACGGCTGGGGACAACCCGGAACTGGAAAAGCAAAGGTGGGCAACCCACCTGGGTGACGGTCCTGCGATCACCTTCTACCACAGAGGCTATGTGATACCGGGAAAGATCTTCCGGACCATCGTGGACACAGCGAAGGCAATGGGGATTCCATTCCAGATGAAGAGAAGAAGTGCCGGTGGAACGGATGCTGCTCGCTATGCAAGAACCGCCTATGGGGTTCCAGCCGGTGTCGTGTCCGTTCCGGCAAGGTACATTCACAGTCCACAGTCGGTTTTGGATCTGAACGATTACAGAAACACCATGAAACTCGTGAAGGTTCTTGTCGAAGAAGGAAAGATCGTGGAGGTGATTCGATGAAGGATCTGATCAAAAGGTTAACGGAGGCATTTGGACCAAGTGGACGAGAAGAAGAAGTGAAAAAGATCTTGCTGGAAGAACTCGAAGGGTACATAGATGGTTACAGGGAGGACGGACTTGGAAACCTCATCGTCTGGAAAGGATCAGGGGAGAAGAAGGTGATTCTTGACGCACACATCGATGAAATAGGTGTGGCAGTCACGAACATAGATGAGAAGGGCTTTCTGATGATAGAACCCGTTGGAGGCCTTTCTCCCTACATGCTTCTTGGAAAGAGGATCCGTTTCGAAAGCGGTGCCGTTGGTGTCGTTGGTATGGAAGGAGAGACTCTCGAGGAAAGACAGGAAAACGTGAAGAAGCTCTCTTTCGACAAACTCTTCGTGGACGTTGGAGCAAAATCTCGGGAGGATGCAGAGAGGATCTGTCCGATAGGTAGTTTTGGAGTCTATGACAGTGGATTTGCAGAAGTATCCGGAAAGTACGTCTCAAAAGCAATGGATGACAGGATAGGGTGTGCGGTTATCGTGGAGGTTTTCAGAAGGATCAAGCCGTCTGTTACCCTCTACGGGGTTTTCAGCGTCCAGGAAGAAGATGGTATCGTTGGTGCCTCCGTTGCCGGATACAACATACCAGCAAGCGAAGCCATCGTCGTAGACGTAACCGATTCTGCAGACACTCCAAAAGCGATGAAAAGACACGCCATGAAACTCTCTGGAGGACCTGCTCTGAAGGTGAAAGACAGAGCGTCCATAAGCAACAGAAAGATCCTTGAAAAACTCGTTGAGACCGCTGAAAGATTCAACATAAAATACCAGATGGAAGTTCTGACCTTTGGAGGAACGAACGCCATGGGATATCAGAGAACAAGAGAAGGTATCCCTTCAGTGACCGTATCCATTCCCACACGGTACGTTCATTCACCGAGCGAGATGGTCTGTCCAGAAGATGTGGAGGGGACGGTGGAACTTCTGATCAGATATCTGGGGGAGTGAAAGATGGCAAGGGTAACCCTCTCTGAGGGACAGTCCCGGTTTCTCTTCTGGCTCATAGTTGTGATATTTTCCGCCGTCATAGCCCTTATATCTTACAACCTGTATCTGAAGTGGCAACTCAAAAACGTGAAGGTGGAGATCGTAGAGATAAAGCCCGTTGAGGTGAACATACCGGAAGAACTCAAGGTACCGGTTGAAGTCACACCCCCACCCACTCCTCTTCTTGTGGAATTCGAAGAATTCGACTACGAGAAATTGAGAAACGAAATGGCCGATTTCGTCTCCGAGGACCAGACCGTTTCCTCCTTTGTTGTGAAGAAAGACGACGCCCTGAGGATAATCAGAAGGGCAAAACTTCCCTATCTGATCACTCCTGTGTCCACAGACACGTACTCTGTGGTTCTCCTCGGAGAGTTCGACGACTTTTCCCAGGTTGCCCAAAAATCCCTCTACGGAGTTTTTGTGATAACGACCGTATCAGAAAATCTCTCAAAGGAACTCGCCTACGACCTGAGAGTGGCGGGGTATCCCTCTTACGTTTATGCCTTCACGAAGGGCGGAAAGAACTATTACTCCGTCGTGATGGGGGCGTTTCCTACTCGCAGACTGGCAATGGAGTACTTTGAAAAACTCAACTGGGATGACATCATGAAAAGGATCGGGACAAACAGCCCTGGATACGCCGGGGGGTTGATCTCTCCTTGAAGATCAAACGAGAACACCAGAGGATGGCACTGCTTCTGACACTCGTGTTCTTCATCCTTCTGGGAATAGTCGTGGAACGAAACAGAGCACCAGAAGAAAAAGATGTTCCGCCTCAAAAGGTTACATCCTTTCCTATTGACCTGAACAGTGCGTCCATTGAGGATCTTATGAGCATTCCGGGGATAGGCCCTGTGAAAGCTCAAAGGATCGTTGAGTACAGAGAATCACATGGAAGATTTTCGACCGTCGAGGAATTAACAAACGTTTCCGGCATCGGTGAAAAGACGTTGGAGAAGATCTCAAAGTACGTGATCGTCGAGGGAGTTGAACAACCTTCCAGAAATGAAGTCACAAAACTGAATGTCAACACGGCGTCTCTGGAAGAACTGAAAACATTGCCCTACATCGGAGAGGTAAAGGCAAGAGCCATAATCGAATATCGCGAAGAACACGGCCCATTCTCTTCTCCCGAGGACCTTTTGAACGTTCCCGGAATCGGTGAGAAAACGCTGGAAAAAATCAGAGGAAAAATCACATTTTGAAAGGAGGAAAAGGTATGAAGAAGCTGTTTTTGCCTTTTGTCCTGGTGGGAGTTCTTCTTGCGACACTCCTTGTTTCCCAAAGTTCCACAGGATCTCTCAGAGTGGCGTACGTGGATATTGAAAAGGCAACCGAGAACTACCAGAAGTGGAAGGATCTGAACGAGAAATACAGGCGCGATTACTCTTTCTATCAGAATAAACTCAAGGAGATGGAAAGCGAACTGAAAAAGATGCAGGAAGAAGGAAGATCCCAGGAGGAAATCCAGGCGAAACAGAAAGAAATCCTCGCAAAAAAGACTGAGTACGAGAACCTCCTCAAGTCGGAGTACCAGCCAAAAATCCAGGAAATCATGAACGAAGTCGTCAAAAAGATCCAGGAGTACGCAAGCGTCATGGGGTATGACCTTGTCTTCACGAATCAGGTGGTCGTTTACGGAAATCCTGCCCTCGACATCACGGAACAGGTGATCGCTTACATAAACCAGCAATGATTTTGAGATGCGTGAATCTCACAAAGAGGTTTGGAAGAAGAGTTGTGGTCGATCGGGTGAACCTTGAGTTCAATCAGGGTGAGGTCACTGGTCTTCTCGGACCAAATGGTGCCGGGAAGACCACTATTTTCAACATGATACTCGGTGTTGTGGTCCCATCGTCTGGAAAGATCCTCTTTGAAGACACGGACATAACGAGATTTCCGGTCTACAAGAGAGCAAGACTTGGAATCACGTACCTTCAGCAGGAAACGTCTGTTTTCGGTGGGCTCACCGTCAGGGAGAACATAGAACTTGTACTTCGGTTCTTCGAAAAAGACAGTGAAAAGAGAGAAGAAAAGATCGAGCAGCTCCTCCACGAGTTCCATCTGAAACCCCTTGAAAACCAGCCGGCGAGTTTTCTTTCCGGTGGTGAAAAGAGAAAATTGGAACTTGCAAGGATGATGTGTCTGAACCCATCTTTTGTCCTTCTGGACGAGCCCTTCAGCGGGATAGATCCAAAGACCGTCAAGGAAATACAGAAGATGGTTCTTGAACTGAAACAAAGGAATTTTGGAGTGGTTGTCACCGATCACAACGTGGACGAACTTGCAGAGATCGCGGACAGGATATACGTCATCTACAAGGGAAAGATCCTCGCTGAGGGAAGACCGGAGGAGGTTCTGGAAGACGAAACTGTGAAGGAGGTGTACCTCGGATCGTGAAACGAGTCGGTGTGGTGGGATACTCCGGTCCTATCGACAGACCTCCCGTGTCGGATCTCAGAGAGCTCTGTCTTGACCTTGGAATGAAACTCGCTGAAAAGGGCTTTTTGATCTTCAACGGTGGAAGAGACGGTGTGATGGAACTGGTGTCTCAGGGTGCCAGAGAATCGGGCGGCACGGTGGTGGGAATACTTCCTGATGAAGAAACGGGAAATCCTCATCTGTCCGTTGCTGTAAAGACGGGGCTTGATTTTCAGATGAGGTCTTTCGTTCTTTTAAGAAACGTGGACGTTGTTGCTTCGATCGGTGGGGAAATAGGAACGGCGATAGAGATACTGGGTGCCTACGCCCTTGGAAAGCCTGTGATCCTGCTTAGGGGAACTGGTGGCTGGACGGACAGGATCGCTCAGGTGCTGATAGAAGGAAAATACCTGGACAACAGGAAAATCGTGGAGGTCCACCAGGCCTGGACGGTGGAGGAAGCCGTAAGGATCATCGAACAGATTCTGTAAGCCAGTTCAGATATTCGGGAAGAACGTTTTCTACCTTCAGTGTGAATATCGCTGGAACTTCATAAGGGTGAAGTTTTTTCAGTTCCTCGTAAACCTTTTTTTCGTTCTCCTCAGTGGTCTTGAAGAGGGCTGCCCATTCTCTGTCTTCAACGATCTCACCCTTCCACCAGTACCCTGATCTGATCTCAAACGCGTTGAAACAGGCGATCAGTTTCTTTTCAAGGAGTTTTCTTCCAATCTCAAGGGCTTTTTCTTCGCTTGGAAAGGTGGAGTACACGATCACCATGCTATCCCTCCTCGATCAGCTTGTGGAGTTTTTCAAAGTGATCGCTCTTTCCAACCACCATCAGTCTGTCTTCGGGAAGTATCCTCGTGTCTCCAGTTGGGTTGAAGATCACTTCTCCACCACGCCTTATCGCTATGACGATGGTGCCGGCTCTTTTTGAGAGGTTTATCTCTCCGAGCGTCTTGCCCGCTATGGGACTCTCAGGGGGAATCATCACTTCTTCTATTCTGAAAGACTCTTCACCGAACGAGAGAATGTCCAGAAAACTTATGGTGGTGGGATTGAGTGCCATCTGAGCAAGCCTCACTCCTGCAAGTTCCGAGGTGGCTATTACCTTGTCAGCTCCGGCGTAGACGAGCTTGCTGAGGGCCTTCATATCAGAAACCCTCGAGACGATCTCGAGGTTGGGATTCAGAGATTTTGCGGTGAGGACAACAAAAGTGCTCTTTGCATCGTCGGGAAGAGTGACGATAAGAGACCTTGCCCTCTCCACACCTGCTCTCATGAGCACCTCTTCTTCCACGGCATCTCCCACAACGTAGGGGAATTCTTCCCCAAGGAAATCTTCCAGCCTTTTGATTGCTTCTTCAGAAACGTCTATCACGACAAAAGGTCTTCTGGATTTCATTATCTCGAGGGTTGTGTGTCTTCCAGTTCTTCCTGCCCCCACCACTATGAAATGATCTCTCAGTTTGTCTATCATTTTCTTTATCCTCCTGTTTTTGAAGTATTCTCGGACATGCCCTTCGATTATCAAAGACGTGATCGAGGTGAATCCATAAAGTACGATCGTCACGCCAGCTCCTATGAGAATAGAGGCGATCACCTTCCCTACAGGAGAGATACCCTCTGGAAGAGAATATCCCACTGTGGAAATGGTGATCAGGGTGAAGAAAAACGAGTCAAAAAGATTCCATCCTTCTGTCAGATGAAACGCCACGGTCCCAAACACAAAGATAAAAGCTATTGCAGACACCAGAACGGTGATGTTCTTTCTTATCACTTCATACCACCTCAGGATAAATATTACACCATATTTCATCGTTTTTTATCAGTTGGTTTTTGATATAATAACCTATGAATATTCCATAAATAAGCATAAAAATACCTGACAAGGGGGGATTGTTGTGGGAAACCTGAGAAGGCCGAATGCAAACGAGGCAACCGGAACATTCAACCGTTCGAGGGATGTTGTTCCTGTATCTGGAATATGTTCCAGATGTATCGATGGCTGCACAGGAGGCTGTGAGATCTGGCTTGCGTCGTTCAGAGGAAGGGAAGTACTCTATCCGGGGCCGTTCGGTGAGATCACAGCGGGAGCAGTTAAGGATTATCCTGTAGATTACTCTCATCTGAACATTCTTGGATACGCCCACGGCGCAGAGGGCCTTCCCGAGGGTGTGGAACCGGGACCTGATACAGCGGTGTTCACAAACGTTGATACAACCACCGAGTACGGCTGGGACATCAAAGTGAAAATGAAAGTTCCTATCTTCACCGGTGCACTCGGATCAACAGAGATAGCCAGGAAAAACTGGGAACACATAGCTGTGGGAGCTGCCATCAGTGGGATAACGGTTGTCTGCGGAGAGAACGTGGCTGGAGTCGATCCGGATCTGGAACTGGACAGCAACGGAAAGGTGAAGAAATCTCCGGAACTGGACAGGAGGATAGAGATCTACAAAAGATATCACGATGGAGAATACGGCGAGATACTGATCCAGATGAACGTCGAGGACACCAGATTGGGAGTGGCTGAGTACGTGATAAACAAACACGGTATTGAAACGATAGAACTCAAGTGGGGCCAGGGTGCTAAGAGCATCGGTGGTGAAATAAAGGTGAGATCCCTTGAGGATGCTCTTGAGTTGAAGAGAAGAGGTTATATTGTCCTGCCAGATCCCGAGCTTCCTGAGGTTCAGCAGGCCTTCAAAGAAGGCGAGATCAGAGAATTCGAAAGGCACTCAAGACTTGGTTTCGTTTCAAAGGAATCTTTCCTGAAGGAAGTAGAGAGATTGAGAAGTCTTGGTTTCAAGAGGATCACATTGAAGACGGGTGCGTACTCTGCTGTGGATCTTGCGATGGCTCTCAGATACGGAGCCGAAGCGAAGGTGGATCTGATCACCGTGGATGGTGCACCGGGTGGAACGGGTATGAGCCCCTGGCCGATGATGAACGAGTGGGGCATTCCGACGTTCTATCTTGAATCTCTGACTTATCAATTCGCTGAAAAACTCAGCAAGAGAGGAATTCGGGTTCCCGATATTGCCATAGCCGGTGGTTTTTCCACGGAGGACGCCGTTCTCAAAGCATTGATGATGGGATCTCCTTATGTGAAGGCAGTTTGTATGGGAAGAGCTTTGATGATACCAGCGATGGTGGGAAAGAACATAGGAGAATGGCTCAAAAAGGGAGAACTTCCCAGAACGGTTTCAAAGTACGGAAAAACGGTGGAAGAGATCTTCATCACCTACGAAGAGCTGAAGAACAGATTCGGAGCAGAAGAGGTAAAGAAACTACCACTCGGTGCCATAGGTGTCTACACGTTCGTTCAGAAGTTCAAAACGGGTCTGCAACAACTCATGGCAGGTGCGAGAAAGTTCAGTCTGTCTGTTCTCTCCAGAAGAGATCTCATCGCACTCACGAAGGAAGCGGCGGAGATTTCTGGTATTCCATATGTTATGGAATCCTACAGAGAAGAAGCAGAGAAAATTCTCGAAGAATGAAGAACAAAGGGGAGCTCTTGCTCCCCTTCAGCTTTTTGGGAAGACAATGAACTTGATGGCGGTTCTCTTTTCGTTTTCGATCTCCACATCTGTGAAGGCAGGAACAAATACGAGGTCGATACCACTCGGTGCGAGATACCCCCGAGCGATGGCAATGGCCTTCACTGCCTGGTTCACTGCACCTGCTCCAATGGCCTGAATCTCCGCCCTTCCGTGTTCCCTCACCACACCAGCGATGGCTCCAGCAACTTTGTTGGGATCTGACTTCGACGATACCTTAAGTACTTCCATGTGACTTACCCCCTTCGTTGTATGATCTCAATCGTATTTTACCATGTATCAACGCTTCCTTTTGAAAATGTTCAGAGTGTTCAGCCTTTCTCTTAACCATGGAACAACACTCGTGAAGAAGGATTCCCTGACCATCTGAACCAGGCTGACTTTCTGAGGGGTTCCAAGATCCATTCTGGAAATCCTGTACGCTGCAAAAGCCCTCAGGAAGAAAGAAATGATCATTGTGAGCCTTATGGCAGATATTCCAAAGGGGAGGGTGATGTTTTCAAGAACGGAGACGATGACACCTGAAATCAGAGAACCTGCAAACAGCATGAGATTGGATAGACTATTGAACACGGAAAACGCCTCCGCACTGAGTGAAGAAGGAACGCTGTACATGAGCGTGTAGAAAATGAGTTGACTCGTTCCTGCTGTCACGAAGATACCGATGATAACCTGAAGGAAGAAAACGTACAAGAAGGATCTGGGAGTGAGTGCCCAGAGCAGGATGATAGCTGCATGAACCCACAGACAGACTTTGAGAAAGTACTGAAAACCGTACTTGTCACCCAGTTTTCCCCAGAACGGTTGAAAGAGCGTGCCTATAAACATCCCAACCGCGTTCAGAACACTTATCTGAAAGTAACTGAACTGAACCTCCTTCAGGAGCATGACGTTTATGTAGACAGTTCCAACACCAACAGCAAAGTTCCAGAGGGCAAAGCCCAGAAGAAGATTCTTATAATGTTCTTCTTTCAGCAAGATCCTAATCACTTTTGTTAACCCAAGAGAAGCCTCTCTTGGTTTGTAAGGAGGTTCGTACTGGATTTTCAAGAAGTATCCGTTTAGAAACCCTAGAGCACCTGCTATGAGAAACAGCGTGCTGAAACCTTTCCAGTTTTCCCCCAAAGAATCCAGAATCGCTCCCGCAGCGAACATGGCAGGTATCTGAACCACTCCGTGAATCAAATTTCTGAAACCAAAATAGCTTCCTATCATGTTTTTGGGTACAAGGTCTGACATCCAGCTTTGCCAGAGTGGAGCAGACAGAGCACCGGCGATCTGTATGTAAAAGTACAGAATGTACGCCAGAAACAGCCCGTGTTTGATGAGAGGAAACAGAGCAAACAGCATGATCGATGTTCTAGCAATCCACATCAAAGGAACTATCAGCTGTTTTCTGCTTTTCAGTCTGTTTGAGAAATAAACGGTAACGATCTGGAGGGCATTCGCCAGAAAGGGAATGGATCCAAAAAGTCCTATGAAGAAGCTGGAAGCTCCTATCCAGAGAAAGTATCCCGTCAGGTAAGGTCCTCCGAAGAACTGGTTGATGAGGACAGCGAGTGCTCCCTCTATTATGGAAATGTTCAGGGCTTTTTTTACCTTCGGATCCAACCACATTTCCTCCTTGTGATGTTTTCGACTTCAGACATAGTATCACTGAGAAATTAATGGATTTATTCTGTGGGTTTTAATGTGTGTTAATCTTCCAACGCCCTGTCCGAGTGTATATCCTCTCCTTCCCACACCTTTTTACTCGTCCACTTTTCACAGGGCTCTTTCCAAAAAGGATCAGAGGGTGGAAAGAGATGGCTGAGAGCCTATCAGTCCTATTCTCAATCAGCCGTTTTCGTTGAAAGTAGTGGGATATTCAAAGATTCTTTTGAGAACGGCAGTGAGGGCACATCTGACCTGGGCAGGAGAAAGCACTGGTGGAAGTAGGCGAAGAAGAGAAAGCTGGCTCAAGAGATGGAAAACTCCTGTCTTGTATAAGAATCCTCCCCGAATTTTCCAGTCGATCGGAGGCGCAAAGTTCTAGAGGTTTTTCACAGATCTTTTGAAGAAGCAAAATCCAGTAACGGCGAACATCGAACATTTCAAATTTCACCCCACAACTTCTTCAACACATGAGCGACCAGTTTTGGTTGTCTGTCTCTTGTGAAAACACCTTTGTAGTTGAGAATAGGTCTTCTCACATTCTGAGGAGTCTTGAAGTCTGCAAACGCCCAAACGTGCATTCCTACAATGTAATCTTTTTTCATCAAAAGTTTTATCGTTTTTTCGACGAGTTCAGCCTGGTACTCTTCGGAGAACATCTGGGGTGGATCGTAGTGGAGGCCTGCTATCGCATCCGCTCCAAACTCCGTAACGAAGATGGGTTTTCTGTGCCTTCTGTAGAGTTCCTCCAAGTCCTCTTCTAGCGCCTTCAATCCCTCGTCTATCCTTCCCTGGTAGATGTACCAGCCATAGTACCTGTTCACACAAACGATGTCGAAGTAATTCAAAGCCACATCTCTTGTCCTCTCGTCCGGCATGTCCATCATGCTCACCATGACAACAGGACGTGTTCTGTCCATCTTCTTTGCCGTCTCATAGAGGGCCTTGAAGAACCCTTCAGCATCGGGATGGTTGGATTCCGGTTCGTTCGCCACACTCCACATGATCACACTGGGATGGTTCTTGTCTCTGTCTATCATCTTTTTCACGTTTTCTTCAGCGATTTTCTGTGTCTGTGGATTGTAATGGTATTTTGTGATACCAACGTGGGGAGCTTCGTCTATCACAAGAATTCCCAATCGATCCGCAAGATCTAACCACTCTTCACTGTAGGGATAGTGTGAGGTTCTAAAAGAGTTCGCATTGATCCATTTCAGAAGGTTGAAGTCTTTCACCATCATGGGATAGAACGTTCCCTGTCCCAGAACAGGAAATTCCTCGTGCTTTCCAAAACCCTTCAGAAAGATCGGCTTTCCATTCAGATAAAGCTTTCTTTCGTCCCAATTGATCGTTCGAATTCCAACGTCCAGAGTGTACTCGTCCTTTTCGAGTTCTATTTTGAGAGTGTAAAGATACGGATCTTCCAGACTCCAAAATCTGGCATCTTCAAAGGTGAATTCTTCTTCGACAATTCTGTCTGTCACCTTGATCCTTTTTTCCTTTCCTCCAAGTTCGATCTTCATCTCTTCTCCTACTGCTTCTTCTGATACTTCAACCTTTACCTGCACCTTTCCAAGTCTCTTTTCCGGTTCAGACTTGCTTGTGTCCACCCAGATATCCAGGATCCTCGAGTGATCAGTGAACTCCACAAGAACCGGTCTTATGATTCCACCGTATGGAAAGAAGTCGAAATTTGCAGGTGGGAAACTTCCGAAAAATCCCACGGTGTGCGTGCCGCTGTCTGGAACCTTCGATGGAAAACCTCCTACTTTCAACTCGTTCTTCACAATCACTTTAAGTTCGTTCTTTCCTGCCCTCACCTTCCCTGTCACGTCTATCTCGAAGGGAAGATAGCCGATGTGGTTTTCCCCCACTTTCTCTTCGTTCAGATAGACTTCACAGTCTGTGTTCACCGCAGCAAAGTAAAGTCTGACGTGTTTTTGTGAAAGTTCCTTCGGAACGTAGAAGGTGGTTTTGTAGGTGAAGGGTCCTTCTTCGTAGCACAGATCCTGATACTGCTCGTTCCAGCTCCCGGGAACGGCTATCGGCCTTTTCTCTTTCCCCACTTCGAGAAACCAGAGACTAGACAAGTTTATAACAGTCCTTTTTGCATTTTGTTGAGATCTCAACACAATATCTACCTCCTTCGAATATCTGTTCACTTTACATGTGTTCCAGAATTTCACGGGATAAATTTGATCGTATGTTTGCCAGGTGACAGACCGGTGATTCTACAAAGCGTTCTCTTTGAACCATTATCAATCCCTTCCACGTCTATTCTTCTCGCTTTTCTACCATCAATAAAGATATCTGCTTTTACCTGACCATTTGGAATATTTCCCACAATGTTTATACCTGTACCTTCGAAGGTATATTCAAAAGAAGAAGTCCCATCACCATTTGTTTCGCTAGGGGTGCGTTGATAATCAGAATAAGAGGCTGAAATGTGGCTTCACTGGCCAACATACTTAATGGATGAATCTTTGTCGTCAATTTTTCGGACGTATACAGGAATATCGTTTCTACAGGCTCCACCAACACTTCATCAAATATAGCTTTATGGTATCCGCTACCTAAAACAACTAAGCCACTCGAGATACCCCCTACTTCATCATTGTAATAGCACAAATTCGTGTTATCCAAGAATACCTTAATCTCAGAGTACTTAAAACTTATTTTAATATGATGCCATTTCGTAGCATCAAAATCTTTGATATTTCCTTTAAGCAAAGTAGTTGTATGTCTCTTAAATTCTCAAAAACCATTGCCATGGATCTTCAAATAATAACCAACAGGAGGATTCTCATTACATGGAGAATCGATAACTCTTCCACCAATCATCACATAAGCAGTTTCAATATCCTGTCCTTTCAGATTTACCCAACAACTCACACTGTAATTTGCTCAATCGATATCGCCAAAAATAGTGTAAGGATCTGGTGTTCTTCTATATACCCAATCAATGGGTTTTATGTCTCTTGTTATCACTTGACATAATCCTTTTCCTTGAAATCCCCTTTCGCATACTTCAAACGCTCCTCCCTGGTCGCAAAAATACCTAGGTTGAGATCTATTTGTATATTCGTCGAAGGTTTCACGATAAGGTAGCTTCAGATGGCGAAAAGGAGGAGGTTCAAATTCTCCTTTCCTTTGCCCTGTAGTGGTTGTTATAGAATAAATAGAAAACGGTTCTATTTCTACAATGAAAACCCCATTCTCAGGTGTAATACTTTTGGAATATGCAAATTTCTCCCTCTCTGTCGATTTCCAAACGTGAACCCTCTTACTCGATGCTTCCCCATCGTTTACCACGAATTCATATACCAGCGATTTCTCCGAGGGATTTACAATAATTTTGAGAAGTAGGATCACATGCTGTCAGACAGTAGAAGGGTTTTGAAAACATACTTGCTTTGTCGAGGATTTTCCAACCTGGTTTTATGAATTGCGTAAAATGAGCTACAATCCAAACACCATTCGTTATTTCGCAATGACCACACCACGGAGTATTAGCAATTAGGCAACCTTTTGTGTTGTAAGGAACTACTGGATAGTACGCTTCCACGAAAGGATTCATTATGTATGCTTGCATTTTTGCTTTCACAAAGGTTTCAATGATAGTTTTTGCAAAATCGAGCCCTCCTGGAGGTACCTCTTTCCAACTTTTGCTCCACATAAGCGGCCATGCTTCACTATGCCATATTGGTTTCCCGCAATATAAAGCTTTCACTGGACTTTTCAGTGTATAATGAACTCCTACAACATCAATGATTTTTTGAAGTTCTTTATCGGAATTTAAAAGAGTGATAATACGCCATGGATTAGATACAGCATCTGCCGCAATAAACTTTACCTCATCAAATCTATTTTCGTTCAGTTTATTCCTAAAAAACTTCACCTATTTTCTATCGAATTCTCCTTCATTTTGATCAGGACCTAGATAGTCAAATTTGAGATCGAAAATTTCTTTATCTTATTAAAGATAATTTTTTATAGAAGAAATATTTATCTTCATAACTTCTAATCCAAGATGATGTTCCCCATCTTAAAGTACTCAACGTCAAATCTGGATTCACTCCTTTTGCCATTTTTGCGAATTTCAGCAGAAAAATTCTTGAAATATTATAATCATCTTTACTCCGCATGTGAGAAGGAATGGTTCCGGAAGAAGAATTTGCATCGGAACCAATTTCCAATTTCAGATGTTGAAGACTTGCCCCAAAATTTGGTTCAAACATTATTCGAAGAATTTGTTGGAGTATTTCCTTTGGATAATCCATTAACAATCGGATAGAGGTTTCTGCGGTTGTTCCTATTCCCATGAAAATTCTTCCTTCTTCAGAAAGATCGATTATTATCTTTTCATAGCAGTGCTGATGATTCATGGTAGCTCCTCCTGTTAGAAATATGAATGTGAGAGATACGAAAAATGATACCAAAAAAAGTGATTCTTTTATTTGAAGCCTCATTTAACACTCACTCCTTCCAAACTCAATGAATCTGCGAAATGACATGCGACGAGGTGAGGATTTTCATCAGTGCCGATGTTTCTAAGCTCGGGGTAGACCTCTTTACAGACAGCTTTTGCGTAAGGACATCTTGGGTGGAAGTAGCAACCAGAAGGTGGGTTCGATGGATCTGGAACCTCACCTGTGAGATGCACCTTCTTTCTCTTTCTCTTTGGATCGGGCTTTGGAACAGCAGAAAGGAGAGCCTCCGTGTAGGGGTGCTTTGGAGAAGAAAAGAGCTCTTCAGTCTCTGCAAGCTCCACGATCCTTCCCACGTACATCACGGCCACCCTGTTTGTGATGTGCTCCACCACACCGAGATCGTGAGAGATGAACAGATAGGTGAGGTGGTACTCTTTTTGAAGATCCTTGAGAAGATTTATGATCTGAGCCTGAACGGACACATCCAGAGCGGAAGTTGGCTCATCACACAGAACAAGCTTTGGCTTCAAAGCGATCGCACGTGCGATGGCAATTCTCTGTCTCTGCCCACCCGAGAAAGCATGGGGATATCTTTGCATGTACTCTGGCCTCAGACCAACAGCCCTCAAAAGATCTGAGACGATCTGATCTATCTCTTCCTTTGACTTCACCAGCCTGTTTACAACAAGGGGCTCTGCTATGATATCCCGCACAGTCATTCTTGGGTTCAAAGAAGAGTAAGGATCCTGGAAGATCATTTGAAGAAACCTTCTTACCCCTTTTTCCCTGAGCTCTCTCTCGGACAACCTGGTGATATCGATCTTTTCGTTCATGTTTAAAATGATCTCACCCTCTGTTGGCTCGATCCCTCTCATGATGAGCTTTGCTGTTGTGGTCTTACCACAACCACTCTCACCAACAAGACCCAAGGTCTCTCCTTCCTCTATGTGGAAAGAGATACCATCCACCGCCTTGAGATAGCCAACCACTTTCCTTCTAAAGCCACGCTTTACAATGGGAAAGTACTTCTTCAAGTTCTTCACCTCAAGAAGCGCCATCTTCTGTCCCTCCATAGAGAAAACAACTCACTTTGTGTTTTGATCCAACCTCAACCTCAACCAGCTCCCTCTCATCACAGACTCCCTTCATCCTGTAAGGACACCTTGGATGGAACCTGCAACCTTTTGGCATGTTCCTTGGATCTGGAACGTCTCCTTCTATCACCTCGAGCCTTTCTACTCTTTTTCCCACAACGGGAATGGACCTCAAAAGAAGCGACGTGTAAGGGTGTTTTGGATTGTAAAAAAGCTCTTCAACGGGTGCACTCTCCACCACCCTCCCAAGGTACATCACCACCACATGATCCGACATCTCCGCAACAACTCCCATGTTGTGTGTGATCATCATGATCGACATGTTGTACTCTGCCTGAAGCTCCCTCAAAAGATCAAGAACCTGAGCCTGTATCGTCACATCAAGAGCTGTAGTTGGCTCGTCTGCGATCAGAAGACGAGGATTACACGAAAGAGCCATTGCGATCATCGCACGCTGCCTCATACCACCCGAGTACTCGAACGGATAAGCGTCTATCATCTTCTCTGGCTTTGGAATACCAACTCTTCTTAAGAGTTCTATCGCACGCTCTCTTGCCTCTTCCCTTGACATCTTGAAGTGATAAACCATACCTTCTATGATCTGATCTCCCACCGTGTAGACAGGAGAAAAGGCAGCCATCGGCTCTTGGAAGATCATCGCTATGTGTCTTCCTCTGATCTTTCTGATCTCCTCTTTTGAGAACTTTGCAAGATCCACCACCTTCCCGTCCATGTTGTAGAGGATCTCTCCTGAGACTATCCTTCCTGTTGTGCCAAGAAGCTTTATGATTGACCTTGCTGTCACACTCTTTCCACAGCCACTCTCACCAACAACACCCAGTGTCTTTCCTTCCTCTATCTCAAAACTCACCCCATCGACCGCCTTCACAATGCCTTCATCTGTAAAAAAGTAGGTCTTCAGGTTCTTCACCTCAAGAAGTGCCATCTTCTTCCCTCCTACATGTTCGCATACGGATCTGCCGCATCCCTGAGTCCGTCCCCAACGAAGTTGAAGCACAGAACGGTTGTGATCACAAACGCAACGGGGATCAAAAGCCATGGATACAAAGCAACTACCGTCAAATTCTGTGCCTCCTGGAGTAACACTCCCCAGCTGATCACTGGTGGTCTCAGACCAAGCCCAAGAAAACTAAGACTCGTCTCACCAAGTATCATCCCGGGAATGGAAAGTGTGATGCTTGCTATCAGATGACTCATGAAAGAAGGAAGCATGTGCCGGAAGATGATCCTTGCCTCCGATGCTCCCATAAACCTTGCTGCCATAACAAAGTCTTCTTCCCTCAAGGACAAAAATCTGCTTCTTACTACTCTTGCCAAATCTGTCCATCCCGTCAATGAAAGAATAATCAATATAACAAAATAAACTCTAAGCGGAGGCCAGTTTTGCGGAAGAGCAGCACTTAGAGCTAACCATAATGGAATTGTAGGAATACTTTTTATAATCTCTATCGTTCTCTGGATGAAGTTGTCCACCGCTCCTCCAAAGTATCCCGAGATGCCCCCTATGGTGATACCAAGAACAAAGCTCAGAAAGACTCCTATCAGACCTATCGATGTGGAGATACGAGCACCGTAGATGATCCTGGAGAGCATGTCTCTTCCCAAACTGTCCGTTCCAAGAAGAAACATGTAGCCATCTTCTACTCCAATGAAGTGTATGTTCGTCTTCCAGATACCCCACAGTTTGTACTCGTCTCCTCGAACAAAAAACTTTATCCTGAAGATCTTGCTTTTGTCTTCTTTGTAGATCCTCCTCAAAGTCTCAAGGTCTACCGTGGAAGTGTAGCCGTACACGAACGGCCCAATGAACTTTCCCTCGTGGAAAAAGTGTATCCTCTGTGGCGGTGCGTAGGGAAACCTGTAGTTGTATTTGTTTGGATCGTACGGCGCAAAAAACTCACAAAAGATTGCAAGAATGTAGATTATTAAAAGCACCACCCCTCCTACCACGGCAAGTTTGTGCCTTTTGAACCTCCACCAGATGAGCTGCCACTGCGATGCGTAATAGAACTTCTCTTCCATCTGTTCTTTCTTCTTCATGCTTTCCCTCCTACTCGAACCTGATCCTCGGATCTACCCACGCAAGAAGTATGTCTGATATCAACGTCCCTATCACAGTGAAAAAGCTCAAAAACATCACCAAACTCCCAGCAAGGTACATGTCTTGATTCTTCAATGCGTTCAGAAGTAATGGTCCTACTGAGGGTAAATTCAAAACGATTGCAGTTATTGTAGCACCTGAAAAGATCCAAGGTAACGACCATCCCACCGTGCTGATGAACGGTATCATCGCTATCCTCAAAGGATACTTCCAGAACACTTTGTTCTCTGGAAGTCCTTTGGAGAGTGCCGCCTCTACATAGGGCTTGTGAAGCTCATCTAAAAGGTTTGCCCTCAGTGTCCTGATGAGCCCTGCCATACCCGAGGTTCCCAAAACCAACACAGGTATCCAGAGATGCTTCAGGATATCCAAAAATTTTTCGAAATTCATAGGAATGTTTAGATACTTTATGGAATACAAACCACTTAAATTTTCTTCTGTCAGTGTGTAAATTCCCCACAACAAAACAAGAGCTAAGAGGAAATTGGGAACTGCTAGACCAATGTATCCAAGAACAGTCGCTAAATAATCTCCTATGGAATAAGGGTGGACTGCTGAATACATACCAATGATGAATCCGAAACACCAGCTAAATATAAGTGATAATACGGCTACTAAAACCGTTATCCCTAATCTGTTCCAGAGTAATTCATTCACGGGTTTTTTCCATGAGAATGAGTATCCAAAATCTCCGTGCAATATTCCCCAGATCCATTTTAAATATTGAATATAAATGGGTTTATCTAATCCGTATTGTTTCCTCAATGCTTCCACAGTAGCTAAATCAATATCTTCACCGGAGACTCTCAATTGTGCAATATAAGATGTCAAAAAATCTCCAGGAGGAAGTTGAATAATAGCGAAAGAAATGACAGAGATGACAAATAATGTTATAAGTGCATTTATTAACCTCCTGATGATGTATATTATCATTAGATGTTCACCTCACCCACTGAGATTTATAAAAATGGTGGTTTTGACAAAAGGGGAGGATTCCCTCCCCTTTTTTTATTTTTCGAAATAGAATTGTTCTGGCCTGAGATTTTTTGGACTTCTTATAAGTGGGAAATCCCAAAGCAAACCTTGTGGAACATTTTTCATGTTATTCTTTACGACAATTGGTTGTGGGAGAGCTCCTACAAAACCAACCATCCAAATGTTCTTCTTATGGAGATTTATTACCTCTTTCATTAATTCATCGCGTTTTTTTGAGTCAACTTCTTTGACAAGCTGATCCCATATTTCGAAAAGTTTCCATAGATCTGTTCCCTCTTTGGGTGGCATGCCTGTCTTTTTGCCAGTGTTGTACCATTGCCATGTAAGAGGTGCCCATTGACTACCAAGGATATGAGCTGGATCTCCAACAGGATCTACATTTCTGTCGAATTCCCATACACCTATTTGTAGTTGCCCAGCCTCTAATCTTGTGACATACAGTGATCTGTCAATAGGTTTTAAAACAACGCTTATACCAACCTTTTCAAGATATGATTTAACCATTTCCATAGTTTTTTCTCTTGTTTGAGTTGGAGTTGTATATTCGATAACAATTTCAAGTTTTTTGCCATCAGGTCTTAGTCTATAGGAGTGTGAGGGATCCCATTTAAGACCCATCTCATCAAGGAGTTCGTTTGCTTTGTCAGGATTATATTCTGCAAACGCTTTTTCCCATTCAGGGTCATAATATTTGACGCCTTTTACAAAAGATGCTTGGCGCGGCTCTCCAAGTCCTTGGTAAACCAACTGCCAAATTTCTTCTCTGTTCACTGCTAGAGACAAGGCCTGTCTAAATTTGGGCTCTCTCAGAATTTCACCAATTACAGGATCATCTGTATAATTCTGATTTATCATGAGGGTATCAGCACTTCCTACAGCTTGTCTAGCAAGAATTATCTTGTAACCTCCCTTTTCTCTGTTGGAAGCAAGAATTGAATAGTCAGCAATTGTCAAATGCCTACCTTGCATATCAATTTCTCCTGATATTGCTTTCATCAGTAACATCTGTTGATTTTCAACATAATGAAATACTATTCTGTCAATGTAAGGAAGTTGATTCCCTTCAGGATCAATTTTGAAGTAAAACGGATTTCTTTCGAGTATGAGAGCTCTCTCTGAAGAATCCTTGGATAATTTCCATGGAAAAAGAACCGGTAGATCGGGATTGACAAGCCAAGAATTTGACTGAAGGCATTTGTCCTTTACAAATTGGTACCACGTATTATATCCGTTATTTTTTGCTATTTCATTTGCTCTTTCTAGACCAACGTATTTTGGATGGAATTTTTTTATGTAATGTGATGGGACAACGAATTCAAGACCAGCTCTTCCTCCATCTCCAGCCAGAGCAAATGGGAATAACGGATAAGGTTCTTTGAAGATTACTTTGAAAGTATAATCATCAATGATTTCCAGACTGAAAACTTCTCCACCCGGTTGGAAGACAGAAGGCACAGATGGGGTCAATTCTTTGTTTAGAAGAACATCATAGTACCAGAATCTTACGTCTTCTGCAGTTACTGGTTCACCATCAGACCACTTCAAACCCTCTCTGATTTTCATAACATATTCTCTGCCATCTTCCGAAACCTGTAGACTTTCAAGAATATCAGGCAACAGTTCCTTACCAGCTTTGTCTGAAATTAACATAAATTCATAACAAATACGACCCGCATTCCACTCGTCTGAAAGCCCATACCATGCTCTGTTCCAAGTACCGCCGTATTTTCCTACATCTTCGTATGGAACTACCACAACAGGATTCCTTGGCAGCCTCTCTTCAATCGGTGGTAACAATCCTTTCTCAACCATCTCTTTCAGCATAGGAGCTTCGTTGAATTTTGTGATCTTCTTTCCTGTCAGCCGCTCGTAATCGGTGAGATTGTAATACTCTCCAGGAACAATCTCGTTGAGTCCAATGGCAAGAATCTGAACCACAAAGATTGCAATGATAAAACCCCATAAAAACTTTCTCAGCATCGTACCACCTCCTCCCAGTTTTGAAATTGACATCGTCAAAAATCACAAAAAGCAAACTAAAATCATCCAAAGTATGTCAATATGGTATCAATAAATGAGCAATTAAGTCAAACAATTTTGATACTAAATAACCTTGATATCTATCAATTGGTACTAAATATTTACGATTACATTTGATTATTTTACGTTTTCTTTCCTTTACAACTTCTTACAACAAAAAAGCGCCCCCATAAAGGGGCGCCAGAGTTTTTCGAGAGAATAACTCATCCAGAATAATGCTTTTTCATTTCCTCGTTGAAGGGCAAGTTGAGGATATCATCGATGACAGCAACAGCCTGTTCGTAGGATTTTGTTCTCGGGTCTCTTATGAGAATCTCCTCAAGAACTCTCCTGTCACCACTGATGAACGCCTCAAACGCCCATTCCATCCTGAGTATCCTCGGAAGAAGATAGAACTTCTTGATCCTCTCTGTAAGATCAGGCTCTATCTTCTCTGGATGTATCCCCTCTTTGTCCACTATCACCGGCACCTCCACCACAACATCGTCTGGTATCCCTCTTATCACCCCTCTGTTCTCCACGTTCAACACTAACCTTACCCTCTTCCCATTCACCAGAGCGTTTATGAACGGTATGTGCTGCTCTACACTTTCACTTCCTGTTGTGAACACCTCAGGCCACACCTTCGTGAGTTCTAGACTCGGATCTTTCTCCACTTCCTTTGCAAGTTCCATCAGCCTCCTCCTTTGCTTCCTCAAACCCTCGTAGAACTTCGGCCTTTCCGCCTCGTTGTCTATTCCTCCATACTTTCCATACCATCTCTTCTTCGTCTCAAGATCGTAGTGGTACTTCCACGTCCCATTCCTCACCGTGTCCCCTATCGGATACATCCCATAAAACCTGTACATGTCTATCGCAGCAGGTGAAAAGTCCACGTCCCATGGACTCTTCGGCTCCCAACTCGATGCGTTCTTCTCTATCCACTCCTCAAGCCTGGGATAGAGGTCTTCTCCTTTCCACCTGAACCTGTTCAGCCATATTGCATGGTTTACCCCTGCTACCTGCCAGTCAAGTTCTTCTGGTTCTACCCCAACTACCTTTGCAAGGTGGAACACGTGTGCATATCCATGACAGAATCCTACTATCTTCGCCTTCGTCAGCCTCTTTACAAGCTGGGTGATCTCAAAAACGGGATTTGCCGTCTGCAGTATCCACGCATCCGGTGAGATCTTCTCCACAGCTTTTGCTATATCAAGGCTCATCTTCAGATGGTTGTAGTTGCTCAGGGTGTAGTAGTCAGATACCATGTTCAGCTCTTGGCTGTCTATCCCCCTGTAGTAGCCGTGCCTTTCTCCTACCTCCCTCATGATCTCGTAGTGCACGTATCCGTCTTCATGCCCAGGTGCCCTGTAGAGTGCTGTGTTGATCACAAAGTCTGCTCCTTCAAGTGCCTTCTCAAGGCTCGTCGTCTGTTCCACTTCGTACTCTGCCTTCAACTCCTTCAGGTACTTCGTGACGAGAATGTGCGTTGCCTTCAGCCTCTCTTCGTCGATGTCCATCAAAACCAGTCTTGACCCATAAAGCTCCTTCGTCTTTGCCAGGTCCCCTACCAACTTTATCGTGTACCTCACACTCCCTGCACCTACAAATACAATGTTGGACATGTTACTACCTCCTTTCAGTGAATATAATTTCCACACCTTTTTCCCTGAATATTTCGTATTGATTTTCAGGGGGTTTTCTCTCCGTGATCAGATAGTCAATCCTCTCTGTGGGTATCAGATGTGCCAGCGATCTTTTTCCTATCTTGCTGAAGTCGGCAAGAACGAAGATCTCTTCTGCTTTCTCAACGAAGATCCCCTTTATCCCCATCTCCATCGTGTTTATTTCGTAGGTTCCCTCTTCTGCGGTCACGCCTCTACATGAGACAAACGCTTTTTTCACAGAGAACTTCTTTCCACACTCTATCGTCAAAGAGCCTTCCACCGCTAAGTTCTCCGGATTCACCTTTCCTGTAAGCAGAACGACGCTTATACCGGGGTTTTTCGAGAGTTCCATGGCGGTGAGAAGGTTGTTCGTGATGACGTGAACTGACTTTTGAGATGAAGCCAGGTGTTTTGCGAAGATATGAGCGGTGGTGCTTGCGTCTAGGAAGATGATGTCGTTGTCCTCTACAAAGTCCAGAGCAAGCTGGGCGATCTTTTCTTTTGCCTCCCTGTTTATCGAGAGCCTTCTCATGAAATCTGTTTCCTTCTCGAAGTAGTTCACTTTTCTGATGCCACCGTGGACTTTTCTCACCAAATTTCTTTTCACCAGTTCTGCTACATCTCTTCTCACGGTGATCATCGAAACACCGAGTTTCTCCTGAAGATCTTTCATGCTGACAAAGCCGTTTTTGTCAACTATATCGAGGATTTCCTTCAATCTTTCCTCTTTCATATCATCACCCTCCTTTCCTTTCGAGAGATTTTATCACAAACATCGTTGACTTTTGTGATTAATTTATGATAAATTTATGTTTGAATTCATATCCACGAGGTGATGAAGAATGAACGGTGCAAGAAAGTGGTTCTTCCCCGATGGTTACATTCCACGTGGTAAGAGGGGCTATCTTGTCTCCCACGAGTCGCTGTGTATCATGAACGCGGGTGAGGAAGCAGCAAGGATAAAGATTTGGTTCTTCTTTGAAGATAGAGATCCCATTGTTCATGAGGTGGAAGTACCAGCGAGAAGAAGCCTTCATCTCAGGCTGGACAAACTCGGTATCCCACGATGCAAACCCTACAGTATCATGGCAGAGAGCACCACACCTGTTGTTATGCAACTTTCACGACTTGATGTCGGAAAGAATCATCATACCCTCATGACAACCATCGGTTATTGGGAGGAGTGATACATATGGAAAAGATCTTCAAAGAACTGGATGAATTGGAATTCGAACTTCCCTCCTGGGCGTTCAGCGATGCAGGAACGAGGTTTGCCGTCTTCCACGAAGAAGGAGCAGCCCGAAACGTTTTTGAAAGAATAGAAGATGCTGCGCTCGTTCATGAACTGACAGGTTGCTGTCCTTCCGTTGCCCTTCACATCCCGTGGGACAGAGTGGAAAACTGGGAAGAACTGAAGGAGTTTGTTGAAGAGAAAGGCTTGAGAATAGGTGCCATCAATCCGAATCTTTTCCAGGATCCAGATTACAAGTATGGAAGTCTCACCAATCCCAGCGAGAAGATCAGAAAAAAAGCGATCGCACACGTGATGGAATGTGTGGACATAGCGGTGAAAACGGGTTCGAAGATAATCAGTCTGTGGCTTGCAGACGGAACGGATTATCCGGGTCAGGACGATTTCCGTTCCAGAAAGAAAAGGCTCGAAGAGTCACTGAAGTACATTTACGAAAACATGCCAGAGGATATGTACCTTTTCATAGAGTACAAGTTCTTCGAGCCTACTTTCTACCACACGGACATACCGGACTGGGGGACGAGTTATCTTCTCTCAGAAAAGCTGGGAGAACGAGCCCTTGTACTTGTTGATCTTGGACATCACGCTCAGGGAGCAAACATAGAATACATCGTTGCGACACTGCTCTCTGAGAGGAAACTCGGAGGATTTCATCTGAACAACAGAAAGTACGCGGACGACGACCTCACGATCGCTTCCATAAACCCGTATGAGGTGTTTTTGATCTTCAAGGAGATCGCCTTTGCCTGGAAAGATCCTGAGCTTTCCGACTTTGCAAAGAAAGTGGTTCTCATGTTCGATCAAGCACATATCACAAAGCCGAAGATCCTTGCGATGATACAATCTGTTGTGATGGCTCAGGAGCTCTTTGTGAAGGCACTTCTCATAGACAGAAGGCGTCTGAGAGAAGCTCAAGAAAAGTGCGATGTGGTGGAGGCAGAAGAAATTCTGATGGATGCCTTCCGAACGGACGTGAGGCCTCTTCTGAGAGAGAACAGAAAACGAAAGAACCTTCCAGAAGATCCGATAAAGGTGTTCAGGGAAGGACACTACATGGAGAAAAGAAGGAGAGAGAGAAGATGAAGGAGATCGTGAAAGAAATCCAAAGAGTTGCTTACTGGCTCGCTGTAAAGGGCCTTTCTGAAGCAAATGCAGGAAACATCTCTGTTAGAATCGATGAGGTGCCATCCAGTTACGAAGTGAAAACCGTGGAAGCGTACGGCTTCGAGTACAATGGCCCCGAGATGTATCTTCTGATCACAACGACTGGGTCGAGAATGAGGGAGATCTTCGAAGATGAAAGTAAGATCTGTCTTCTTCACATCCTTCCTGGAAGGCACTATGAAATCCTGCACGGTGAAGGAAAACCCACCAGTGAGTTTCCAACACATCTTATGATCCATGCATGGTTCAAAGAGATGAACTCAGAAAAAAGAGCGATCGTTCACACACATCCTCTGAACCTTCTCACACTGATGAACCTGGAGGACTTCCAGGGCCTTCTTCCGAAGATGATGAAGATTCACCCTGAGGTTCTCATCTTCTTTCCCCAGGGAATTTCCGTCGTCGAGTTTGAAAAACCAGGGAGCGTGGAACTCGGTTTGAAGACCGTTGAAAAATCTCAGGGCAAAGATGCCGTCCTGTGGGACAAACATGGAGTCGTAGCGTTTGGAAAGGACGTCGCAGAAGCCTACGACAGGGTTGAGATTCTGGAGAAGGCAGCAGAGATCCTTTTGAGGGTGCTCAGCCTTGGAAGAGATCCAACGGGTGTTCCGGAGGGATGGTTGTGAACGTACTCGCTGTAGATCTTGGAGCAACGAACGGAAAGGTTTACGAGGTTGAACTGGAAGAAAAGTTGGCTGTGAGGGAAATCAAAAGATTCAGAACAGGTGGTATTTTCCTTCCAGGAAAAGATAGGGATCACTTCTTGTGGAACCTTCCCAAGTTTTACGAAGAGATACGTGATATCCTGGAGAACTCAGACGCACAGGCTGTTGGGGTCGATACCTGGGGTGTGGACTTTGCGCTGCTTGACAAGAGGGGAAGGCTCATCTCCCTTCCGTACCATTACAGAGACATAAGAACAGAGGGAGTTATGGAGAAAGTCTTCGATATCGTCTCGAAAAAGTACATATTCAAGCGAACGGGGATACAGTTCATGGAGATAAACACTCTCTATCAGCTCTACTCGATGGTTCTTTCAAAAGATCCTTTCCTGAAAGTGGCAAGGAAAATCCTGATGATACCAGACATGTTCAACTTCTGGTTCTCCGGGGAAATGGTGAGTGAGTACACGATCGCAAGCACTTCCCAGTGCTACAGCGTGCCAGAGAAGAGATGGGCGTTCGACCTTCTCGAAAAGCTCTCCATTCCTGCTGAGATCTTTCCGGAGGTGGTTCCGCCGGGTACCATCCTGGGAAAATGTAAGGTAAAAAGGGAAATGAACGTGATCGCCACCACCTGCCACGACACCGCCTCCGCCGTTGTGGCTGTTCCGTTCGAAGAGGAAGAGATCTACATCAGTTCTGGAACTTGGTTTCTTGTGGGAACGGAACTGGAGGAACCACTTCTGACGGAAGAGGTGATGGAAAGAAACTTCACAAACGAAGGTGGATACGGAAAGATCAGGTTTCTCAAGAACGCGACCGGTATGTGGCTCCTTGAAGAGTGCAACAGAGTGTGGAAAAAGAACTATTCGGAGATCGTGAAGATGGCAGAGAACGCACCTTCTTTCCAGGCGTTTCTTGACCCGGACAGGGAGGAGTTTCTTCACCCTGGAAACATGCTGGAGAGGATCAGATCTTATCTTGAAAAGACAGGCCAGAGAGTACTTGAGGAAATCGGCGAAGTTTCTCGTCTCATCTTCGAGTCCCTTGCGTTCAACAGCAGGTGGATTGTGGATCAGATCGAAGAACTCACCGGCAGAAGGTACGAGAAGATCCACATAGTGGGTGGAGCCGTGAAGAACGGTCTTTTGATGAGTTTCATTGCCGATGCAACGGGAAAGATCGTGGTGGCAGGTCCTGTGGATGCAACGCCCATCGGAAACGCTCTCGTTCAGTTCATCGCCATGGGCGAGATAAAAGATCTCGACGAGGCAAGAGAGGTTGTGAGAAAGTCCTTTGAGTTGAAGGTGTTCGAGCCGAAAAATCCGGAGTTGTGGAGCGAAAAATACGAAGAATGGAGAAGGTACAAGGAGATGGAAGTGTGAACCTGAAGGATCTGGAAAACCCCGGTGTGTGGTACAGGCCCGCACCTTTTTGGAGCTGGAACGACAAACTGTGTGAAGAAGAACTTTTGAGACAGATAGACGAGATGTACGAAAAAGGATACGGTGGCTTTTTCATACACTCAAGGGTAGGACTTGTTACAGAGTATCTCTCTGATGAGTGGATGGCACTCGTGAAAAGATGTGCTGAACACGCCAAAGAACTTGGAATGCTTGCCTGGCTTTACGATGAGGACAAATGGCCTTCTGGATTTGCCGGTGGAATCGTTCCTCTCGAAAATGATGAATACCGCCACAGGTTTCTTGTACTTTTGAAGAAAGAGCAGATCGAACCAGGCGACGAGATTTTGAAAAGGATAGAAAGAGGAAATGAAGAATTTTTCGTTGTGAAGCGCACGATGAAACTGGGAGCTCCCTGGTTCAACGGAACCTGCTACGTGGATCTTCTCTCGAAGAAGGTCACAGAAGCCTTCATCAAATCAACTCACGAGAAGTACAGAAAGGTGTGTGGTGAGTTCTTTGGCTCTTCGATCCCGGGGATCTTCACCGACGAGCCCACCTATCTGAGAGTACATTATCCGGAGAATCCCACACTCCCATGGACGGACCGCTTTCCAGAAGAGTTCCTAAAGAGAAAGGGATACGATATCAGAGAACACTTTGAAGAGCTCTTTTTTAATACGAAAGACTATATGAAAGTAAGATACGATTTCTTCGATGTTGCAACTGAACTCTTCATCGAAAACTTCACAATACCCTATGCAAAGTGGTGTGAAGAAAACGGTATCTTCATGACGGGTCACTATATGGCTGAAGATACGCTCAGGGGACAGGTTGAATGGATAGGATCTGCTATGCCACACTACGAATACATGCAGATACCAGGGGTTGATAAACTTGCACGTCATCTCGAACAGGTGATCACGATAAAGCAGGTGTCATCGGTGGCGGAACAGCTGGGAAAGAAATGGGTGCTCTGTGAAACGTTCGGGACCACAGGCCAGCACGTGAGCTTTCTTCACAGAAAATGGATCGCAGACTGGCAGGCAGTTCTTGGAATCACCTACATAAATCCACACCTCAGTCTCTACTCGATGAGAGGAGAAAGAAAAAGAGACTACCCACCGAACCTCTTCTATCAGCAGCCCTGGTGGAGGAACGAAAAACGCTTCTCCGATTATCTTGCCAGACTGAACTATCTGATGACACAGGGGAAAAGAGAAGTGAAGGTGCTGGTGATCCATCCGATCACCTCTGCTTGGTGTGTGTACTCGAAGTTTGACGACGAGATCGACAGACTCAACGAATCCTTCGACAGGACTGTGAAAGAACTCGTCTCAAGCAAAATAGATTTCCATTTCGGCGATGAGACGATCCTTTCAAAATACGGAAAGGTGAGCGGAGAAAAACTTGTGGTGGGAAACTGTGAGTACGATATCGTCCTGGTACCTCCTCTGCTGAACCTAAGACGCTCAACGGTGGATCTTTTGAACGAGTTTTCGAAAAACGGTGGAACGATCTTTGTCTTGAAAGATGGAAACTTCTTCCTGGAGAGGGTGGAGGGAAGAAAAGAAGAACCGGAGTTCCTCAAAAGAGCACGTGTTTTCGAAGACCTTCAGGATCTTATCGATTCACTCAGGGATGTGGCTGTCGTCGAGGTCATAGACAAAAAGACCGGAAGGAACGCAAAATCTGTGATTGCACAGAAGAGGTTGCTTGAGGACGGCTCGTACCTTATCTTTCTTGCAAACACGGACATCAACCGCGAAGTGCACTGTCATTTGAAGTTGAAAGAAGAAAAAGATCATGTGTACGTGATCGATATTCTTGACTTTGCTGCAGTGGAGCTGAACGAAAGGGAGTTCACCATGCATCCGGCATCGAGCCTTTTGATCTGGGTAACGGACGAGAAGATTCCATCTCAGAGAAAGAGTGTGATATCAACGGGGGTGGTTTTGAGAAGAAAATTCGAACTTGAAATGGCGTTTTCTGAGTTCGAAACGGAGATGAACGGTTTCAACGTACTGTCCGTGGACAGGGTAGATATGTTCGAAGCAGATGGGAAGACCTTCAGGGATGAGTACGTTTCGAAGATCTGGTACGAGTTCTACAGACTACCAGAAGGTACTCCGTTCAAAGTGGTGTATTCGTTCGAGGTCAGTGTAAAACCAGAGAAACTTTTTCTTGCTGTTGAGTGTGCAGAAAACCTCAACAGAATCACGGTGAACGGCCATGAAGTGGTGTTCAAAAGAAAAGGCTGTACTTTCACCGAGGAAGAATGTTTCCTGGATGTGAACTTCGGAAAGATGGATATCACAGAGCTTGTCCAGGTGGGAAAAAACATCGTCGTTTTGGAAGGAAGAAAGAGCAACAACATCACAGGACCAGGCTGTCACGAGAGGGTGAAAGATCCCGAAAATCACAGACCCACGGAAGTGGAAACGATCTATCTTGTTGGGAAATTCTCCCTTGTGAACGTAGATGGAACAAGATACGTGATCGACGAACCCAAAGTGCCAGATCACAGAGACATCACACAGAGTGGATACCCGTTTTATGTGGGTTCTTTCACCCTTAAGAAGACCTTCGAGATGAAAAAAGACCCGAAAAGAAAGTACTTTCTCAAACTGAACAACGTGAAGGCCGCATCCGTAGAGGTATTTTTGAACGGAAAGTTCATGGGAAGTCTCTTCTGGGAACCGTTCATGGTGGAGATCACAGACATTCTTCGCGACGGAAAGAACGAACTGAAACTTGTTCTCACCAACACACTTTTCAACCTGATAGAGGCGAACCACAAGGCCGATGTGCTCGAAGAAACGTTCAGAAGACCGTGGAGTTTCATAGACTTTGAGCATCACACTGACAGATACGTTCTTTTACCTTTTGGGCTGGAAAACGCTGTTTTACTCAGCTCTTCTTCACTATGAACTTCGGTTTTCTTCTGAGCCTGAAGATCTTTCTCAAAAAAAGAAGAAGGGGACACCTGAATGCCACAGTCTCACTCCTTTTCAAAATCTATCACTTGAAAGGTTCTCAGCCTGTTGTTTCTGGACTCTTTCCACTCCACCTCTATGGGGAAGGCAAACTCTGGCTGGAGCCTTCCCTCCTTTACCCATTTTCTTGACTCTTCGTTTCTGTAGATCGCAGGATTTGCAAGAACAAAAAGCTTCATGGGTCTGTCGACGATCACCACCTCGTCTATCACTTCTTCTTTTGAAAGTTTTTCAACGATCTCTTCAACGATTTCTCTCAGCGGAAGAGGTTTTACGTTCACCAAGGCGATGTTTCTGGAGAGGGGTCCCATGATCTTCACGTTTGCAAGTTCTGGAGTGAAACCATGCTTTTCCAGAACGTTCAGAAGGATCTCGTTTGCAACCGAAACAGCTCTTCCGTGGTAATCCGGATTTATGAGCATCTTCAAAAGATGCTTCAGTTTGCAGCCTTCTCTTCCTGCCGACTCTCCTATCTTTCTCACCTCTATTCCGAGGTGATCTATCATCGCGTTTATCTCGGCTTTTCCTACTCTGTAGAGAGGTGAGTAGACCCCGTCGAAGACTTTCAGTCCCGTTTTCCCCCAGCTATCTGAGGCGTTGGCACCGCTTGCGACAAGACAATCTTTGGCGTACTCTTTCACAAGGCGCGTTTTCACGTCTCTGGTACAGGCGTTGCAAGAAGGCCCGTATCTCCAGACCTTCTCCTGAAGTCCGTTGGATGGGATGAAGGTGTGCTTCAGTCCATACTTTTCCGCAAATCTTCGAACGATCTTTCTTGATTTTTCGTAGGTATAAGGTCCCCAGTCGATGGTGACGAGTTCCACCCTCTCTTTTCCGAGGGCCATCTTCGCAAGGATCGCAACAAGAGAGCTATCCTTCCCTCCAGAGAAGGCAACGTATAGTTTTCCATCTTTCACTGTTTCTTTTATGTCTTCAACGATTTCTCTTACAATTTCTTCAACTCGAATCTCACTTCACCTCCATCGAGAGTCAAAACAGCGTAGGATCCCTCTGCGAGGCTTCCAGGATTCAAAAACCTCACTCCCGCTTTCGTGGTGTCTTCGGGTTCATGCGTGTGTCCGAACAGGATCACATTTGGTTTTTCGTTGAACACCCTGAGAAGGCGGTCTTTCAAATCCCAGGGGGCACCCCAGCCGTGACACATTCCGATGTTCACACCTTCCAAAAGGAGCACCTTGGAAAACGGAAGATGCTCCTTCACATCCGGATAGTCCATGTTTCCATGGACTCCGTAGAATTCTTTGGAAGATTTTTCCAGAAGGATCACCGTGTCAAGATTCACGTAGTCTCCGAGCCCTATCACCCCGTCGTACTCTTTCAGAGCGTTCACAATTTCATCGGGAAGATCCGGCATTCGTACAGGAACGTGTGAATCGGAGATTACGAGAAATCGTTTCATGACGGATCACCCCAGTATCATGTTATCTATCAGTCTTGCCTTTCCCACCCAGGCAGCGACCGCGACGATCACTTTCCGATCGATTTTTTCAACAGGCTCCAGCGTTTCCTCATCGACGATTTCCACATAGTCTATCTTCACTCTGTCGAATCTGGACAGATGATTGATCATCGCCTCCTTCATCTTCACAGCATCCCTCTCACCGTTCAAAAAGAGGTTTTCAGCGAGTTTCAACGACTGGTACAGGGCAAGAGCCTGTTTTCTTTCTTCAGACGTGAGATAGACGTTTCTCGAGCTCATCGCAAGACCGTCTGGTTCTCTCACTATGGGACACTCGATCATCTCAACGTCCATGTTCAGATCTCTCACCATTCTCCTGAGCACTCTGAACTGCTGTGCATCTTTTTGACCGAAGTATGCCCTGTGTGGTTTCACGATGTTGAAGAGCTTTGTGACCACGGTACAAACCCCTCGAAAGTGTCCGGGCCTGGATCTACCACAGAGCGGTTTTGAAAGCTTTGTCTCCTCAACGAACGTGGAGAAATCGGGTGGATACATCTCCTCCACGGATGGATGAAAAACGCAGTCCACGTTCTCTTTCTCAAGAAGTTTCCTGTCCCTCTCGAAGTCCCTCGGGTATCTCTCATAATCTTCGTTTGGACCAAACTGAGTGGGATTCACGAAGATGCTCACCACGACCACATCGTTCTCTGCCCTTGCTCTTCTCACGAGTGAAAGATGACCTTCGTGAAGGTATCCCATGGTGGGAACGAAACCGATTGTTTTCCTCTTTTCCCTCATTTCTTCGGAGAATTTCTTCATCTCTTCGATGGTTTCTATGATTCTCATTCTCTCTCCTCCCCCGCTCTGCAAAGGTTCTCTTCGCAGAACTTTCTCTCCACAAGATCCCACACCATCTCCCCTATGGGGTTTTTCACTCCGGCCAGATAGTCCGCGAGATGAAGGTGGAGACATTTCAGTTTGGTGAAGTCTCTGATACCACCGGTTCCAACTTTTGAAAGAATCTCCCGGAAGGGATGATCTTCTGGCAAGAGTTCTGCTCTTTTCTTTATGATCTCAACGTGAGCTTTTTTCATCTTTTCTCGAAGTATGTCTTCTCTTTTCAGCTTTTCCTCAAACTCTTTTATGTATCCCTGCGATTCGAGTTTTGAGACTTCCTTTCTCAGATGAGGGCAGGTGAGCCAGTAAAGTGTGGGAAAAGGCTTTCCATCTTTGATGGGAAAGCTTTCTATGACGACGGGGTATCCATGGGGACATCGAAAGACAACGCGCCTCATGTTCGTGATTTTCCTTCCAAGTTGCCATTCTACGACCTTTTCATCACGAGGGTCACCCATTCTCTTTCCTGCTTCCTTTCCAAAAGGTTCCATCCTTTCTTTCTGGCCTTTTCTCTGACCATGTTTTCTTTCGTATCCACGATTCCGGAGAGGATCAAAATGGACCTTTCGTGGGTGATTCTGTCCACGTCTTCGAGGAGCCTTAGATGGATCTCCGCGAGGATGTTGGATACGACTATATCGAAAACACCATCAACTTCCGAAAGAAGATCGGACCGTTTCACGATGACATCCACGTTGTTTTTTTGAACGTTCTCTTTTGCGACCTCAACCGCCTGCTCATCCACATCCACCGCCAGCACGTACGATGCTCCGAGTTTTTTTGCCACTATGGCAAGGATTCCGGTTCCACATCCCACATCCACTACCCTGTCTCCTGCTTTCAGGTACTTTTTCAGGAAAAACACGCTCATCTGAGTGGTGGGATGAAGTCCCGTTCCGAAAGCGACTCCCGGGGAAAGTTTCACCACGATCTTGTCCGTCCTTGTCACTTTCTCTGTGGGATCGGCCACCACGCCCTCTACGATCTCGAAGGGTTCCAGTTCAACCATCCAGTCTTTCGGTGTTGTTAGTCTCTCATCTAAAGGCTTCCAGCCACTCAAAAAAGAAGGAAGAGTTTCCCCTTCCCGAAGATACACCTTGAGAAGCCTGTTTCCTTCCCTGTTTTCTTCTATAGCAAAATTGGAAAAGCCTTCCTCGTAAAGTTTTTCCAGAAGTTCTTCCTCGTCTATTTTCAAAGGGAACACCAGTTCTTTAAATCTCATCGATCTTTCTTATTCTCCTTTCGTGTCTTCCTCCATCGAATGGGGTCGAAAGAAAGGTATCAACTATCCAGAAAGCAAGTTCTGAACCGATCAGTCTTCCAGGAAGAACGAGCACGTTCGCGTTGTTGTGCGACCTTGCAAGCCTCGCCATGTCCGGAAAGAGACAGAGGGCAGCCCTTATTCCTCTGTATCTGTTCGCGGCGATCGACATGCCGAGCCCAGTCCCGCAGAGTAGTATCCCGTAGTCCACTTCGTTGGACAGGACGGATTGTACAACCTTCTTTGCGTAGTCTGGATAATCAACGGACTCTTCGGAATGTGTGCCGTGATCGAGGACTTCGATGCCTTTGTTCAGAAGGTAGTTTTTCACCTTCTCTTTCAACTCAAACGCAGCGTGATCCGATGCTATGGCGATCTTCACCTTCTCTGCACCTCCTCCATCGCCTCCGATATTGTGTCGTAGATCTTCACGATCCGATCCAGGTTCGTTATTGAAAGCACCCTTTCCACCCTCTCATTCGGAGACACCAGTGCGAAAAAGCCTCCCACACTGCTCACGCTCTTCAATATGTTCACAATGACTCCCAGGCTGAAACTATCGATACTTTCCACGTCGGAAAGCACAAGAAGGATTTTGTTGTATCCTTTGTTCAAAAACTCGTCGAACACCCACCTTTTGAACAGGTGTGCATTCTCTATGTTGAGTTCCTTGTTCGGCATGAGTATAACAACGTCTTCTACTATTTTGTAAGGAAACATGTCCTTCCCCCCTCATATTTTTCTGAACACCCCGACCACTTTTCCGAGTATCTTCACCCTGTCTGCTCTGAAGAACATTGCTGGCATTTCTTTGTTCGCCGGTCTCAACTCGACCATCTCACCTTTCTGGAAGAACTTTTTGAGGGTGACCTCTCCCTCAACCATCGCCGCCACGATGTCTCCGTTCTGAGCCCAGTTCTGTCTTCTGATGAGGACAAGATCCCCGTCACAGATGTGTTCTTCTATCATGCTTTCGCCCTTTACCCTCAAAAGGAAGTGATCGTATCCACTCGAAAGAAAACTACTGGGCACTTCTATGTAATCTTCCAGATACTCGATCGCTTCTTTCTTTTCTCCAGCTCGAATCTCCCCAATCAGCGGTACTCTGTTTTTCACACTCTTTATCACTCTCATTGCACGGGGTTTCCCGCTCTTTCTTTCGATGTAGCCTTTCTTTTCCAAGGCCAGAAGGTGAAGCAGTGCTCCTCGGGGTGTGATTCTGAAGCGTCGTGCTATTTCCCTCACCGAGGGGGGGTATCCGTTTTTCTCTATGAACTCTTCTATGAAAATCAGAACACTCCTCTGTTTTGCGGTAAGGTCCTTCAAGTGTCGAACACCACCTTCGTTCTCAGCTCACCATCTTTTCGCTCAAACTTCAGAAGGTGGTAGGTGAGAGCCTTTATCTCCGTTCCTTCCTTCTTTTTTATCTTTCTGAACGTCACCGTTAATTTACCTTCTTTGTTTTCGATGGTGTGTGGAGCCCATCCCTTTGAGATCTCGAGTATCCAGTCGTTCACCGTGTCGAAGAAGTTGTCCTCTGTTTCTTCGCACGGGTACATCTTCTTCCTTTCCTCACCCTCGCTGAAAACGATCCCTTCCTCCTCAAGGAGGATGTTCTTTGCCTCTTCGAGAAGCTCCAGATAAGACCGCCCTGAGATCTCGTAAGCAACATCTGCGGTGTGTTCTATCGGCCTTCTCAATCTTTCACCACCGCCATCTTGGATATGGCGTCGTCTCCGAGTTCGATGAGTTTCACACCCTTTGTCACACGACCGATGACTCCGATCTCCGACACGGGCATTCTTATCATCATACCGTTTCGTGTGACCACAACTATTTCCTCGTCTCCTTTCACATACCTCACAGCCACCACGTGTCCCGTTTTGTTCACATCGGAGATGTTCCTCAGACCCGTTCCGCCCCTTTTCTGAACCCTGTAAAGCTGAACGGGAGTTCTTTTGCCAAATCCCTTTTCGGTCACCGTGAGGATTTCCCCTTCCTCCGATGGAACAACGTCCATGCTCACAACTTCATCTCCCGGCTGAAGCTTTATAGCTTGAACACCCGCTGCGTTTCTTCCCATCCTTCTCACATCGCTCACAGGAAACCTTATGATCATGCCGAGTTTTGTCGCCACAACGAGAGTTTCTTTTTCACTGGTACACACTCTTGCGCTCACGATTTCGTCTCCCGGCTCTATCCTGATCGCCCTGACTCCACGGTTGCTCGTTGCGTTTTCAAATTCTTCAAGGGATGTCCTTTTGATCTTTCCCGATTTTGTGACGATCACAAGATCTTTTCCTTTGCCGTTCAGAGGAACGAGCGCTACGATCCTTTCTGTGTCTTCCAGATTCAGGAAAGCGGAGATATGTTTTCCACGAGTGTTTCGCCCTGTTGTCTCGATTTGATAGTTCTTCAAAACGTATGCTTTTCCGAAGTTGGTGATGAAAAGGGTCGAAGAAGTGTTTTTCGTTACAGCCACGAACTCTACTTCGTCGTCTTCTGATAGTTTTGACACGGTGATACCCTTTCCTCCCCGCTTCTGTGATCTGTAGCTGTTCAGTGGAGTGCTCTTCAGATATCCTTTGTGGCTCAGGGTGATCACTACGTCCTCTTCCACTATGAGCTCTTCCACGTCGTACCTGAGTTCTTCGTCCGTTATCTCCGTCCTTCTTGGATCACCGTATCGTTCTTTCAAATAGAGAAATTCCTTCTTCATTATTTCCCTTACTCTCTCGTCCTTTTCGAGGATTTCCTTCACCTCTGAGATCTTCTTCACCAGATCCGAGTACTCGTTTTGCAGGTTTTCTATCTCAAGGGAGGTGAGTCTTGAGAGCCTCATATCAAGAATCGCTTTTGCCTGTTCTTCGGATATCTCAAGGGTTTCCATCAAAGAGTGTCTGGCCGATTCGACATCTTTGCTGTTTCTGACGATGTCTACGACCACCCCTATCGCCCTTGCCGCCTTCAGCAAGCCTTCCACAACGTGGGCACGTCTGGTGTACTTTTCGTACTCGTACTCGGCTCTCCTTCTGATGACCTCGAAACGGTGTTCCAGAAAGGCCTCAAGCAGTCCTTTCAGATTCATCAATCTTGGCCTTTTGTTTTTGTCTATGACCAGCATCTGTACGTTGAAATAATCCTGGAGGGCGGTTCGCTTGTAGAGGTTGTTTATTATGATGTCCTCGTTGGTATCCTTCGGTATCTCTATGACGACCCTCAACCCACGCTTGTCGGATTCATCCCTTATGTTTCTCACGGGAAGGGAGTCGTCGTCCTTCACGAGTTTTGCTATTTGCTCTATGAGACCTGCCTTGCTGACACCGTAGGGGATCTCGGTGATCACGATCCTCTTCAGTCTTTTTCCTTCTTCAACGTGTACCTTTCCCCTTACTACTATCCTTCCTCTTCCTTCTTCGTACACGTTTTTGAGATCAGAACCGTTCACCACGATGCCACCTGTAGGAAAGTCCGGTCCTTTGATGAACTGCATGAGTTCTTCAACGCTGGCATCCGGGTGGTCTATCAGGTACACCAGAGCGTCCACAGTTTCCGACAGGTTGTGTGGAGGTATGCTGGTGGCCATTCCAACGGCTATACCGGAGGCACCGTTTATTATGAGGTTCGGCACCTTCGAGGGGAGTACTTCTGGTTCCTTCAAGGTACCGTCGAAGTTGTCGACCATGTTCACCGTGTTCTTGTCTATGTCTTCGAGCATCTCCTCTGCGAGTCGGGTGAGTTTTGCTTCTGTGTACCTCATGGCAGCAGGGGGGTCCCTGTCGATGGAGCCGAAGTTTCCCTGTCCCTCTATGAGGGGATACCTCATCGTGAAGGGCTGAGCCATCCTCACGAGGGCATCGTAGACTGGAGCGTCTCCGTGGGGATGGTACTTACCCATCACTTCACCGACGATCCTTGCACTCTTTTTCGTCGGCGAGTTGTGGGTGAGGCCGAGTTCGTACATTCCGTACAGAATACGCCTCTGAACCGGCTTGAGGCCATCTCTCACATCGGGGATGGCCCTTCCCACTATGACGCTCATGGAGTAGAGAAGATACGAGTCAACGAGTTCGTCTTCGATTGGTCTGTTTATCAGAATCTCTGGCATTCACATCCCTCCGTTATGATACTTTGGCACCCGGTGCGATATCCCCATCAACGGTCAAGAGTCTCAGTGTGTCACCCGATTTTGCAGCAAGAAGCATCCCCTGAGACTCTATACCCATGAGTTTTGCAGGCTTCAGGTTCGCAACGACGATGATGATTTTTCCTACAAGGTCTTCCGGCTCGTAATATTCGGCCACTCCGGCAACGATCTGTCTTTTCTCCGTTCCAAGGTCAACGATCAGTTTGATGAGTTTTCTGGAATTTGGTACCCTTTCGGCTTCGAGAACCCTGGCGGTGCGAAGATCCACCTTCGCAAAATCGTCTATGGTGATCAGGTTCTGTTCAACCGACACCGTCTCCACCACCTTTTTGAACGTTTTCGTGTCTATTTTCCTGAAAAGTGGCTCTCCATGGTGTACACTTCTTCCCGCTCTCAAAACTCCCCAGGTTTCAAGATGATCTTTGTGAGGATCCTCATCGAAGGAGACCCTGCGGAAGACCTCCTGTGAGGTGTCGGGCATCACGGGTAATGTCATCAGAGCCACCTTGAAAACTGCCTCGAGCGAATTATAGAGTACCGTTCCCAATCTTTCTGATCTTCCTTCCTTTGCCAGCACCCACGGTTTTGTGTCGTTGAAGTATTTGTTCGCATCCGCTATGAACTCCCATATCCTGTCGAGTGCTTCCGTTAGTTTGTAGGAATCCATGAGATCGTAGTACGCGTTCTTCGTTTTGAAGAACCTCTCCTTCAGCCAGCTGTCAGGTCCTTCCTCGTTCGCTGGAGAGGGAATTTTTCCGTCGAAGTACTTGTTTATCATCGCCGTGATCCTGTGAAGGAGATTCCCATAGTCGTTTGCAAGGTCCGAATTCAACCTGTGAACCAATCTTTCCTCTGAAAAATCACCATCTTTACCGAACGCGATGTCTCTTATCAGGTAGTACCTGACCACATCGTTCCCATACTGCTTCACAAAGAACCTCGGATCTATTGCGTTTCCAAGGGATTTGCTGATTTTCTGGCCGTTCACGGTGAGCCAGCCGTGGGCAAAGACCTTTTCAGGTAAAGGCAGTCCAACGGACATGAGCATGGCAGGCCAGATGATGGAGTGGAACCGGTTTATTTCTTTTCCTATCAGGTGTAGGTCTGCTGGCCACCATTTGTTGAACATTTCCTCGTTCCAGCCATACCCTATGGCAGAGACGTAGTTTATAAGTGCATCCACCCACACGTAAATCACGTGTTCGGGATCGTCCTTCATTGGAACGCCCCATTTGAAGGAGGTTCTGGTGATACTGAGATCTTTGAGTCCTCCTTCCAGGATCTTGAGCATTTCGTTCCTTCTGAAGTCTGGCTCCACGAAGTCTGGATGCTCTTCGTAGTGTTTCAAAAGTGCGTCCCTGTACTTCGAAAGCCTGAAGAAGTAGTTCTCCTCTTCCACCCATTTGACCGGCCTTCTGCACTCAGGACAGAATCGCTCATCCCCTTCTTTTACGACCTCATCCTCGTTCCAGAAGGTCTCACAGGGAACACAGTACCATCCCTTGTACACTCCCTTGTACACATCGCCATTTTCCTTCATCCTCGCAACGAATTCCTGAACGGTTTTCATGTGCATTTCGTCGGTGGTACGGATGAAGTGATCGTTGGTGATCTTGAGTTCTTTCCAGAGTTGTTTGAATTTTTCTGCAAGCTCGTCACAGAACTTCTGCGGGTCCTTGCCCGTCTGCTGGGCTGCCTGAAGGACTTTCTGGCCGTGTTCATCCGTTCCGGTGAGGAAGAACACATCGTATCCCATGAAGCGTTTGTAACGGGCAATGATATCCGCTACAATAGTGGTATAGGCGCTTCCAATGTGTGGTTCTGAGTTCACGTAATATATCGGGGTGGTGATGTAAAATTTCAAAATGTCACCTCCTAACATGCCTTTTCTATTCAATGATATCACATTCTGGAGGTGAAGTTCGTGAGGACGAACAGAGACAGACTGGTTCTCATATCGGTCGCAGGAGAGGTTGCCCCCGCCAAGATGAGGTCACCGTACAGTGTGACGACTGAGGGAAAGGTGAAGGTCATACCGGTCCTCGGGGGGATCACCTACAACGTGAAAGTGGGAGACAGTGCCTATGGATGGGAAGGGGATCATGTGGAGCCGGGAGTTTCCGTGATGGCAAGAAAGAAAGAAGAGGAGATACCCTTCATGACACTGCCCTGTATAGGAAACGAAGTGATCGTGATGTCCGGGGATGCGAAGGGAAGCAGGGGAGTGGTGACAGGAAAACACGGTGGCGTGAACCACGTACTCGTTCACTTCGATGACGAAGTTCTGGAAAAACTCATGGTGGGAGACAAAGTTTTGATAAAGGCGTGGGGGCAGGGACTGAAACTTCTGGATCATCCCGATGTGAAAGTGATGAACATCGATCCAGACCTCTTTGAAAAGATCGGAATCGTTGAAAAAGACGGAAAGCTTCACGTTCCAGTTGTGGCGAAAGTTCCCGCCCATTTGATGGGCTCTGGTATCGGTGCGTCAAGCAGTGCCTCGACAGATTACGATATAATGGCTCTGGATCCCCGTGAGGTGGGAGTGGAAGATCTCAGACTCGGTGATATCGTGGCAATAATGGACCACGACAACTCCTACGGAGTTGGAAAGTACAGAAAGGGTATGATTTCAATAGGTATCGTGGTGCATTCTGCATGCGTTTCGTCAGGGCACGGCCCCGGTGTGGTCGTGATCATGACGGGAGAAGAATCGGTGCTGGTTCCTGAGGTTGTGGAAAGATCGAACATATCTGACCATTTGAGGTGATAGGATGTTTCCCCTCTACGATGTCCTTCCAAGCAGAAAAAGCCCTTACATTACGATCGCATTGATCGTGGTGAACGTTATCGTTTTTATCTATGAACTCATTTTGAACGACAGAGAACTCCTCGTTTTCATGTACAGATACGGACTCGTTCCCGCCCGGTACACTGTGGAACGGGTGCGGGAGGCCCTGGGGTTTTCTCTCTTTCCATTCATAAGCCACATGTTCCTTCACGGTGGGTTCTGGCATTTACTTGGAAACATGTGGTTTCTCTGGATCTTCGGTGACAACACGGAAGATGAGATGGGACATGTGGGATACCTGCTCTTCTATCTGTCCGCCGGTGTGTTTGCGGCCCTCACTCAGTTTGTGTTCACCTTTCATTCAACAACACCCATGGTCGGAGCTTCCGGTGCTGTTTCAGGGGTCATGGGGGCGTATTTCGTTCTTTTTCCGTACTCACGGATCGTAACACTCTTTCCCTTTTTCTTCTTCCTGACACTGGTTGAGATTCCAGCCTTCTACTATCTCATGATTTGGTTCTTCATACAGGTGATGAACAGTCTTGTCGGATCTTACGGCGTAGCCTGGTGGGCACACATAGGAGGATTTGTCTACGGCATGCTGTGGGGGTATATTTTAAGGATGAGAAGATATCGTAGGTACAGATATTGATTGGGAGGAGTCGTCATGACCAGAGGAAAGAGTAAATACATCGTAGTCTTTGGATGTGGAAGACTCGGTGCATCGATAGCGAATCTTGCTTCATCACTGGGGCACAGTGTGGTGGTTGTGGACAGGAACGAATATGCCTTCCACAGGCTCAATTCTGAATTTTCAGGATTCACGATAGTTGGGGACGCTGCAGAGTACGAAACCCTCAAAGAGAGCGGCATGGAAAAAGCGGATATGGTTTTTGCCTTCACAAACGACGACAGCACAAACTTTTTCGTTTCCATGAACGCCCGTCACATGTTCGGAGTTAAGAAGGTGATCGCGAGGGTTTACGATCCCGAGAAGATAAAGATCTTTGAGGAGCATGGAATAGACACGATATGCCCTGCCATTCTGATGATGGAGAAAGTGAAAGGATACGTTGTGGGGAGTGACCAGGATTGAAGGTGATTATAATTGGAGGAGAAACAACAGCGTACTATCTGGCGCGTTCCATGACATCCCGAAGGTACGGTGTGGTGTTGATAAACAAGGACAGAGAACTCTGTGAAGAGTTCGCTAAAAAGTTGAAGGCAACGGTGATACACGGAGACGGAAGTCAGAAAGAGGTGCTCAGAGATGCAGAGCCTTCGAAAAACGATGTGGTGGTGATCCTCACTCCCAGAGATGAGGTGAACCTCTTCATAGCCCAGCTGGCGATGAAAGAGTTCGGAGTAAGGCGTGTGGTGAGTCTGGTGAACGATCCCGGAAATATAGAGATTTTCAAAAGAATGGGTATTACAACCGTTCTGAACCTCACCACGCTGATAACAAACACTGTGGAGGCCTTGATCTTTCCTGAAGAGTTTTCCAGCATTGTTCCACTGGAGCAGGGAATAGAGTTTCTGAACGTGACCGTGGATGAAGAAAACCCGGTGACCGGTAAAAAGTTGAAAGACCTGAATCTGCCCAGGGACTGCATTGTGGCAGCCATCGTTCGAGGGGGAGTTCTTGTTGTCCCCAGAGGAGATACGGAAATACTTCCCGGTGATAAACTGTACGTGATAGCGAACAGAGAAACCAAAGAAAAAGTGGAAGAAGTTCTGCTTGGAAGGTGACCGAAGTTGGAAGACATCCTGACGAGCACGAAGCACAGGTTGAAGGTGGTCTTCTGGTACGTGGGCCAGCTTCTCGTGTGGTTTCCGGTTATTTTGCTTTCACCGGCGATCTTCGTGTTCTTTTATCCCGACGAATGGTACTACATAACCTCGTTTCTTGTACCTTCTATCGCTTCTTTTATCCTGGGAATGCTTCTCAAAAAGACCTCCAGGCTGAAAGAAACGCACGTGGTAGGATACCAAGAGGGAGCCGTCATCGTCGTCACAACGTGGGTGGCCGCGGTGATTCTCTCAGCTATACCCTTTGTTGTAGCGGGTTTTCTGGACTTTTATCAGGCGCTTTTTGAGGCAACGAGTGGCTGGACAACAACCGGACTCACCATGTTCCCGGATGTTGAAAGTCTTCCACACATTTTCCTTGCCTGGAGAAGCATCATGCAGTTCATCGGAGGGGCGGGATTTGCGGTCATCATGCTCGCCACCCTCATAGGCCCTCTGGGGGCTTCCCTCTATGGTTCAGAGGGTAGAGTTGACAACATTCTTCCCAACGTGACACAGTCCACCAAGGTGATAATGGTCATATACGTGACCTACGCTGCAGCCGGTATGCTGGCACTTCATTTTGCGGGCATGCCGTGGTTTGACGCCTTCAATCACTCGCTCACCGCCCTCGCAACGGGGGGATTTTCTGTGAGAAACACCAGCATAGGCTACTACAACAGCGTACCGATAGAGGTGATAACAATCGTTCTGATGATCCTTGGAGGAACGGGTTTTGGAATACACTACACCCTCTGGAAGGGAAACCTCAAGGCCTTTCTGAAAAACGGTGAACCCTGGCTCATGGGTTCCACCGTTGTCATCACGTCACTGTTTCTGCTTCCCCAAGCAAAGAAGGTGTTTCAAGAAAAAGCGTTGAGATATGTTGTGTTTCAGGTGGTGTCTGCTATAACGGGTACTGGGTTTTCGAACACCGACCTTTCACCGTGGGTGGGTCTGTTTCCCATCGGGATCTTTCTGCTCACGGTCATCATGATGCTCGGAGGCATGATGGATTCAACAGCAGGTGGATTGAAACAGTTCAGGGTGTTCGTGATGTTGAAAATGATATACCAGTCAATACGGGGATTCATTGGTCCAAGGAGACGGGTGGAAAAGATCATCGTCTGGAAAGGGGAATCTCGAAGAACGATCGACAACGGCATCATCAAAGACATGTTCGTTTTCTTCGGGATTTACGCCCTGACCTACCTGATCGGTGCTCTGATTCTCATGAGTTATGGGTACGATCCTCTTGTTTCTATGTTCGAATTTTCTTCCGCTATGAACGGAGTGGGACTTTCGGTGGGGCTCACAAGGCCAGAGCTTCCCAGAGGCGTACTTTGGACCATGATCGTGGGAATGTTCCTTGGCAGGCTGGAATTTCTGGTGGTCTTCTACGCGATAGCGAGGATCATAAGAGATGTGAAGATCCTCTTTGAGGAGTGTGGAGGTGAGAACAGTTGAAATACAGGAGAATAAAAGGAACAAACGATGTCTTTGGAGAGGAAATATGGTACTGGAGGTTCGTGGAGGAGACCTTCAGAGAAGTCTGTGAAAGTTTCGGGATGGAGGAAATCAGAACCCCCATCTTTGAGCAGACGGAGCTCTTCGTGAGAAGCGTTGGAGAAGAGTCGGACATCGTTCAAAAAGAAATGTACACCTTCGAAGACAAGGGTGGCAGAAGCATCACACTGAGACCGGAAGGAACAGCCCCCATCGTGAGGGCCTTTCTTGAGAACTCTTTTGTAAACAGGGGTTTCCAGCAGAGGTACTACTACATAGGTCCGATGTTTCGCTACGAGAAACCTCAATCCGGCAGGTTGAGGCAGTTCCACCAGGTGGGGTTCGAGATCTTCGGATCTGAGTCTCCCGGAGCAGACCTCGAAACGATCCTGGCGGTCGACAGTTTTCTGAAGAGACTCGGTCTCACAAAGTACACCATTCATCTGAACTCCATAGGGTGTCCAGAGTGCAGGAAAAATTACCGTGAAGCTCTGAGAGAATACTACGGAAAGCATCTGAACGATCTCTGTGACGATTGCAAAAGGCGCTACGAGACGAACATCTTGAGGTTGCTCGATTGCAAAATAGATCACGAACTTGCTCTGAACGCACCGAAGAGTACCGACTACCTCTGCGAACCATGCAGAGAACATTACGAAAAACTGAAAGACTATCTGAACGAATTCGAAATAAAGTACGTGGAAGATCACACGCTCGTGAGAGGACTGGACTACTACACAAGAACTGTTTTTGAAGTAAGGCACGAGGGACTCGGTGCACAGAACGCCATAGCCGGCGGTGGCAGGTACGATGGATTGTTCTCCGATCTCGGTGGTGGCACCGTTCCTGCGCTGGGTTTTGCTGGAGGAATAGAGAGGATCGTTCTCGCCTTGAAGGCGGAAGGAATAGAGGTTCCCAGGAAAAACGTTCACTACCTCTACGTTGCAACCGTGGGTGAGGACGCCTTCAAAGAAGGTATGAAACTCGCCATGGAGTTGAGAAAGAAAAAGAAAGGGTTGAACGTGGATGTGGATATCATGAACAGGAAGTTGTCGGGGCAATTGAAGCACGCAGACCGACTCGGTGCAAAGTACGTGGTCATAGTTGGAGATGAAGAGTTGAAGAAAGGTGTGGTCGTACTCCGGAACCTTGAAACGGGAGACCAGGTGGAGATAGATAAGGAATTCGCCATCGAATACATCTTCGAAAAGGCTTCAAAAGAATGATGCTATACTTAAAATTGGGTGGATCGAATTGAAAATCCTGGTGGGTTCACCGGTGTCTCTGGAGGAATTCGAATCTGTAGATCTTTTCGTGTCGTGGCTGGACGTGATACCGGACAACGCCACGTTTTCCGTTGTGGGCACTGAGAAGTTCTTCATTGTTGGAAGGAACGGAAAAGAGTGGAAGAAAGGCTACGAATTTGGAATCGTGGACATCGGTGTAAGGGCACTTGTGGTGGGAGGGGAACTCGCCCTCTATCCGGAAGCGTTCTATATAGCGAAGGAAAACGGTGCAAAACTCGTCATTGGCTTCAGTGAGGCTCACAGCTTCGCGGATTTCAACTTCATCAAAGCAAAATTCTGGGCACACACGCAGGAAACGGAACTCATTTCCATCTCGCTCCTGAACTTTCAGGGAAGGGTCTACAACAACATCTACTTTCCACTGGAGAAAACAAAAAACAAAACGGGTGTTGTGGCGGAAGGAATAGCCCCTGTTTTTCTTGAGTTTGGAAGTGATTAGCTTTGGGAGAATCCGAGAATGTTTGAAGGATTGCTATGGAGTCTGGCAAAGAAGAAACTGATTCCAAAAAGAAAGATCTCACGGGTGCACCGAAAAAGGAAGGGTGTAAAGAGGGTTGTGTGCGTGCTTTTTCCGCTGAGTCAGACCTTCAGATCTGCGGACGAATTCATCGATGGCCTTATGGAAGTTGTTCGTGAGGATCTTTCCTTTGCCGATATGCTGATATTCCCAAGACTGACCGGAAATCTACTGATGGGGGTATCTCCTCTCAAAATCGAAAGGTTTGAAAAACTGGAACCTTTCTACGTGGATCTGCTCAGGTACATATCGAAGAATCTGGTCATTCCTGTGATCTCGCCCGGCGTGGAAACCTTCAGATCGGTCCCGGATGTTCTGGTGGTGAAGAACGGGGAGGTCCAGCAACGTCACGCGCCCGATGGTGGTCATCTCGTCGTTGATCTGGATGACTGGCGCGTGGCAATCCTGAAAAAAGAGGAAACATTTTCCTCAAAGAGTCTGCGACCTCTTGTGGAGAAAGATGTGTTCACCTTCATACATTTTGAACTGGAAACGGAGGAAAAGGACTGGTGGAATGAGAAGAGAGGTCTGTGGGCCAGATCTCAGAGCCTCGAGGTGTTTGGAATAAAGCTCTCTCCAAAGGGGACTTTTCGAAACAGATCCTACAAAGGGAAAAGTTACATCAGCGCTCCCATTCCCCTCACGCCGAATCTTACGGGCTTCCTGAGGCAAGACGGTGGCGTGAAAATGTCAGCCGATCTTGAACTGGAACTCCTGAAGGAAAGAAGGCACAGGATAGATACGGTAAAACACATCCTTTTCAGAGGATGAGATCCTGCAGACGTGGAGGTGCAGAAAGTGCTGGTAAACATGGTCAGCGAAAGGGTTGAAAGGGTTGTTTCCAAGCAGTACGGCACGACCGTGGACTTCGAAATCGAGGTGCCCCCCAGGAAGGAGTTTGGAGACCTTTCCACCAACGTTGCCATGAAACTGGCAAAACACCTGAAGAAGAATCCATGGGAGATCGCACAGGAGATCGCCGGCTTGCTCAGTGAGGACAGTATGTTCGACAGAATAGAGGTTATGGGACCTGGCTTTATAAACTTCTTTCTCTCGAACAAAATTCTTCAGGAAGTTGTGAAAACGATCCTTGAGCAGGGAGAAGAGTACGGAAGAGAGAACGTGGGAAAGGGATTGAAGGTACAGTTCGAATATGGGAGCGCAAATCCCACGGGTCCCTTTACGGTGGGGCATGGAAGGCAGATCGTGATCGGAGATGTGCTCTCGGAGGTTTTCAAAGAACTCGGCTACGACGTTACGAGGGAGATGTACATAAACGATGCGGGAAAACAAATAAAACTCCTTGCACAGTCACTCTGGGTAAGGTACAACGAACTTCTTGGGGTGAAGATGGAAATACCAGAGGGTGGTTATCGCGGTGAGTACCTTGTGGATATAGCGAAAGAGCTGGTAAATGAAATAGGAGACAGATACAAAAACGTGTGGAACGAAGAGGTGGAAGAGTTCTTCAAAAACGCCGCACTCGATCGGATCCTTTCTTCCATGAAGAACACACTGGAGAGGATGGGATCGTCGTTCGATGTCTATTATTCCGAGAAGAGTCTCATAGAGGATGGCACCGTCGAGGAGGTTCTGAGGATACTGAAGGAGAAGGATCTGGTTTACGAAAAAGACGGTGCTCTGTGGCTCAAGGTGTCGAAGTTTGTAGAAGAAGATGACAAGGTGCTTGTGAGGAGTGATGGAACTTACACGTACTTCATGACCGACATCGCCTATCATTACAAAAAGTACAGGAGGGGCTTTAAGAGGGTCTACGACATCTGGGGAAGTGACCATCACGGACACATCCCGCGAATGAAGGCGGCGATGAAAGCACTCGACATACCGGATGATTTCTTCAACGTCATTCTCCATCAGTTCGTCACACTGAAGCGCGGTGGAGAAATCGTCCGCATGTCCACAAGAGCGGGAGAGTTCATCACTCTGGACGAACTTCTGGATGAAGTGGGAAAAGACGCAGCGCGTTACTTCTTCGCCATGGTGGACCCGAACAACCACATGGTTTTCGACATAGATCTTGCCAAAGCAAAGACCATGGACAATCCCGTTTATTACGTTCAGTACGCACACGCGAGAATATCGAATCTTTTCCTGAACGCAGAGAAAAAAGGTGTTGAGTTCGAACGGGGCAAAGATCTTGAACTTCTTGGAAACGAGGAAGAGAGGGTTCTGATGAGAAACCTCGGCATGTTCAGCAGCGCCTTGAAAGAAGTGGCAAAGATGTTTTCCCCCAACAGACTCACCAACTACCTTCAGATTCTTTCGGAATCTTTCCACGTGTTCTACACAAAGCACGTGATCGTCGATCCTGAAAACAGAGCGCTCTCGAACGCCAGGTTGAATCTTGCTCTTGCAACCAAGATCGTACTGAAAAAGGGCCTGAAACTCCTTGGAGTCTCAGCACCAGAAAGGATGTGACAGATGCTGGAGCACGTCAGAATAGACAAAATGGTCAACGGAGGATACGGACTTGCCCGCCTCCAGAATGGAAAGATCGTCCTTGTGGAAGGAGCATATCCCGGGGAAGAGGCATTGATCAAAACGTTCCGAGAAAAGAAGGACTTTGCGTTCGCAAAGGTAGTGTCCCTGATAAAAGAATCGGAGGATCGAGTTAAACCTCCCTGTAGGCACTTTGGTCGTTGTGGTGGCTGTCACTGGATGGACATCAGATACGAAAAACAGCTCCTTTACAAAAAAGAAATCGTCGAAGATCTCTTCGAAAGAATGAAACTGGACGTTGAAGTGGAGGACGTGGAACCGAGTGATCTTGTGTTTCATTACAGAACGAAAATGGAATTCCATCTTCAAGAAAGAAGGCTCGGTCTGAAACGGCGAGGTTCCGATTTTGTGATAGATATCAGATCCTGTGAGGTTGCTCCGGAAGGGACCGGTGAAATACTGGAGATCGTCAGAAAGGCAGTTCAGGTGCTGAACATACCGGTTTACAATCGTCTGACCAGGAAAGGCGTGCTGAAACACGTTGTCATCAGATACGCTTTCAGCACGGACCAGTTCATGGTCATCTTCGTGACCAAAACGGAGTCCTTCCCATGGGGAAAGAGCCTGGTTCAGGCCATTTTGAAGGATATTCCGAAAGTACACTCGATCATACATGTGATGAATTCGAAAGATTCCGTTGTCCTGAGAGGCCCCTACAGGACCCTCTACGGAGAAGGGGTGATAGTGGAAGAGTTCGACTGGGAAAAATTCCAGATTCCACCCACTGCTTTCTTTCAGAGTAACTATTCGGTTACCTCTAAACTTATAGACCACGTCTACAGGGAACTGGACCTGCAGGGGAACGAAGTGGTGCTCGATCTTTACGCAGGAATTGGAACGTTTTCGATGAGGACATCTTACTCTTCGGCAAAAGTAGTTGCTGTTGAATCAAGCAGAGTAGCTGTGAAGGCGGGAAAAGCCAACGCGAACGTGAACGGTCGAAGGAACATAGAGTACGTGGAAAGCGACGTGCTGGAGTTCCTGAAGTCTTACCAGGGCAGAGCGGACAAAGTGATCCTGGACCCTCCTAGATCAGGAGCGGGGCTGAATGTGATGAAAGAGATCCTGAGGCTTTCTCCTGAAAGAGTTGTCTACGTCTCCTGCGAGCCTTCCACACTGGTAAGGGATGTTCAGTTTCTCCAGAATGAGGGCTACTCCGTTGTACGTGTAAAACCCTTTGACATGTTTCCTCAGACCTACCACGTGGAGACGGTCGTGACACTGGTGAAGGGGGAACGTTGATGTTTGGACTTGCGCTTTCTCTGATCTTTTCCATCCTTTCGTGGAAGGAGAGCTTTTTGCTTTCGATCCTTGTTCTTGTGATCTCCCTGTTTTTTCTTTCGGACAAAAGGGAAAAAAACAGGAACATCTTCTATGTAAGCCTCGTGTTCCTTTTGATTTTAGAAGTGTTCGAATACTTGAAGGGTGTGAGTTACGATCTGGCAGAGACGTACCTTGTGGTCTCCTTCATCTTTCTCGTCGTCTCTGATTTTATGAAGAAAAGGGTGGAAAATTTGATTTTCATGGCGATCTTCTGGTTTTTCGTTTCGCTATCACTCTGGAGGGTGGCAAGCGTAAGATATCCCGGTGCCTCTTATCTTGTTTTCCCTGCCGTGGCACTCATATTTTTGAGAGATGTCTTCAGGAGGGAGAGAGATGGTAGAAAGATACGCATTGTCTCCGATGAAGGAGCTGTGGACGGAGGAGGCGAAGTACAGAAGGTGGCTGGAAGTGGAACTGGCGGTGATGAAAGCCTACGAAGAACTGGGAACGATTCCGAAAGGAGTGACGGAAAGGGTAAAAAATAAGGCCAGAATAGATGTGGAACTCTTCAAGAAGATAGAAGAGAGGACTAACCACGATGTCGTGGCTTTTGTTGAAGGAATCGGAACGATGATCGGAGAAGATTCCAGGTTTTTCCACTACGGTCTCACCTCCTCGGATGTTCTCGACACTGCTAACTCTCTGGCGCTCGTCGAAGCTGGAAAGATCCTGCTTGATGCTCTGAAAAGGCTCTGCGACGCACTCTGGAATACGGCGAACAGGTACAAGTACACTCCAACGATTGGTAGAACGCACGGCGTACACGCAGAACCCACTTCCTTCGGACTGAAAGTACTCGGCTGGTATTCAGAGATGAAAAGGAACGTTCTTCGACTGGAAAGGGCGATCGAGGAAGTATCCTACGGAAAAATAAGCGGAGCCGTCGGGAATTATGCGAACGTGCCCCCCGAAGTCGAAGAGAGGGCTCTCTCCTACCTTGGACTCAAGCCAGAGCCCGTTTCGACCCAGGTGGTCCCGCGCGACCGACACGCTCATTATCTTGCCACGCTGGGAATCATCGCGGCCGGAATTGAAAGAATCGCCGTTGAGATAAGACACCTTCAAAAAACGGAAGTACTCGAGGTAGAAGAACCTTTCAAAGAAGGCCAGAGAGGTTCAAGCGCTATGCCCCACAAGAAGAATCCCATCATTTGTGAACGATTGACAGGACTTTCCAGAATGATGCGAACCTTCGTGGGACCTGGCCTGGAGAACATTGCTCTCTGGCATGAAAGGGACATCTCTCACTCCTCGGTTGAAAGATACATCTTCCCGGACGCAACTCAAACGCTTTACTACATGATAGTCACTGCAACGAAAGTGATCAAAGATATGAAGGTGAACGAGGAAAGAATGAAGAAGAACCTGAATCTCACGAAAGGGCTCGTGTTTTCCCAGAGGGTTCTTCTGAAACTCATAGAGAAGGGACTGACGAGAAAGGAAGCGTACGATATCGTTCAGAGAAACGCCCTGAAAACATGGGAATCTGAAAAACACTTCCTCGAACACCTGCTCGAGGACGAAGATGTGAAAAGACTCGTTACCGAGGAGGAACTGAGAGAACTCTTCGATGCATCCTATTATCTGAGGTACGTGGACAGGATCTTCGAACGTTTTGAAAAGGAGTGAAGTGAATGAACCGCGTTGTTGTGGGACTTCAGTGGGGAGACGAAGGAAAGGGAAAAGTTGTGACGTACCTTTCCAGGTATCACGATATCGTGGTAAGGTACTCAGGTGGAGCAAACGCCGGTCATACGGTGAATTACGGAACGTTCAAAGTGGTCCACCACCTTCTTCCATCCGCAGACTTCACCAAAAATGTAGGAGTGGCCATAGGAAACGGTGTTCTTTTGGACCCTCAGGTGTTTACGAAGGAACTGATCGAGCTGAAGGAAAGGTTTCCTGAATACTCGGGAGATATTTTCATTTCCGAGAACGCACACGTGGTTCTTCCCGTGCACAAGGAAGTGGATCAGAGGGTGGACGAGGTTCTGAAAATAGGTACCACAAAAAGAGGAATCGGTCCTGCGTGCGCTGACCGGGTCATGAGAGCAAATGTGAGGATCACCGAACTCTACGATGAAAAAAAGGCCAGGACCCTTCTTGAGAAAAACCTTTCCCTGAAAAGCCTCTACAACCTCACCTTCGATGTTGAAAAGATACTGGATGACCTTCTGAACTTTTATAACGTCATAAAGGATTTTGTCGTCTCTTCGATCCAGATGAAAAGAATTCTCGAAGAAAAAAGCGTTCTTTTCGAGGGTACTCAAGGGGTCCTTCTTGATCTCGATGTGGGAACGTACCCGTACGTTACGAGTATGAACTGTTCTTCGTCGGGTGTGAGCGCAGGTATAGGGTTCCCGGTGAAGATAGACGAAACGATCGGTGTCTTCAAGGCGTACACAACGAGGGTGGGGGAAGGACCGTTTCCGACAGAGCTTTTTGGAGAAGAGGGGGAAGCGCTGAGAAGGGCCGGACACGAATACGGATCCACCACGGGTCGTCCAAGAAGGTGTGGATGGCTCGATCTTCCACTCCTCAACTACGCAATAGAAATAGCCGGTGTTGACACACTCGTCATGACGAAGGCAGACGTTATGAACGGTTTTGATAAAGTGAAAGTCTGTGTGAGATACAAAGACGGCAAAGAACTGCTTTCTCTCAAAGACCTGGAGAAAAAAGAGCCCGTTTATGAAACCTTCAATGGATGGAAATCACTTGAAAGCAAAGAGTTCGATCGTTTTGTGAACTTCATAGAAAGAGAAACGGGAAGACCGATAAAATACATATCCACGGGCGAAAAAATAGAGGACATCGTGGAGGTGTAAAGAATGCCTTTCAATTTGAAGGGAAGGTCGCTTCTGACGCTTCTTGATTTCTCTCCTGAAGAGATCAGATACTTGCTTGACGTAGCAAAACAGGTGAAAAGGGAAAGCAGATCCAGATTGAGAACGGAAAGGTTCAGGGGTATGACGCTCGCCATGATATTCGAAAAGCGTTCTACAAGGACGAGGCTTGCCTTCGAAACCGCCTTCGCGGAGGAAGGCGGACATCCCATTTTCCTGTCACCGAACGATATACACCTCGGTGCGAAGGAATCCCTCGAAGACACCGCCCGCGTCCTTGGAAGAATGGTAGATGCCATCATGTTCAGAGGTTACAAACAAGAGACGGTGGAAACACTGATGAAATACTCTGGTGTACCCGTTTACAACGGCCTCACGGATGAATTTCATCCCACCCAGGCGCTCGCCGATCTGATGACGATAGAAGAAAACTTCGGAGGACTCAAGGGAATAAAGGTTGTCTTCATGGGTGATACCAGAAACAACGTGGCGACATCGCTTATGATCGCCTGCTCGAAGATGGGGATGAACTTTGTGGCCTGTGGCCCTGAAGAACTGAAACCAAGGCCGGAGATATACAAAAAGTGCGAAGAGATAGTGAGAGAAACAGGAGGAAGCGTATCGTTCACACCCGTTTTGGAAGAAGCTCTGAAGGACGCGGATGTGGTCTATACGGACGTGTGGGCATCCATGGGAGAAGAAGACAAAGAAAAGGAAAAAATCGTACTCTTGAAACCGTATCAGGTGAACAAAAAGGTCATGGAGATGACGGGAAAATCAGAGACGATCTTCATGCACTGTCTGCCTGCCGTGAAAGGGCAAGAAGTGACTTATGAGGTGATAGAAGGAAAACAGAGCAGAGTCTGGGACGAAGCAGAGAACAGAAAGCACACCATAAAAGCCATCATGATAGCGACCTTACTGTGAGGTGAACGAATGAATTTTCTGTACTCCATCATCGCCCTTGCGATATATCTGTTGTTCATGTTCTCAATAAATCTTTTCAGAATAAGGCGCTTTGAAAGGGCCATCTTCTTTCAATCGGTGCTTGGTTTGACCGGCGCCGTTGTAGCGTGTGTGGCGTTTCGATACGCACCGTCTTTCAAAGTGAGTTTTGCCGATCTTCACTGGTTTCTCCTCCTTCTTTTTGTGAACGTGTTCTTCATGAAAAACGGTGGGGCGAGGTTCCCTTCGTTCATGAACTGGTTCACCGTGATGATCTCTGTGGCTTTCATATCACCACTTTCTGAGGAACTCTTCTTCAGGGGAGTTCTTCTGAAACTGAATGGATACAACATATGGGTGAACGCATTCATCTTCTCGTTTCTCCACCTTTTCAACGTAATCGTTGGATTTGAGAGGTTCTTTCTGGTGAACCTCATCTACAGGTTCATCGTGGCCCTCATATTCGCTCACAGTGTTGTCGTCAGTGGATCACTGTTTCCGGCTGTTCTCTACCACGTGACCAACAATCTTGTGGCTTTCATCCTGATGACCAGGAGGGGAAGGAATGCTCGTGAGTTTCGAGGGGATAGACGGATGTGGGAAGAGCACACAGGCGAATCTGCTGGTACGGTACCTGGAGGAGAAGAAACAGAAGGTGATCCTGAGGAGGGAACCGGGGGGAACGAAGATAGGGGAGAAGATAAGAGAGATTCTGATGAAAGAGGAGATAACGCCGAAGGCTGAACTCTTTCTGTTTCTTGCTTCGAGGAACCTTCTCGTGGAGGACATCAAACACTACCTTTTCAGAGGGTACTTCGTTGTACTCGACCGATACGTGGACTCCAGCGTTGCGTACCAGGGTTTTGGAAGAAACCTCGGAAAGGAAGTCGTCGAAGAGTTGAACACCTTCGCAACGGATGGACTGATACCCGATGTGACCTTCTACATCGACATAGATGTGGAAACGGCCCTCAGAAGGAAAGGTGAACTGAATCGCTTTGAAAAAAGAGATTTCCTGGAACGAGTGAGAAAGGGCTATCTTCTCCTGGCAGAAGAGTACCCGGAGAGGATCGTTGTACTCGATGGAAAAAAAGCTGTGGAAGAGATACACAGGATGGTGGTGGAAGAGATCGAAAGAAGGTGGAAATTTGACAGTTAAACTGGCGCTGGTCGAACTGAAGAGGATCTTCAAAAGAAAGATGTCCCTCATAACGATCGTCATCACACCGGTGCTGGTGGTGTTGATTTCCCTTTTCTTCATGCAGGGGTACAACCTTCAATCCATGAAGCTCGGGATATACAACGAAGACAACAGTGTCTGGTCTTCCCTCATCTTGAGGTTCATCGGTACCATTCTGAGACAGGAAAACATCGTCAAAGTCGGAGAGGATTACGAAGATCTCCTGAAAGAAGGAAGACTCAACGCTGTTATCATCATACCCAGAGGGTTCGCGGCGAAACTCTACGCCAAACAGCCAACTCAGATGATTTTCATACCGAGTCCTGTGGATCTTCATCTGGCCGCCGCCATCTACAACGTTCTGGATTCCATCCTCGAGGACTTTCAGGGAAGTGCCTTCTTCGATCCGAATGTTCTGAGATACATTTTCACCAGTTCGGATTACCCTGTTCCCAGGCTGACACTGAAGGATTCGAGTCTCAGATTCTCCGATCTCGTCTCGCCGTTCATCATATTCTTCACTGGAATCCTGATAACCGTTTCTCTTGCGTGTGTATCTACCTTTCTAGACAGGGAAAAGAACCTCCATGAGATGTTCCTCGTCTACAACCTTTCCTGGTGGGAGTACGCCCTTGGAAAGGTCGTCGCCTACACGACCCTTGGTGTATCCGTCTCGATGGCAGCGTACGTTCTCACACGACTTCTCACCGAAAGCAGCATGAGCTTTACACTCGTTTTCTTGCTGATCGCCCTCAACTCTCTTCTTCATACTTCAGTTGGATTCATAGTTTCTTCCGTGTCTTCTGACAAGAGCCTTGCAAACATTCTGGGAGTCTCTGTGATAGGAGTTTCTCTCTTTTCGAGTGGGTTTGCCATTCCTATCAGCAATCTTCCAGAGTATCTGAAACGAATCGCCATGGCTACTCCCGTGTTCAAAACCATGTACGCCCTCAGGATCTACCAGTTAGAACACATCGTGGACATACACTCGATATCCTATGTCGGAATCTGGACGGCTGTCTTTCTTGCCCTATCGGTTTTCTCCGGAAAGTTCGTTATAAGGAGGGGTTGAGGTTGAAAATTCTCGTTGTCTCGGACACCCATGGAGCCTTTTCTCCTGTGGAAAAGATCCTGAAAATCGCCGGCACTTTCGATGAGATATGGCACCTTGGGGACGTTCTCTACCACGGACCGAGAAACCCTCTGCCGGTCGATTACAATCCGAAGGAACTTGCCTCTCTTTTGAAAAAATACCGTGTCAGGTACATCCGTGGAAACTGTGATGCGGATGTGGACGTACGGTTTCTGGAGATACCAGAAATGCCACGAATAGGGATAGAGTACCTCGGTGATGTGAAGATCCTTCTTGTCCACGGTGATCAGTTCGAGTACGAGGAAGGAGATCCCGTCTTGCTTGCAAAAGCCCACAACTGCAGCGCGATCCTGTTTGGACACTCGCATGTTCCCCTAGTTGAGAAAAGAGAGGGAATACTCCTGATAAATCCCGGATCACCTGCACTGCCCAAGTCAGAGATCGGACCAACATTTGGTATCATCGATACGGAGAGGAAGAAATTTCAACTTCGTTCCCTGGAAGGAGAACTTTTGGAAGAGGTGAGCTTTGTTGACGGAGAGTGAGAGAAAAGCAGTGGAGGAGCTGCAGAAAGAACTGGGAGTTTTTTTCAACGATGAAGAGATTCTCTTTCGCGCCCTCTGTCACAGTTCCTATGCGAACGAGCAAAAACAAGCTGGAAGAGAAGATGTGGAATCTAACGAAAAACTGGAGTTTCTAGGTGACGCCGTTCTGGAACTTTTTGTCTGTGAGATCCTGTACCGGAAATATCCCGAAGCGGAAGTGGGTGATCTGGCCCGCGTGAAATCTGCCGTTGCGAGTGAAGAAGTCCTCGCGAGGATCTCCAGAAAACTGGAACTTGGAAAGTTTCTGTTTCTTGGAAAAGGAGAGGAAAAGACGGGAGGAAGAAAGCGAGACTCCATTCTGGCGGATGCCTTCGAGGCACTACTTGCTGCACTCTATCTGGACCAGGGATACCAGAAGATCAAAGATCTCTTCGAGGGTGAGTTCGAGTTCTACATAGAGAAGATCATGAAGGGAGAAATGCTCTTTGATTACAAGACCGCGCTTCAGGAGATCGTGCAGAGAGAACACAAGATACCACCAGAATATGTACTTGTGGGAACGGAGAAAAACGGCAGTGAGAAACTGTTCATCGTTGAAGTCCGAATAAACGATGAAACACTTGCCGTTGGCAAGGGAAGAACGAAGAAAGAAGCAGAGAAAGAAGCGGCAAGAAAAGCCTACGAAAAACTGGTGATGGGAAAGCCATGAAAATCATCCCGGTGTTTCTTCCATACGCTGGTTGTAAGAAAAGATGTGTCTTTTGTGACCAGGTAAAAGCAACGGGACAGGAGAAGGTCCCGTCTCTTGATGACATCGCACGACTCATAGAGGAGTATTCAAAGACGTCCGAAGAGTACGAGGTGGGATTCTACGGAGGAACGTTCACCGGTCTTTCCGAGCAGAAGATGGAGGAGTACCTGAGCTTCGTCAGAAAGTTCTCTGTGGTGAGATCGATCAGGGTCTCCACCCGTCCAGACGAGGTGACAAAGGAGAAACTCGAGATTCTGAAAAGATACGATGTTGAAACGATCGAAGTTGGGGTTCAGTCTTTCTCAGACGAGGTGCTGAAGGCTTCAAAGAGGGGTTACACCTCCGATGAGGTAGAAAGGGCCTGTAAGCTCATTAAAAAGATGGGGTTCAGGTTGAGCGTACATCTGATGGTGGGACTGCCAAAGAGTGACAGGAAAGATGAGATACTTTCTGCGCTGAGAACGATAGAATGTGGTGCTGATCTGGTGAGGATACATCCCACTCTGGTCTTTGAAGGGACGGAACTTCACAGGATGATGGAAACTTTTCAATACAGTCCGCTCGACCTGGAGGAAGCGATAGACATCTGTTCTGATCTTGTGTGCATTCTGGAAGGATGGGGGGTTCGGGTGATCAGGATAGGGTACCACGTCCCTGTTGAACTCAGAAGATACGTGGTAGCAGGTCCTCTGGATCCTGCCCTTGGAGACAAGGTGAGGAAGACGGTCATGAAGAAGGTGATAAAAAGATTGCGTCCGACCAGAGTGGTTGCTCCGAAAAATTACCTCGTGTGGTTTGAATCGGAAGAAGTGAAGGTGGGGGATGAATTTCTGTTCGACGAACTGGCTTACACCGATGCCCTCTTTCTTGTGGGAAAAGAGGTGATAGAGGGATGCTTGAACGGCTCTCTCTGATGGTGGTCCTGGTAGGTCTTCTTGGCGTTCTTGTGAACAGAGACCTCATCAAGAAGATCATCTCACTCGACATCATGGGAACCGGGGTTGTCAGCTTCTTCGTGATCGTGTCGAGAAAACAGGGAAAAGACGTTCCGATACCATTTCACCCAGGAGCGGCTGATCCTGTTCCTCAGGCTCTGATCATCACCTCGATTGTGATTGGCTTTGCAACCGTTGCCCTTCTCGTCACCGTAGCGAGCGTTATTTCTTCAAAGTACTCTTCTATTTCTTCCGAAAAACTTGACAGGGATCGAGGGGGAGAGAAAGAGTGATTTTCCTTTCTTACAATTTCTTTCTTGTGGCACTCGGTATTGCTCTCCTTTCTTTAAAAAGAAAGACTCCGGTGTGGATGGTGTGGATCAACTTTTTCTTCATTCTCGGAGTTGTTTTCGGCAACTACAGATTCGATCTCACACTGACAGGGGAGTTCGGCGTACACCTTCTGCTAGATCACATATCACATTATTTCCTCCTGCTCACCGCCTTGGTCTTTCTTGCCGTCTTCACCAGGAAGATGAGTGTGAATCTTTCTAATCTTCTCCTTGTCCTTCTTGGGGTTCTCAATCTCACTTTCGTGAGTGCCGACCTGTTCAACCTCTATGTGACGATCGAAGCGGTCTCTCTTCTCACTTTTCTACTGGTTGTAGAAGGAAGAAAGAAAGTTCAGTACTGGTCTGCTTTCAAATATCTAATTCTTGGAACGATCGGCATGAACGTGTACCTCGTAGGTGTTGCCATTCTGTACGCAGAAAACGGTACTCTCTCCATTTCCGGATTATCTGAAAATCCCTTTGCCACTTCCCTGATCACGTCCGGACTTCTTCTGAGAGCGGGCGTGTTTCTGTTCAGCATATGGCTTCCACAGCTTCACTCCGAAGCCGAAACGGTGATCTCTGCTGTTCTCTCTGGCGTGGTTGTAAAGAGTGCGGTCTACGGTCTTTTGAGGATGGAAGAAATTGTGAACTGGGAAGTGATAGAGTATTTTGCGATACTTTCTGCTCTTTCTGGAGCTGTCCTTGCTTTTCTTTCCAAGGATTACAAAAGAACGCTTGCCTACAGCACGCTCTCGCAGATCGGAATAGTCCTTGTGTCTTCCATAACCGCCCCTGTGTACTCGCTGGCACACGGTGTTTCCAAGTCGTGGCTCTTTCTTCTGAAAGACGAACTTCCCGGCAGGAACACAGAAGAATGGAAAAGGCTCGATTTCTGGACGTGGTTTTCACTTGCACTGGCCAGTCTCTCAATCATGGGTTTTCCCGGACTTGCAGGTTTTTCAAAAAACATGGTCCTGGACCAACTTCACGGTTGGGAAAAGATTCTCATGGAAATCGTCTTCGTTGGAACCGCCGCCACGTTCTGGCGGTTTCTGATGAAGCCGTTTGCCCTTTCGGGTCAGGGAAGAATGAAACTCTACAGCGTAATACTTGCCGCTTCATCCGTTGTGATCGGAGTTTCCTTTGCAAACTGGAAATCATCGCTTGAGAGCGTTCTTCTGATAGGAGCAGGTCTTCTGATTCATTTCCTCTTCAGAGAATACAGGATCGAAAGTTACCCTCTGGAGGATTTCGACTCCATGCTGGGGATCTACCTTCTTGGGACGGTGATAATGTGTCTGTTTTCGCTGCAGTGGTGACAGGAACCGTTTTCTTTGTAATTCTTTCTCAAAAAATCACCATTCTGACCGTTGTCATGGGGGTTCTCATGAGCCTTGCTGCTTATCTGTTCACAAGGCCTTCACATTTCGAGAAATTTCCAATTCTCATTTTCAAACTCGTCTACCACATACCGAAGGCGATCTTCGAGTCGATAATGGTGATGCTGTCTTCCAGAGAGAGGAGTGCCTATGAGGTTTCTGTGGAGAATGAATGGGAAGAACTCGAAAAAACCCTCACGATCACTCTCACTCCAAAAACGCTGGTTGTCGTTTCCGATGAAGGGTACATAGTGGTTCATCGGGTGGGGAGAAGATGATCTGGATACTCACCGTTCCTCTTGTTCTGAGTGTTATCCTGGCTGTGATGGGTAGAAACCGGTGGGAAAAGCTACTCGGGATCTCTTCGCTTTCCACCAAAACGGGTGTTCTGATATACGCACTGTCGTATCTTGTTCCGGGGCTTTCTCAAGTGCGGGATGTTGCTATCTTCTATCTATTAGCCGGTGGAAGTGGTATAATCCTCTTCTCTTACTTTTTGAGGGGGAGAAAGGAATGATCTACATCGGTGTGGCACTGATGTGCCTTGGCACCTTCTTTGCCCTCATAAAGAGGGATTTTTATCTGAAGATACACTTCATAGGGATATCCGACACGGTGGGATCACTCTTTGTGGTTCTCAACTTCTGGGAGGATATTTCTAGGACAGTTCTCATGTTGGTGATTCTGCTCGTGTGGGGACCGTTCATCTCCCACGTGATAGCGCGCATGTACACGGAGGGATCCTCTTGATAGAGTACATCGTTCTTTTTTCGATGATAGCAATCTCTTTCTACACGATTTTCACGCCTGTGAGGATGTTTTCGGTCATTGGAAGGACTGCTATCAGCGTTCTGGCAACACTGCTTTACACCATTCTTGCCGCACCAGACGTTGCCATAGCCGAGGCACTCCTGGGGGCCCTTCTCACAACCCTTGTTTATCTGATAGCCCTCAAATCTAGAAACAAGATAAGGATTGGATTCACACCCGTGAGACTGCTCTTTGAGAAAATCGGAGAAGCCTTCACAGGATTCGAATACGAACTCATGAAGATCTTCTGTGAAAAGTACGACTATGGAGTGGAGTTTGTGGAATACGACTCTCTTGAAGAGCTGATGAGGGCGCTGAATGGGGGAAGGATAGACATCGGGTGCGGTGGTGTTTTCAGGGAGGACAGAAAGGGATACCTGGAAACGAAGATCTTTTATCTTGAAGACGAAAAGCTCGATCTTCTGAGATATATGGATAGAACCTATCGAGGAGAAGAACTGAACCATATCTTTCAGAAGGAGGGAAGTTACCATATCCTCTTTGCCGACGAAGAATTGAGAAGCCGCTTCAAACACTTTCTTAAAGTAGAAAAGAACCTTGTAGAAAGACTCAAGAGAAAGTATTTTGGGGAGGAGAGCAAATGAGATGGATCTGGATAGCGGTGCTTACGGTTTTTGGGGCAATGCTGGTTGCAAGCGGAGGTTTCGAAAAGATTCTTATAGACCTCAGAGATACCGTGGTGGAAAATCCCATAACGCAGATATACCTTCTGAACAGGGTGTACGATACGGTGTTTGAGGTGCTCATCTTTTCCCTTGCGGTTCTGGGGGTTTCCTTCCACATGTCCTACCTTCCCGCGCCTGAAGAGATAAAGAGCATATCGGACGTTTCCATCAGGATCTTCACACGTTTCATCGCGTTCTTTCTTCTGGTTGGATCTCTCTACCTTGCGGTCGAGGGCCATGTGAGTCCCGGTGGGGGGTTTTCGGCTGGGGTTGCGGGTGGAACGGCTCTGGCATTGATCGCTCTGGTGGAAGATTTCGAGAATTTTGAGAGGAAATTTGAGAGGACAAAGGCGTATTTTCTGGAGAAATTTGTCATGATCGTTTTTCTCTTCCTTGTGATGTTGATATTGCCAGGAAGGAATCTCATCGTTCCGGCCAACGTGATCGTGTATCTGAAGGTGATGCTGGGAAGCTGGATAGTGGTGTACTACTTCATAAAACACAGAGGACTACTCTGAAATTTCAAGATCGTAGATTGTGTCTCCTATCTTCACAGAGAACACCTTTCCATCCTGAAGAAAAACTATCTTCTTTTTCGTTTCGAGCAGATAGTTGTTTCCCTCACCGCTCAATCCCTTCCGAATGAGTTTGTACACTCCATCATCGAAAACCACGATGTAGGAAATTCTGCCGCTTTTTCCCTTGTGATCCGCGTTGAAACTCATACAGGATGGAGTAACGGAGGAAGAAGGGGTTTCTGCCCTTTTCACCTCGTACTCGTGTCTCATGAAATCCACGGCGTAGAGTTCATCGAGAGTTCTGTCCAGATCGTTCACAAGACGGGCCTTTGTTTCTAGGGCAAGGGAGAGAGCGAGAAATCCGATCATTGCGATCGTAAAGAAACAGAGAAGCAAACTGAGAACTTCGACGATTGTGTAGCCAAATAAAAGATGCACCACGCACCCACCGTCGACTTCCCCAGACCGGGGCGTGCGTGGTCGGAGAGCTCCGATCGGGCACCCCCACGGCACACGGAGACACCTGCTTATGGCTGCTCCCTCCCGGGCCTGACCAGGTTCACAGGGCTCCGTTGCGTGGGACCCGATCTTCATCGCTTCCGAACCACACCGTTTCCCGACCCGAGGAGCCTCGGGTGGGAGTTCGGCCCCGCGTATGGCGGATTTCGGGTACAGGGGACCGCCAACCCCCCGCCTAGCGTGGTGCACCACTATTCTACGACACTTTTCGGGGTATTTCAAGTTCAAAACAGATTGTAGTGTTTTCTCACGGGCTCTAGAACCTTCCATCTGCACCTCAAGCCCTTGGGAAATGTGACGAGATCTCCCTTTTCGATCACGTACTTTTTTCCGTCTCCCGTCGTTACCTCCACTTTCCCCTCCAGGATGTAACAGGTCTCGTTCGTGTCGTAGTACCAGTCGAACTCGCTGACTTCCTTTTCCCAGATGGGCCACTTTTCCACGCCGAGTTCCTTTAGTTTTTCCGGTGTAGGTTTTTCTATCTTCACTTCCATGTTCATCACCCCCGAACAAAGTGTACCAATCTTTATTGTTTTTTCATTAAAGACTCATTGAAGTTTTCCTTGCCTTTCTTCGCAATTTGATGACCGTGAGTAAGGTTCAAATAGTAGGAGGCGGAACCTATGAGGAAATGGGGATTGGGGGTATTCATCGTTGTTCTTTTCAGTCTGTCTTTTTCCATCACAACCTACAGATACGACAGTGAAACCGGGAGGTGGGAAAAAGAGGTTCGAGAGGACATACTCATCTTTCCAGCCACCCCAAAGCAGGCCGGAAGTGTCGTAACGACAGAGTCCTTCCGGGGAAAGGCGCAATGGTATTACTACATGGAGTACACACTGGGAGATGGGGAGCAGATCTTCAGCTTTTGGATGGGACAGAGCACAGACGTAGGAACGGTTACCATCTGGAACGATTCTGATTTCTTCTACGTTAAGGTCGAACTGGACGAGGGATGGTTTTTGAAAGAAACACATCTCAACGTCCTGATGGATGAACCGGAAGGAAACCAGTCTCCAGGTCAGTTTCCTTTCAAGGAAGAGTTCGATCCCCTCGTGACAGACTACACCTACAAAGTACCGCTCTCCTTTCTTTTTCAGAAGAGTGTCAGCAAGTTGAAAAAGGCAAGCACCAAGTACTACGTTCTTCTTCACGGTGTGGTGAGTGATGGTAATGAAGAAGAGACTGCGTGGGGTGGAAGGCGCTCGAACTGTGTTGAGATTTATCTCAGTGGAACGAAGGTCACCTGGTTTGTGAAAAAGCCTGGTGTGTACGTCTCGAAAGTGCTGGAAGTCAGTGCAAGCAGGGGTCTACACGTCTTCATTTCTCTACCGGATCCTGCAAGTGGCTCAGAAGTTCTGGAGTTGAAGCTGGGAACGGGGGAACAGATTCCTTCGGAGTGGTTCGACGAACTTGACTTTGTAGAAAACAGATTCTTCCTGTGGCAGAAAATAACCGTTTCAAGAAATTCCACAGCAGACACCTATACCAGCGAGGGTGTGATAACCTTCACCATCAACAACTCTAAACTGTACGTCGATACCTCACCATAAGGTGAGTAGAAGGAGGGGTTTGTATGAGAAAGTTACTCTGGTTAGTTCTGATGGGAGCGCTGTTTTCTTTTGTACTGGCACAGACACCACTCGAGGTTTGGAAGTACGAGGATGGTCAGTACATCAGTCTTCCTGCAACGAACGATCTGGCAAGGGCATTCAGTGCGTTTCCAGAGGATGGATCCTGTAACAAACCTGAATGGCAGATTGTATTCACAACAGAGGTTCAGGTTGCCCAGTGGCTCGAGTGGAGTCTGAACGCAACGAAGTGGACCTGGTTTGTGAGAAAACCTGGAGACTACTATGCGAACGCTATCGTGGGAACCGTTGCAAGCAACGGAGACGTTCTGGTGACCTTCAGTGACTTTGATGACCCAACCTACACAGGAACAAGCAGTGTCAACCCGACGATCGAAGCGTACTACACCGTCATGACCTCCGAAGGAATGCCAGATCCTGAAAGTTGGGTAAGAGCACCCGACGTGAACGATCTCTCCTACACACTGACAGACAGCCAGGAACTCCATGAAGGAATGTCTTTCTATCTGTGGAACAGGATCAAAGTGGTGGAATGTAACAGTGCATCCACCTACAGAGACACTGGATACATCTTGCTCACGCTTCAAAACCAGAAACCGTGGATCGACGAAGAAGGAAACTACGTGGAAGATCTGGCAAATTACGTGACCAACGAAAGATGATTCGGAAAGTGTTACATCACGAACAATTGAGGAGGGGATTGGTATGAGAAGACTTTTGTTGATAATGTTGGCTTTGATAGTGGGTTCTCTGTTCTTTGCACAAGAAGAAGTGCCGGTTTACGCATACGAAGGAGATGAAGATAACGCAAGAGCGTTCATCAGCGAACCAATGAGTGGAAGCTGTAACAGACACCAGTGGGAAATTCCCATGACGCTTGAAGTTCAGGTCGCCCAGTGGGTGAAATGGAGCCTCACAGGAACGAAATGGACTTGGTTTGTGAGAAAGCCTGGAACCTACGTTGCCAACTGTATAACAGCAACCCTTCAAAGCAACAGTGATCTTGAGATCAGATTCAGTGGTTTTGACCACTTGAAGTACGCAACAGGTACGAGCGTTGACGACACGATCGAAGTGGATTATGCGTTCGGACCACAGCTTCCCATAGATATCTGGACACCCGCTCCAGATCTCAACAACGTGACTCTGCTGGTACCTGACAGCGAAATTCTCCACAACGGTGCAACCTACAAACTCTGGAACAGAATATACGTTGAAAGGTGCAACAGTGCATCCACCTACAGAAATACCGGCACGATCATACTCACCCTCAAAAACCAGAAACCATGGATCGACGATGAAGGAAACTACGTGGAAGATCTGGAGGAATACGTGAACAGCCAGAGATGAGTTTCTTTAAAAAAAGAAGGCGAGGGACCTTCCCTCGCCTTTTATTTTGTTTGGGAGAGTGATGGGGATGAGAAGGGTAGTTTTGATGACCGTGATTTTTGTGAGTGCTGTTTTCTTTGCCCAGGGAATATCCGTTCGAATGGATCCCATAGTAGTGAGCAAAACCGTAAGTCCGGGAACCAGTTTCAGTTATGAGATCTTTCTGGAGAACGACAGCGAGTTCGATCCCATCACCTTGAAAGCGATGGTGATGGATGTGACAGAAACGGTGGATGGAGCGTACGATCTGAGAGATCCGGGGAGTACGAAGTACTCGATCGCAAGATGGGTTCGGGTTGAACCAGACACCATCACCGTACAGCCAAAGGAAACAAAGACCGTCATCGTGACAGTGAACGTACCAAGGGGTGTCTCTGGAGGGCTCTACGGTGCGATCGCGTTCGAGATCCAGGGACCTCAAACACCGGAGACCCAAAGACCCGCTGAAGAGGGAGCTTACGGTGAAGTTGAGTTCAAGTACCGAATGGCGAGTTTTTTAGAGGTTGTTCTCTCCGGTACAAGACAGAGAGTGGAAGCGTTTCCAGCGTATTTCAAGGTAGAGAGATCTGATGACATTCCCTCCATAAGAATGCAAATAGGAGATGGCGCTCTCGTTTTCACGCTCGGTGTTCTGAACAGAAGTAACGTTCACATAGTGACGAAGGGAACTCTCACGATAAAGACAAAGGAAGGAAGAACGATAGCGAAGATGCCTCTTGGTGGCGGAAGGGGTGTGATACTTCCAGAAAGCACCGTCAACATGAGAACGATCACAAGAAGGTTTTTTCCTCCAGGAGAGTACGTTGCGAGGGCAGTCGTTGACTACGGTGGGAGAAGACCCATAGTGGCAGAAACGCTGTTCACGATCACAACCGAAAGGGTAGAAACAGGGGAGGAAGAAAGGGAAACAGGTCCAGTTATGATCACAGTGGACCCAGTCAACATTGAGATAAAGGCAGTTCCAGGATCTTACAGGTCCGAGATAGTGAAGATATCGAATCTCGGAGAGGAAACCCTTCAGGTGAAGGGAAAAATTCTGCCGCTGGCCTACGACCTCTACGGTGATCTCCTCCCAGAGGAAGAAAGAGGCACACCACCCGACTGGATCAAACTCACACCATCTTCCTTCACCCTGAAGCCCGGGCAATCTAGAAACGTGCGTATTGCCGTGAGGATACCGAAAGATTTCACGGGAGGATACTACGCCGATGTGCTCTTCAGAACGGGTGGTTCTCTTCAGGCGGAAACGGGTACAAACCTTCTTGTGTTCTCAGGAAAAGACGAAGATATCACCAGAGAGGCAAGTGCAGATATTGTGTACGAGATAAAAGAAGATGGCATCTACGCCGACATCGTTTTCGAAAACACGGGAAACTATCATCTCATGCCTACGGTGACGTTCGGCTTGAACAGGATCACACCCCAGCAGGTGACCGACGAGGGACTCATAATACCGGAGAAGGTGGAAAGTCTCATTCAAGAGGAAATCAGTTCCACTGCCCCCGTTTTGCCCAGAACAAAGAGAATCTTCAGCGTCTTCATACCTGTCATTTTGGAAGAGGGTGAATACGAGTTACTAGCAAGATGTGACTATGGAAGAAGTCCGATTGTTCTGAAAAAGTCCTTTCATATAGAAGGGAGGAATGGGGAATGAGAAAACTGCTTTTTATCTCTCTTGCCCTGATGACGATTTTGATCTTTTCACAGGAGGAACCTCTTGTGAGTAACATATTCCAGGACACCTACATCCTGGATGCCCTGGCGGACATCTCCGCGCAGACCGGAGTTCCGATCATAGCCGATACCACCGTAACAGGTTTCATCACGATGGAACTGAACGAAGTTCCCCTGGAACAAGCACTGAAAATGATCCTCATGCCTGGGGGCTATGTATACAGGAAAATGGACGGATTTTATTTTGTGGGTTCACCCGATCCAACGAATCCCGCCTTCAGATACTTGGTGGAGACAAAAACATACAAGTTGAAGTACATAACGAGTGCCGATGCAGAGGAACTGCTACCACCACTGTACAAAAATTACGTGAAGTTCAACGAAAAGAACAACATGATAACCATCACCGCACCTCAGGAGATCATACAGGCGTTCGAAAAGGATCTTAAAAAGATAGACATACCGATACCTCAGGTGAAGGTCAGTGTGATCGTCACAGAAGTTTCAAAGGACTATTCGAACGAACTGGGACTGAACAGTCTGGATTACTCCTTTGGAGCCGGACAGGAGTTCAACGAAAACTGGTCGGCTACCCTCGGTCTGGTAACAGGGGTGCTGAACCTCGAAACAGACGTCTTCGGACAGATTCTGGCCCAATTGAAGCTTCTTGAAGAAGAACAGAAGGCAAAAATCACAGCCGATCCCTGGATCATCGTAAAAAGCGGGGAAAAAGCCTCTTTGTTTCTGGGAGAAAGGCAGGTGGTTCTTCTCCAGGCTGAAGGGGCAGTGAGCAGGATCGAATCCATAGATGTTGGAGTGAGCATCGATATTCAGCCTCGCGTGATGGATGAAGAAGAACTGGAACTTACACTCTCTCCCAGAGTCAGCCACTTTGCAGGAGAAAAACTCGGCACCTTCGCAGTGAAGCAGAACGAACTTTCCACAACGCTCTTTTTGAAAAACGGTCAGACCGTTGTGATCTCCGGAGCCACCGTAGAAGATAACTCGCAGACCAGTTCCGGCATACCGATACTGAACAAGATACCACTCATAAGATACCTCTTTGGAGGAACCACGAAAAAAGAGACAGAAAAAGAACTTTACATATTCATAAAGGCAGAAATCCAGGGAAGTGAATGACCATGAAGTGGTTGTTGTTCCTTCTTACATTTCTTGTCACCACACTGATGGCGGAACCCATGGTCGTTTATCAGTTCATCGCCGCAGAAGTGAAGATGGCAGAAAGTCAAGACGTTCTGCTGAAAGAACTCCTCGTCACCACCGATGATTCTGGTGAAAAGAAAGTTTCTTACTCTGACAACTCGATCGAACTGAAGCTTTTTCCTTTCTCCATAAAAGTGGAACTTCCGGTGATATACGATTCCTACAGGATCCTCTCCAAACCGTGGATCATCACCACCTTCGGAAAGAACGCAACAATGAGAATAGGAAGGGAAGAGCTCCTCACGGCACAGGGTTTCACCACCACGCAGGAAATCTTGTTCTCTCTGACACCGAATCAGGTGGATGAGAAAGGAAACGTTCTCTCGGACATAAAAGTAAGATTGAACGATTCTCAACTTCAAACAACCCTGTGGCTTTCTCAGGAAAAGTTCCAGCCGATCTTCTACTGTAGATTCAAGACTAATGGTAAGGAGCAAAAAATGATCGTGTTTGCCAGAGCCATAGTCGTTGAGGAACCGCCGAAGGAGAAGGTGTTCGTGGTAGGAGATGTTTCTGGCCTGAAAGAATTTTTGCCGGAAAAAGAAGAGAAAGAGAAAAATTTCATTTTCCTTTCCTCGTCTCCAGACATCAGAATCAGTCTCTGGATCAGAAACATTGTTCACATTGACGTCTCCTCTTCGGAGGGAGCTCTTCTGGAGACGAGAATCTTTGGAGAGCAGTTGAGGTTCGGTACCATCTTCTGGCGTTACAGATGGTGGGGAGTGGGTTTCTCCGATTATTCAAAAGTAGAACCTATGACCCTGTCGGCAGGGGTGTACGCTCTCTTCGACCTTACAAAGTTCTCTGGAATTCTCTGGTGGGGTAGGGGGGATCTGAGACTCGGCAAGTTCTCTGTGAGTCTCTCTTTCAGGAGTCACTGGACACTCGGGGAAACGTCACAGGATTTGATCCTCAGCGGTGGCTACGACATCAATGAACACGTAACGATCGTGCTGGGGGTAACTTACGATTTCTCAAAGTACAAAGTGTTCATCGGGGTAGAGCTTTTGTTTTAGAGAACGGTGTAGTGATCCTTCTCTATCCCCATTTCTCCCAATACATTCTTTACACGACTTTCTACAGTTGGACGCTGCTGTTCCGGGCAGTGAACAAGAATGCGAATTGACTCGTTCGAGAAGGTAATCACATCTCCCCTCCGGAACAGCGGCGCTATTTTTTGAGCGATCGTTTCAGGATCGACATCTTTTCGTTTGAACACCACCTCAAGAAGAACAAAGGTTTTCTTCCTCTTCCTGGACTCAAGGAAGAGTATTTTCTCAAACAGCTTCTCATCTATAACTACTGCCTTGTTTCCGTTCATCAGAAAATCTGAGCCTTTGTTCGAAATAAGATCACTGAATTTCAAGCGAGGTTTGGTTCCTATCTCTTCAAGATGATTCGACAGTTTGTCATACATGCGCTTTGCCCTTGTGATATCTCCTTTCTTCAGGAGGATCTCCACCGCTTTGTAGTACATACTTTCATCGTAAGGTTCCCTCTGAACGTAGGATGTCACCATTTCGAAAGCAGATTCGTAGTCTTTTCTCGACAAGTACAGCTCAAACAGTTCTTTCAAAACATCCGAATACCATGATTCGTATATTTCCCTGGTCTCCTGGACCCATTCTTCAAGGGCATCTTCAACTAGAAAAGGCCCTGCATAGATCTCGAACATCTTCTTCAGAAGTTTTTCTCGTTCATCGGCCGATATTTTTCCCATCAATTTTCTGTGGCATTCTTCGAAGATATCTGCATCCACAACGATATCGTCGCCGGGCACAAAACAGCATATGTTCCCTCTGACAAAGAGGTGTTCATTCGTTATACCGACTGTCTTTCTGATCAGATGGAGTGTGGTGTTCAGGTTAGATTTTGCGAATTTTTCTTCCATCCCTTCCCAGAAAAGACTGTAGAGCTCTTCAACGGGTACTTCTTCGTTTCTCCTAAAAACCAGATATCTGAACAGTGAGAACGCTTTCTGCGAAGGCCAATCCTTGTTGTTTATAACATCGCCTTCTCTGACGATTTTCGTCCCACCAAAGGTTTTCACGAAAATACTCATAATCCCCATCTCCCATCGCCTTCGAATTTTAAAAAAATTTGAATCTTTTTAGTATTATAGCACTATTTTTTTATGAAAATAGACTGAAAATTGAGTGAAAAAATAGAGAAAAATCATAACAATAATTTGTTAATGTATCCTTGACATTTATACCCTCTCTGTTGTAGAATACTGGCGGAAGAATAGGGAGAGAGTCAAGAGAGGCAACCCTAATGGGGTTGCCTCGCTATTTTTCTTGAAGGTTTTAAAACTTCACTTGATCGAACTATTGTTCAATCACGTCGAAAGGGGGGATTGTTATGAGGAGATTTTTGGTGTTTGTCCTGATACTTGCTTCCATACTCTCACTCGCCAAGGTTAAGATTCAGTTCTGGCACGCAATGGGTGGATGGAGGATCGAACTTCTCCAGAGCATGGCAGAAGATTTCATGAAAACACATCCAAACATCGAGGTGGAAGTTCAGTACACAGGAAGCTACAGAGATACACTGAACAAATTGATCGCAGCTGTAAAGGGGGGAATCCCTCCTCACGTCGTCCAGGTTTACGAAATAGGTACTCAGTTCATGATCGATGGAGGTATAGCCATACCCATCGACGATCTGATCAAAGAGGATCCTTCGTTCGATGTTGGGAAATTCCTCCCACAAGTCTTGGATTATTACAGAGTAAACGGAAAGTTGTACTCCATGCCTTTCAATTCCTCGAATCCCATTCTTTACTATAACAAAACGCTGTTCAAAGAAGCAGGACTCGATCCGAACAAACCTCCAAGAACCTTCAAAGAACTGATAGAATACTGTAGAAAACTCACGGTTAAAGATGAGAACGGTAACATCGTTAGAGCTGGTATCACCTGGCCACTTCACAGTTGGTTCTTTGAACAATTCGTTGCCTTACAAAACGTTCCTCTGGTTGATAATGAAAATGGAAGAGCTGGAAGAGCTACGAAGGCTGTTTTCAATCATGAAGCAGGCCTCAGATTCCTCAAACTTTGGGACACTCTCACAAAAGAAGGCCTAATGATCAATACAACAAAAGAGGACTGGACAGGTGCAAGGCAACTCTTCATTTCCCAAAAAACTGCCATGCTCATCAGCTCCACTTCAGACGTGAAACTCATGATGGATGCGGCAAAGGAAAATGGTTTCGAACTAGGAACTGCGTTCCTTCCAAAACCAGAAGGGATTGAACTTGGAGGAACACCAATAGGTGGAGGTAGTCTGTGGATCATAGGAGGTCATCCAGAGGAGGAAATAAAAGCAGCGTGGGAATTCGTGAAGTGGATGGCTGAACCAGAGCAGCAAATAAGATGGCACCTTGGAACGGGTTACTTCCCAGTGAGAAAAGACGCTGTGGAGATGCTTCTCTATCAAGGATATTACGCTGAATACCCACACCATCTCACAGCCTTGCTCCAGCTTCTTCTCTCCGTTCAGACACCGAACACCAGGGGTGCCATCATAGGGCCGTTCCCGGAGATAAGAGACATAATAGAAACAGCCGTGGAAAGAGTGATAAATGGAGAGATGACTCCTGAAGAAGCACTCTCCTGGGCTGAAAAGGAAGCTACAAAAGCTATAAAAGAATACAACGAACTTTATGAGTGAGGGGGATGTCCCCTCACTCTTTAAACCAGCTTTGGGGGGATCAATTTGAAAAAGATACTTCCTTATCTGCTTCTTCTTCCTACTTTTCTTATCATTGTACTTTTCATTTACTGGCCAGCTGCATATTCACTGAGATTGAGTTTTTACAGAATCACTCCTCTTGGAAACAGAATGGTGTTTGTCGGACTCAGAAACTTCCAGAGGCTGTTTCAAAACCCAGAATATTTGAACGCCATAAAAGTAACCGTCATTTATGTCCTCTCTTCTCTTGTTTTAACCATATTTATCGCTTTCTTTATAGCTCTTCTTTTGAACATGAATCTGCCCGGGAACAGAGCCTTCAGAGCTTTGATTTTCACTCCGTATGCCATTTCTCCAGCAATAGCTGGTGTGCTCTGGTCTTTTCTACTCAATCCTGTTGTAGGACACGTTAACTACATCCTGTCCAAATTGTTTGGCTTGCAGGTAGAGTGGCTTACCACGAAACCGTACGCATTGATAGCAGTCATCGTAGCAACTGTGTGGAAGACGTTGCCTTTCGATATAATTTTCTATCTTGCCGGCCTTCAGGATATTCCTCAGGAGCTTTTGGAAGCTTCTATGGTGGAAGGAGCAAATTCCTGGACCAGAACATGGAAGATTGTTTTTCCGCTTCTTTCTCCGATAACTTTCTATCTTATCATCATGAACCTTGTGAGTTTTATGTTCTCTTCTTTCGCCATAATCGATGTCACCACGAAGGGTGGCCCTGGAAATTCTACAACTACCTTGATATACAGGTTGTATCTCGATGCTTTTGCCTTTCAAAAAACGGGACCAGCCGCAGCACAAAGCGTCGTGCTCTTCTTGATTATGGCGGTTGTGACCATCTTCTACTTTAAATTCGGTGAGCGAAGAGTTCACTATCAATAACGGGGGAGAGATCGTGAAAAGGAAAAAATCTCTCATGATCTTCTACGAGGTGATTCTCATACTGATAACTCTGGTGATGGCATTACCACTGTTTCTAGCCATAACTATAAGTTTTCAAAAACCAGAAGTTGTTTTCTCCTACCCTCCAAAATTCTTCCCAACGAGTTTCTACTGGAAAAACTATGTGGAAGCTTTCAAATACGTACCCCTGGCGAGATTGTTTTTGAACAGCTTGATCGTAGCCTCTCTCATAACACTTGGGAAACTCGTCACCGGCACACTTGCAGGTTTTGCTTTCTCCCATTTCAATTTCAAAGGGAAAAGAATCATGTTCACTGCTTTGTTCGCAACACTCTTTCTTCCAGCAGAGACTGTAATGATTCTTCCATTATTTTTGATCATGAAATTTTTTGGTTGGGTCAACACCTATTGGGCTTTGACGGTGCCGTTCATGGCAAGCGCAACTAATACTTTTCTCATGAGGCAGCATTTTCTCACGATTCCCAGGGAACTTCAAGATGCCGCTCTCATAGATGGAGCAAGCTATATGCAGTTTTTCTGGAGAATTCTGATTCCTCTCTCAAGACACATGATAGCGGGGGCTTCCATAATAAACTTCGTTTATGCTTGGAACATGTATCTCTGGCCGTTGATTGTGAGTATGGAGGACAAGATGAAGACAGTTCAAGTAGGTGTAAAGATGCTCATGCAATCTGAATCAGCCAACAACTGGGGTGTAATCATGGCGGGCACTGTTGTTGCCTTAGCACCAACTGTGGTGATGTTCCTTGCTCTTCAAAACCTTTTTGTGAGAAGTCTCGTAAGAAGCGGAATGAAAGGTTGATCACTTATTATTACCCTGAAGAGCCTGGGAAATCCAGCTCCCTTGTGCTTGAAGTTGTGAAATCACTTCCTCCATAGCAGAAAACTTCCTCCAGAGTTCCTGTTCCCTTCTGGAGAGCCTTTCTATCCAGCTTGCTATCTGTGTTGCAAGGAATCTCTGTTCTCTTTCTATCCTTCCACTGATTCCTGCTACCTGGTCTATTTCACCATTGAACTTCACAAGATTCCAGAGATAGTCGTCAAATTTTGTGGCAAAACCGTTTTCACTACCGAAAAATTCCCATACCTTGTTTGGATCATCCTCTACAACCTGCCTTAACTTTTCTTCGTCCAGTTCAAGATGTCCCTTCATCATGTTTTCGTAACCGGTTCCTATATCTCCCGTGGTGATACCGAGTTCCCAGAGGTAGTTTATATCCCCCTCAACCTTGTACGTGATAAAACTTCTGAGTCGAGAGAATACGTTTTCCAGAAAATCGTCTCCTTTCAAAACACCTTTCATCTTTTCTTCTTCGGTCATTTCCTCTTCGGATTTGTCTTTCACAGGTTCTTCTGTGAGCTTTTCGTTCAGGAAGTCCATTACTTCGTTCCATTTGTCCACGAACTCTTTGACCTTCTCAACTATTGCATCGGTGTCGATTTTCACATCGACGGTGATCGTCTCAGATGTCACACCGGAAACATGGAAGGTCACACCGTTGTACTCCACATCGTTGGTGTCCGAGTAGACATCAACCCAGTTTGTCCCATCCATACTTATCTGAAGGTGTGCTTTCTGTCCAACGTAGAGACTGTGGCTTTCCATTCCAAGGAGGGAGAAGAGTCCTGTTCCATCGGTATCTTCCAGAGTGATAGAGTTGGGGCCAGAGTTTTTCGACACGATCACAAGTTTGTTCGTGTGATAATCATAACTGGCTGTAACTCCCGCCTGGCTGTCGTTTATCTTTTCGATCAATGAAGACAGTGTATCGTTCTGATCAACATCTATCTCTACACTGTTGATCTTCACTTTGCCGCTGATAATTGTTTTTGAAGTGTACGTTGCTATCTGCGACAGAGTCTTTGCGGTCGAAAGACTGCTCACAGAGGCTGTGCTTGTAAGGGAATAGTTGGTACCATCGAAACTCAAACTGGCTTCATCGAGATGAAACACCTTCGTGAAGTTTCCGGAGATATCAACTAAAGCGAGGTTCTTGTCAGATGTGATACTGATCTTTCCTGTGGATACATCGTAATTTACTGTTCCTGTAATTCCAAGACCAGAAAGGGCACTGTTCAGTTTGTTTACAATGTCGTCTATGGTATCGCTGGAGAGAATCTGAACATCTTGGTAGTTTCCGGACTCGTTGTTATAAATCCTCACCGTTCCTTCCTGGGGAACGTACATGTAGTCGAGTTCCCCGAAGGTCTTTGTGGAATCGGGTGGTGGCACCACTTCGTTTGTTCCTACCAGGGTAGTGTACGTTGCAGTCTGAACAATTTTTACGTGGTACACACCTGTGATGGCTACAGAAGAAGCCTCAGCAGAGAGAAACGTTTCGTTCGATGAGAGGGCTGTCTTCTGAACTATCGTGCTCTGAAGTTTAAAACTGTAGACCAGATCTCTGAACTCCCTCAGTTTCGTTTTTACTTCTTCGTAGGCTTTCTGCATGAGTTCGTACTTCTCGTACTTTTCTGTCAGATTTTGAAGAGGTTGGCTCTCCGCCTCAAGAATAGCATCTATGATCGACTGTGTATCCAGTCCACTGACGGCTCCTCCCACCTGGAAGCCACCGAGTTGAGAATAGTATCTCATATTTATGGTGCTAGCGATCTTGCTCAAATCCATACCATCACACCCTCTCGTCCATCAGAATGCCGAGTAACTCGTTAATACTCTTTGCCAGCTTCACCATCACCTCTGGAGGGATCTGTCTTATGAGTTCTCCCGTTTCGGCGTCTTTTATCTTCACTATCACCATGTTGAGCTCGTTGTCATACTTGAACTCCGCTTCTCCTCTGAAGATTTTCTTTAGTTTCTCTATCTTCTTTGAGAACTCTTCTATGGCCTTTTGAACGTCTTCTTCCCGCTGTTTTTTCATCTCGGAAACAGGAGAAGACTGCTCGTTCATATGGAGTTCCCTCTTTGTTATTTCTCCATGAAGTACAGCATTTCCTTTCCCGTCCGTGGGGTTTATTCTCATCGTGGATCCCTCCACTTGGTGGTTTCCATGGTTTTATATCGATCAATCCTCAAAAAATTTTAGTCCCCAATTATAACAATTCTATCTATGACGTTGTTTTCGTCTATTTTTATCTTCAGAGTGATTTTTTTGTACTCTATATCACTATCACTTGCTAATGGAACATCTTCAACGTTTGAACCGTTTGGATCAACGTAGGGGAAAGGAGGGTTCTGATCATTCCACCTGTCTTTCCAGAATTCTCTGTTTATCTCACTGTACACGCTTTGATCTATTTCATGTCCTGATCTGTATTTGGACAGAAAATCATACGCAAAGTTCGTAAGAAGAAACACCTCTGTGGATTTTTCAGTAAAGGCCACATTTTTTGTCACCACAAGAACGATTGCCGTGAATATTGAAACAACCAGGAGTATAAGAATCAAACTGATAAGTGTTTCTATTATGAGACTTCCTCTCCTCATCTCAATACACCTCTCTCACGTAGCGAATCATTGATTGTTTTTCCACTGTGGGGGTACCAAATATAGCAAGGCCTTTCAGTATTCTCCAGTCGTATATGTAGTTTTTTCTATAGCCTGTTCTGATAACAGGTGTACCATTCCAAGACCACCTGAAAGTTCCCACCGGTCCTCTGACGTACTGCATGAGAGAGCCGAAAATGGTGAGTTCTCCTTTGGATTTTCCTTCGTTATAGCCTTCCACATAGAAACTTCCATCGAAGGCGTATATACTGGCAAAGATCTTCATGTTGGGTCTTTTTTCTTTCACCACCACGTCGTTGAACGCAACCAGGTTGAGAAAGTCATCAGACTCGTGGTTTTTGATCATTTCCGCGTATTCTTCCGTCTTGACGTTCCCATTATCATCGAGAGGTCTTATCTCAACTTTAGCAACTTTTTCATCGGAATTTCCTTTTATCCCCTGTAGATCGGCGATCTTTTCTAGAACCCCTCTGTAATCGTTGTAGATGATGTGATCTTCTATGTAGATATTCTTTGCAACAATGGTGTACTTTCCATCCACGAACATGGGTTTTCCATCACCACTCATGTTTCTCAAATAGATGTCACTGTCTGTTTTTATCACACCGTTGAAGTATATATCGTACTCGTTTCTGTCGAGGCCAAGAAGTTCTCTTGCTTTATCTCCTTGAATGACAAGATGATACTTATCGCTGTTTGGTACTTGTTTGAGGTGGAAGAGGTTAGCTTCTTTTTCCTCACTTTCCCCAATAAAATGCCAATCCTGCATATTATTGCTTACATATTCCCTGTATACTTCCTTATATTTCACTTTTACCAAATAATCGTTTTGGCTATTACCTCTTGGTGTATTGAATTCTATGATATAAATCGGTTCGAGTTGCTTTTTGTAGAATTTCCATTCTGTTTTATTCCACCTTGTCGAGCCCTTGTTTTCATCGAAATCGTATTCCACGATCTTTGACGAAGGAAGCTCTATTCCTACCGGTTCAGTCGAGTTTACAACCTCGCTTGCAGGTTTTACGATCTTTTCGATTTCTCTTGCGTAATAGTCTTTTATCTTACTCATGTTGTATTTTTCTATGTCCTCTTCTGTCAAGTACTTTGGAGGAGGATTCTCGTATCTTGGACCATTTCCTGCTTCGATATCGATACCCTTGAACTCCACACTTGCCTTGAACAGTGGCTCTCCTTCCACATGTATCACATCGTTCGACCTGAAAGGACCATCTATGGTATCCTGAGTGATGAAGTATATCTTACCACCACCTGGTCTTGTCTCTTTTTCTGTAAAATACGCGTACTTGTTCAAAAAATCTGAGGATAGAACGGCGTATTTGTAAACCACAGCCTTTCCCACCTGAGCTCTCACAACGAGCAAAACATAGAAGGGAGTATCCTTGAAGGGGAAAACAACAGCGTAGAAACCGGAAAATCCAAGTTTCGATGCTTCACCGGTAAAATCGCTGTCTGAAGAAAGATCGAAGTGTTTTTCTGTATCCAATAGCGAGAACGTTTCCTTCCATGCTTCACCGTCCGATTGGGCAAAAACCCTTTTTTTGAAGTCTTCAAACCAAGTCACGTTTTCGGTGGACCAGTTGGTAATACTCACGCCAAGAAAACCGAAATACTTCTTCAAGCAAGCAACTCCCAGATTCAGAATGTTGGAGGCTTTGTAGGTAGCTTCAAGCCTCTGAGAAGTTATCTGTACGTTTTCAGCGTACTGCCTGAACGCGAAGAACACAGACACTCCAAAAATAGAAATAATCAGAAGTATCACCATAGTTGTTACCAGAATAGAACCGTTCCTCACAGAAACCACCTCACTCCAGGTTTGAAAGAGCAATACTTATAAAATAAGTTCTTTCGATGCTGTTCTTTTTCTTTCCTATAGTGAAAGAGATCGTACCAGGGCTGACAAAAAATGTGCAGGTGGAAATATCCGATACTAGGATTTTGGTTTTTTCGAGGATCAAATCGTTATCAGGATTTTTCCGATAGATTTGAAGTTCGATATCGGGTCTATTGAATACGATGACATAGAGATAATCCTGAAAACCGTAATCTTCTCCGGCAAATGGTACACTCACCTTGAAGGAGATTCTTGCAGGATCGCTCGGATCGAAAGACACCTCATCTGCCTTCGGTCCTGCTTTTATGATCTCTTTTCTCAACTCCATGGCTGCTTTCAAAAGGTCATCAGCCAGCTCAATTGTGGTCAGAGACTGAGCGGAAACAATTGTCACCCTTGTTGCTATTCCCAAAATCAAAAGTACTGTTATGAGGAGAACAACCATTGTAATTAGCACCTCTGTGATGGTGAACCCATTCCTCATTGTTTCACCTCCACATGTAATTGTTACCAGAAAAGTGTGGCAAAAATGTGGCAAGTGATAGAATCGTATACAGGGAGGTGAAACGATGGTTATTTCGGAAAAAGTGAGAAAAGCCCTTAACAAACAACTGAACAGGGAGATCTACTCTTCTTATCTGTACCTTTCCATGGCCACCTACTTCGATGCAGAAGGCTTCAAAGGTTTCGCACACTGGATGAAAAAGCAGGCACAAGAAGAGCTCACTCACGCTATGAAGTTCTACGAATACATCTACGACAGAGGTGGAAAGGTGGAACTCGAGGCAATAGAGAAACCCCCATCAACATGGAACGACATAAAAGATGCGTTCGAAGCAGCCCTGAAGCACGAAGAATTAGTCACCCAATCGATCTACGAAATACTGGAACTTGCCTCGGAAGAGAAAGATCACGCCACCGTGAGTTTTCTCAAATGGTTCGTCGATGAACAGGTGGAAGAAGAGGAACAAGTGAGGGAGATACTGGATCTTCTGGAAAAAGCAAACGGTCAAATGTCCGTGATCTTTCAACTGGACAGATACCTTGGACAGAGGGAATGAGGGGCGAAACGCCCCTTTTCACTTGGAGGTGAAAGCGTGATATTGGTACTAGGAGTGTTCAAGATAGAGGTAGAGCCCATGCTGGAAGAGATGGAAGTCCTGGAGAAGGGACGCTTTCTGAAGAGATACTACCAACGTGGAATTATCGGAAGAAACGAGGTTGTTGTGAGTTACGGATTCATTGGAAAGGTGGAAGCCGCCCTTGTCGCGCAGGCCTTCTTGGACAGGTTCAGTATCGACGCTGTTTTTCTCACAGGAAACGCTGGTGGTCTGGATGGGGTCGAAGTGGGTGATGTGGTAGTTGGAGACTTTTACACGGAGTACGACTTCGAAACCGCCCTGGGTGACGAAGGAATTGTGATACCAGGAAGCGAAGATCTGGAGGACAAAGTGATAGCATATTCAAGCAGAGAAATCAAAACAGGGTTGATAGCAAGTGGGGACTCTTTTGTGACAACGAAGGAGAAAGCAGAGAAGATAAAAGAAAAAACAAAGGCTCTCTGTGTCGACATGGATTCTGCTGCTGTGGCAAAGGTTTGTTATGAAAACGAGAAAAAGTTCCTTGCTATAAAAACCGTTGTCGACCTCTGTGGAAAAGATACCGAAGAGGCCTTTAAGAAAAATTACGAAAAATATGGTTTTCTGTCGAATCTCGTTCTTCTAGATGTTTTAAAACGATGCGTCCTTTAAGCAAACAAAGAAGAAAGGACGATCGAGTAATACTTTGTCTCTTCTGAATCAGCTCTCGAGGTGAGAACAACCGGAACCCTTCCTCCAAGGATTGTGGATGCCGCTCTTGCCTTCGCCAAGAAAACAAGCGCTTTGTAGAGGATGTTTGCCGCTTCTATATCTGGAAGTATCAAAATGTCTGCTTTTCCTGCCACCGGGCTCTCTATTCCCTTCCTTCTTGCTGCCTCTTCAGATACCACGTTGTCCAGGGCAAAGGGACCATCGACGATGCAGTTTTTTATTTGCCCTCTCTGGTTCATCTTGGAAAGAACGGCTGCCTCGATTGTAACGGGCATCTTCGGATTCACGATCTCTATAGCCCCCACCACCGCTACCTTCGGCATCTTTATTCCCAGAACATCTGCCACACGAACACAGTGTTCTATCATGTCTACCTTCTGTTCCAGAGTCGGACTTATCACCATCCCAGGATCAGAGATGATGAGAGGTCTGGGAAAATCTGGTATCTCCATCACGCTCACCATGGAAAGTGTTTTTCCCGTTCGAAGGCCATATCTTTCATCCAGATAGATCTTCATGAGATCTCCTGTTTTTATCTTTCCCTTCATCAAAAAGTCGCATTCACCTTTCGAGACTGTTTCCACAGCGAGCCTTCCCGCTTCTTCTGCTAGACAGTCAACGATCTGTGGTTTCTCCCATTCTGGTGTACATTCCTTCACTATTTTCAAGATCTCTTCTTTTGGACCAAATAGAACAGGTTCACAGATATCTTCCTTCCATGCTCTGAAAACGGCCTCGATCACATGCTCGTCGTTTGCAACCGCAACGGCGAGTTTCTTACCTCTTCCTTTCGCTCTCTCTTCCAGTTTCTCCAGATACACGCTCTCATCTCCTCACAGAAGATGTTTTTCTCTTCCGTATTCGAGAACAACTTCCCTGAGTCTTTTGATACCCTCCACTATTTTCTCGTCCGGCGGCAGGCAAAAAGAGAGTCTCATGGAGGAACTGGGTTCATCGTACACTTTAAACACCTTTCCAGGAACGTAGAAGACCTTCTTTCTCTTTGCGTACTCGAACATCTCCCACGTGTCGAAACCTTCTGGAAGTGTGAGCCAGATGAAGAGTCCCCCTTCAGCCTTCACCCACTTTGTACCAGGTATGTCGGAAAAGTACTCCTCCAGCGCATCGAGCATCACCTTTCTTTTTCTTCTGTAGAGTTCGATGGTGGGTTTTAACTGTTCGAAAAGGTCGTACCTTTCCAGATAGTGTGCTGCAAGACGATGGGTGATCGCGGGACTGCACAGATCCGCAGATTGTTTTGCCTGAACGACCTTTCTGATGAACTCCTTGCTTCCCGCTACCATTCCTATCCTGAGACCCGGTGCGAGAACCTTGCTGAAGGTGTTGAGTAACACGACCCTTTCAGGCCCACCGATCTTGAACACAGGATCTATCGTTTCACCTTCGTACCTCAAGGCTCCATAGGGATCGTCTTCCACAATGAAGAGATCGTATTTTTCTGCAATTTCAACGAGTGCTTTTCTCTTTTCCAGCGAGGTGGTGACACCTGCTGGGTTGTGGAAGTTGGATACAACGTAGATGAACTTCACCTGTTTTATTTTTCCCTTTTTATCCATGTCTGAGAGTTTTTTCTCAAGGATGTTCAGATTCATTCCATCGTCTTCGAGTGGAACCACGATGAAATTTGCAAGATACTGCTTGAAGGCATTTATGGCACCAAGGTAGGCAGGATCATCCAAAACACAGTAACTCTCATCGTCGAGGAAGATCTTTCCTATGAGGTCCAGTGCCTGTTGAGATCCCACAGTGAACACAAGGTTGTCTTCGTCGAGTCCGGTGATACCGTACATTCGATCTAAAAGTTTCAGAATCTGTTTCTTCAAGAGAGGATCTCCTTCTGTTGTCGAGTACTGGAGTGTGTAGTGATATTCTTTTTCTATGATCTCTTTTGCAATTTCGGCAAGTTCTTTTCTTGGAAAGGTCTCTGGATCTGGTACTCCTCCACCGAAAGAAATGGCATCTTTATCGGCAGCGAACTTCAGAATCTCCCTGATGATCGATGATTTCATGTTTTTTCCGATCTTTGAAACCTTGTTTTCCAGATTCACATGGCCACCCCCTGCTGTCTACCCTTTCTGGTGAATTATACATCAAATCACGTGTTTTTTCGATGTGTTGTTTGATATACTTTATAAAACAACCGATTGGGCGGTGGTCCTGTGAGAGAAAAGATCGAAAAGATAATCCTGAACATCGAAAGAGTCATAAAGGGAAAGAGGGAAGCGATAAAAGCGGTTGTCGCGACACTTCTTGCAAAGGGACATGTTCTCATGGAAGACGTGCCGGGTGTTGGAAAGACCATGCTCGCAAGATCCCTTGCAATATCGCTGGGGGTTGATTTCAAGCGGGTTCAGTTCACACCAGACCTGTTACCAACGGATCTCACTGGGCTGTACATCTACGACAGGAAAAAAGAGGACTTCGTTTTCAAAAGGGGACCCATATTCACCGATGTTCTTCTGGCAGACGAGATAAACAGGGCGACTCCGAGAACCCAGTCTGCTCTTCTTGAGGCGATGGCGGAGGGACAGGTAACCGTGGACGGAATCACCCACAGACTCTCCGACAGGTTCTTCGTCATCGCCACACAGAATCCCATCGAGTACGAGGGAACCTTTCCGCTTCCCGAGGCTCAACTGGACAGGTTCATGACCTGTGTGAAGATGGGATATCCAGATGAGAAGGCAGAGATGGAAATGCTCACCTCTCAGGAAAAGGGCCATCCTGTGGAACATCTGGAACCAGTTCTGAACCCCGAAGAACTCACAGGTCTTCAGAAAGCGGTGAGGAACGTCTTTGTCAGCGATGACGTGAAACGCTACATCGTTGATATAGCGAACGCAACGAGAAACCACCCGAGTCTTCTTCTGGGTATGAGTCCGAGAGGAAGTATCGCCCTCATGCATTTTTCCATGGCCCTTGCGTTCATGGAAGGAAGAGATTTTGTCCTTCCAGACGATGTGAAAAAAGCAGCCCTCTACGTGATCCCGCACAGGGTGATCCAGTCTGCCGAGTCCAGACTCAAGAGAGAAAGGAAGGAGGACATAGTGAAAGAAATACTCGATCATGTGAAGGTGGTTGAATGAAGGTAAGAAAGAAAGGCCTTGTGATTCTCACGATCCTTTCTGTGATGGCCTGGATACTCACGCAGAACAACCTTCTGTTGTTTCTTGTTTTCTTTGCCGTCACAAGGTGGATCGACCTTTTTCTTGTGCTCAGAAACATTCCGAAGTTGAAGGTGGAAAGGTACATCACAAAGACAAGACTTTTTGTGGATGAAAAAGCCAAGATGGTGTTCAGGATCTCTCACACGGGAAACATGAAGCTTTTCTTGAAACTCCAGCCCAGCCTCTCTCCTGTCAGATTCTTCAAAAAGGATTCTGAAAGGATAATCCTGGATCCGCTTTCATCGAGAAAACTGGAGTTCATCTTCTCCTATGGAACACGTGGAAGGAAGATCCTGAAAGACTTTTCCATTACCTTCGAAGACACGTTCGCAACGTTCTCCGTTCAAAAGGTCTTCGAGGTGGAAGACGAAGTGATAGTCTTTCCAGAATACCTGCCTATCACTTTTTACAAAGAATCTCTGAAAGAACTGCTTCCGGGAAGAAAGAGCCCGCTGAAACTTCTGGAAGACAACACGATGTTGAAGGGTCTCAGGGATTACAACGGTGAGCCGATGAACAGGATACACTGGAAAGCCTCCGCAAGGTATGGAAAACTCTTGGTGAAAGAGCACGATCATACCGCCCTTGGAAAGGTGAGGATCTTTCTGGATCTGAACCTTCCCAAAAAAGCAGAACTTGGAGAGGTTTGGAAAGAACTCAGAAAGCACTACGAGGAGGAAGTGGTGAAACTCGTTGCGAGCGTTGTGAAAGAGTTGAAAGAACGCCACACGCCCGTGGAACTGGTGGTGATCGGTGAGAAGGTGTGGAAAAACAACGAGAAAGACTGGGTTTCAGACTTTGAACTGCTTGCCACCGTGAAAGGAACGGACTTTCCTTCCTTCGATACAAGAGATATCTTGGAAGTCCACAGGTTCGATCCATCGGACACGGTGTTGATCTTTTGTGTGCATCTGACCATGCAGGAACTTCCACTTCTTCTCAAGATGAGATCAAAAGTTTCAAAACTGATCGTTTTTGTCATACCGTATGGTTTGCGAGATCCGAACACGAAACCTTTCAGAAGTTACCTTCTCATGCGAAGGGATCTACAGGATCTTCTGGAGAAAGCAAAGCTGCTGGAAGAAAACCACGTGATAGTGAGAGGGATAAGGGAAAACATGACCTTTCAGGAGGCTCTGGACAGTGTTCCCTGATGTGTTGTTCGCAAGTACGCTTTTTCTGTCTGGCATGAAATATCTTGATCTTCCCATATTGGGGATAATTTCGGCTGTGATCCTAGTAATCACGCTCAAAAGATTTTCCATGGCTTATCTGATAATCCTGCCGGTTCTGGGGTTTCTTCTCTGGATCACTCTGAAAGACAGAGATCTTATGATCTCTTCTCTTGTCACCAGTGTCTTTTTGATCTTTTCTGACTTTGAAGATGAAAGATCGAAAGTTCCATCTCTTCTTGTTTTTTTTGCAATGGTGGTACTTTTTGGAAAGAATACGTTCTCACCAATACTCGTTTCTGGAGCGCTCTCCCTTTACTTTATCTATGAAAAAAGGTATCTGTACTCTCTGATCTCTCCCTTTTTAATGTTTGTTCCGCCTTTCAATCTTCCTTCGTTCTCGTTTGGAGGCAGACAGAAAACGGAAATCGCGGAATCCTCACAAGAATCGATGAAGAACGTGATTGTAATGATGGAAAGGTTCTTTCAAGAAGAAAACCCACTCATGGGAATACTGTGGGGTATTATCTTTTGGATCGTCGTGGTGAGTACGATCTTTCTCTTTCTGACCTTTCTGAAAAAATTCCGCATAAACATGAAGGTTCCCCACTATGTACTCATCTTTCTTGTCATTCTTGTGGTGGTCTTGTACGCTTTCTTATTATTCGTGAATCTTGTGGTTCAGAACATGAACTTGGAAATCGGTGTACCAGAACTCACCCCGATCGGCCGGATGTTCTCCTCCTCTTCACCCGCCTCTGTAACCATTATAGAGATCGAAAGAAAGCCCTCATGGAACAGTGTGAGATGGGCTCTGACCATCGTCACTTTTGTTGTGGCAATCTTTGTCCTCTATAGCACACTGAAAATCTTCCTGAAAGCAGTAAGATCAACGACCAGCAAGCTAGAAACAGAAGAAGAGATGGTGGAGAAAGCAAAGGAAAAATTCACAGGGGATGAAAAGCAAATTGAAAGGAGAGAAATTCACAGCGTGGAAGAGGCTTATCTGTTTCTAAGAAAGAGGTTTTTCCCCGGGAAAGACCAACTCACTCCGTACGAACTGATAGAAGGAGAAAGATATCGCCACTTCAGAGAGCTCACAGAAAGATTTACGAGAATAAGATACTCACGTATAAAACAGGAAACACCTTTTTCTGAAGTGAAAAAGCTCTTCCTGGAGTCAGAAAAAGAATTGAATTATAAGAACAAAAACAAGAGAAATATGCAAAAAGAGGCATAAATCTTCAAAACAGGAAAGTGTTTAGAGTCCATCAAAAACTGTTCAAGAAAATTGAATTCGAAAAAATTAACCCACAGAAAAGTTTGAATTAAGATTCAAAAAGATTCCTTGACGACTTTTTAGAAAGCCTGTAAAATACTCATAAAAATCATTCTCGAAAGGGGAGGGAAAAGCTATGAGGAAAGCTGTTTTGACTGTTCTTCTTACTCTGATGGTTGTGAGTCTCTTTTCTGCGGTCAAGATCGGTGTGATTCTTCCAATGACTGGTGGTATTTCCGCGTTTGGAAGGATGGTATGGGAGGGAATCCAGATCGCCCACGAAGAAAAACCCTCTGTTTTTGGAGAAAACGTGGAACTCGTTCTCCTCGACACAAGAAGTGAAAAAACAGAGGCAGCCAACGCAGCAGCAAGAGCGATCGATAAAGAAAAGGTCCTTGCCATAATCGGTGAAGTTGCAAGTGCGCACTCTCTCGCCATTGCACCCCTTGCAGAAGAAAACAAGGTTCCTATGGTAACACCCGCTTCCACGAACCCACTTGTGACACAAGGAAGGCAATTTGTCTCCAGGGTGTGTTTCATCGATCCATTCCAGGGGGCAGCGATGGCGGTCTTTGCCTACAAAAACCTTGGTGTTAAAAGGGTGGTCGTATTCACAGACGTCGAACAGGACTACAGCGTGGGTCTTACGAACTTCTTCATAAACAAGTTCACCGAACTTGGCGGACAGGTGAAAAGGGTGTACTTCAAGAGTGGAGACCAGGATTTCTCCGCACAACTTTCCGTTGCGATGGCGTTCAATCCTGATGCGATCTATATAACAGGATACTATCCAGAGATCGCTCTGATCGCAAGACAGGCAAGACAACTTGGTTTCACCGGTTACATCCTCGCCGGTGATGGTGCAGACGCGCCAGAGCTCATCGAGATCGGTGGAGAAGCAGTCGAAGGACTCCTCTTCACCACCCATTACCATCCGAAGGCAGCGAGTAATCCCGTCGCCCAGAAGTTCGTTGAAACCTATAGGAAAAAGTATGGAAAAGACCCGGCCGCTCTCAACGCACTCGGATACGATGCGTACATGGTCCTTCTCGATGCGATTGAAAGGGCAGGAAGCTTCGACACAGAAAAGATCGCCGAAGAGATCAGAAAGACAAGAAACTTCGAAGGAGCAACAGGCATCATCAACATCGATGAGAACGGAAACGCTATCAAATCCGTGGTCGTGAACGTGGTGAAGAACGGAACCTTTGACTTCGAAGCTGTCATAAATCCATCCGATATCCAATAGTTCTTTTCAAAAAAACAACCAGGCGGGGCCCCGATATGGGGCTTCGCTTTATTTAGTTGAGAAAGGAAGGTGAAAGGGTGGTATTTTTTCTGCAGAACCTCTTCAACGGGATCATGCTCGGCGGACTGTACGCACTCATAGCGATCGGCTACACGATGGTCTACGGTATTCTGAGACTCATCAACTTTGCCCACGGTGACGTGATGATGATGGGAGTGTACTTTGCATTCTACGCTGCCACCCTTCTTTCGTTGAGTCCCCTTCTTTCTGCCGTTGTCGCGATACTTGGTGCGGCACTCCTTGGATTTCTCATAGACAGGGTGGCATACAAACCTCTGAGGAACGCTCCAAGGATTTCCGCACTGATCACGGCAATTGGAGTTTCCTTCTTTCTTGAAAGTCTTGCCGTTGTGATATTTGGTGCTATTCCCAAGTCGTTTCTGAACGTCTTCAAAGACAGAACAATATTGAACAAGGTGCTGATCGTTGCCGGTGCCAGAATACCCCTTCTCACGTTCCTTGTCATATTCATCACCGCTGTCATCCTGGTGGTGCTCTTTTTCATAGTCTACAGAACAAAGATCGGAATGGCGATGAGGGCAATTTCCATGGACATACCAACGACATCCTTGATGGGAGTCAACGTGGACGCCGTCATCGGTTTCACCTTTGCTCTCGGTTCTGCCCTGGCTGCTGCAAGCGGAATCATGTGGGCGATGAGGTTTCCAAATGTGCACCCTTACATGGGTTTCATGCCAGGGCTCAAAGCGTTCATCGCCGCGGTTTTTGGAGGAATAGGTTCGATCCCAGGAGCCGTTCTTGGTGGAGTCCTTCTTGGTCTTATAGAGATATTCCTTGCAGCCTACTTCCCATCCGTTATGGGATACAGGGATGCGTTTGCCTTCATCATATTGATCATCATTTTGCTTGTTAAACCGTCTGGTCTTCTTGGCAAAAAAATCGTGGAAAAGGTGTGATAGAGATGGAGAAGAAACTGTCGGCGCGCACAAACTTCATCCTCACGGTCATCTTTGTTCTCTTCATGGTCTTTCTTCTCTATCTTGCAAGCAAGTACATGGACAGTTACAAACTCAGAGTTGTGAGACTCATCGCCATATACGGGATCATGGCGGTGAGTTTGAACCTGATAAACGGTATCACGGGTATTTTCTCGCTCGGGCACGCCGGTTTCATCCTGATCGGTGCTTACACCGCCTCGCTCCTTACACTTTCACCCGAACAGAAAGCGATGTCTTTCATAATAGAGCCCATCGTTCCATGGCTTGCAAACGTTCACACGGATTTTCTCACCGCTACTCTTGCAGGAGGAGCACTGGCGGCAGTCTTTGCCTTTCTCATAGGATGGCCCGTTTTGAGACTCTCCGGTGATTATCTTGCCATAGCGTCGCTTGGTTTCGCCGAAGTGATCAGAATCGTCGCACTGAACGCTATCAGCATAACAAACGGGCCATTAGGACTGAAAGGAATACCAGAATACTCGAACATCTGGTGGTGTTACGGATGGCTCTTCGTCACCGTTTTGTTCACGGCAAGCCTTGTGAACAGCAGCTACGGCAGGGCTTTGAAAGCCGTCAGAGAAGATCGCATAGCGGCAGAAGCTATGGGAATAAATGTTTTCAAGCATCAGCTCCTCTCTTTTGTCATAGGGGCGTTCTTTGCAGGGGTTTCCGGTTCTCTCTACGCTCACTGGCTCACAACGATAGATCCCAGGATCACCACACTCGGGCCCATGCTCACCTTCTATGTCCTCATCATGATCGTGCTCGGAGGCCTTGGCAGCATCTCGGGGTCACTCATAGGAGCGGCACTCTTTGCGATTCTTTTCGAATGGCTCAGAGATCTGGAAGAGCCTTTCACGTTCTTTGGGATACACGTTCCCGGTATAAAGGGAATGAGAATCCTTGTGATATCTGCCATATTCATCCTCGTGATGATCTTCTGGCAGAGGGGTATCATGGGAAGGGAAGAACTCACCTGGAACAACCTCTACCGGTGGCTCTTTGCTCGTCGCAAAGGTGGTGAAAAGAAATGACGGTCACGGATCTTTCGAGAAAACCCCTTCTCATACTGGATCATGTGACGATGCAGTTCGGTGGGCTCGTTGCGGTCGACGATTTCACAAACGAGATCAGAGAAGGAGAGCTCGTCGGGCTCATAGGGCCAAACGGTGCCGGGAAAACAACGGTGTTCAACGTGATAACGGGTATCTACACTCCCACAAGAGGCAGAATCATTTTCGATGGTATAGATATTACCGGTTTAAAACCTTATCAGATCACACACCTCGGTATCGCAAGGACCTTCCAGAACATCAGACTCTTCTCCGACATGACCGTCCTGGAGAACGTCCTCGTGGCACAGCACCATATACTTTCCAACCCGGACGCAGACAGGATCCTGGTGAAACATGGGAAAAAGAAGAAGGGAGAGGGACGTTTCTGGTTCTGGAGGGCGGTCACCAAGATCGGATACCTGAGAAAAGAAAGGGAAATGGTGGAGAAGGCAAAGGATCTGATAAGAAGAGTGGGGCTGGAAAAGGTGATGTACGAAAAAGCCTCTTCGCTTCCATACGGTGATCAGAGGAAACTGGAGATAGCCCGCGCCCTTGCGACGAACCCGAAACTGATCCTCCTCGATGAACCTGCTGCAGGTATGAACCCGAAGGAAACAGAAGATCTCATGAAGTTCATAAAACAGATAAGGAAAGATTTCAACCTGACCGTTTTTCTGATAGAACATGACATGAAAGTGGTCATGGGAATCTGCGAGAGAATAATCGTGATGGATTATGGCAGAATCATAGCAGAGGGAACACCAAAGGAAGTACAGAACGATCCCAAGGTGATAGAGGCCTACCTTGGAAGGGAGTGGGAAGGTGTCTGATCTTGTCCTTGAAGTGAAGTCTTTGCATGTTTACTACGGTGCGATACACGCCCTCAAGGGAATAGACCTGCAGGTTCCAAGAGGACAGATAGTAACGCTTATTGGTGCAAACGGTGCGGGGAAAACAACCACCCTCTCTGCCATCGCAGGGCTTGTGAAGGCTCAGAAGGGAAAGATCATCTTCAACGGCCAGGACATCACGAACAAACCTGCCCATGTGATAAACAAAATGGGAATAGCACTCGTTCCAGAGGGAAGAAGGATCTTTCCAGAACTTACAGTGTACGAGAACCTCATGATGGGAGCGTACAACAGGAAGGACAAGGATGGTATAAAACAAGATCTGGAATGGATATTCTCTCTCTTTCCAAGATTGAAGGAAAGATTGAAACAGCTGGGAGGGACCCTCTCTGGTGGAGAGCAACAAATGCTTGCGATCGGAAGAGCATTGATGAGTAGGCCTAGGCTTTTGATGATGGACGAACCGTCACTGGGACTTGCTCCTATACTGGTCTCAGAAGTTTTTGAGGTCATTCAGAAGATCAACCAGGAGGGGACCACGATCCTTCTTGTGGAACAAAACGCCCTTGGTGCCCTAAAAATAGCCCACTATGGATACGTTCTGGAGACGGGCAGAATCGTACTTGAAGGTAAAGCCAGTGATCTTCTGGACAACGAGATGGTCAAAAAAGCCTATCTTGGTGTTGCATGAGGGGGGAAAACATGCTGGTAAAGGACTTCATGACGAGAAATCCGATCACCATCACACCAGAAACGTCGTTCACTGAAGCTCTGAAACTCATGAAAGAGAAAAAGATCAAACGTCTCATTGTGATGAAAGGAGAAAAGATCGTCGGTATCGTCACAGAAAAAGATCTTTTGTATGCCTCTCCATCGAAGGCAACCACTTTGAACGTGTGGGAACTTCACTATCTTCTGTCAAAACTAAAAATCTCAGAGATCATGACGAAAGATGTCATAACGGTGAACGAAAACACACCGATAGAAGACGCAGCACGGATAATGGAAGAACGCGACATAAGCGGACTCCCCGTGGTCGACGATGCGGGAAAACTCGTTGGAATCATCACACAGACCGATATATTCAAGGTCTTCGTGGAGATATTCGGGACCAAGAGAGAGGGAACCATAAGGTACACAATGGAGATGCCGGACAGACCAGGAGAACTTCTCGAGGTGGCAAAGAGGATATACGAAGCGGGTGGAAATATCATCTCCATTGCGACGCTTTTTGAGGAAGGAAAAGACTCGTACCTTGCCACACTCAGGGTTGAAAACATCGACCACGAAAAGTTCATAAAGTCACTCGAGGAGATCAATGTAAAACTCCTGTACTACCACTCGAATTGATCTGATCCCCCTCATCCCGAGGGGGAAGTTCTGTGTTATAATTATTTTTAGACTTTTTTGGTAGAAAAAGGAGAGAGAACATGGCTTTCTCCGTTGTTGAAGTGAGTTACTGGATGGCCTTGGGATACGGGATTCTTGCGTTTTTCAGTCCCTGTGCTTTTCCTCTGATACCTGCTTTCTTTGGTGTGTTGTTCTCATCTAGGGGAGACTTTTTCAAACTTCTTGGATTCTTCTTTGGAATCTCATCGTTTTTTTCTCTCATGGGAGTGCTCTTTGGACTCTTTGGAAACTTCGTTCCGTCCTACGTTCTCACATGGGTTTCTGGACTTGCTCTTGTAGCTTTTGGTCTGATTTACCTTTTCGACGTTGAAATTGTGAAAATGAAGAAAAATCCGAACGTATGGAAATTCAAAGGAGGAGGTTTTCTGAACGGTTTTCTTCTTGGAGGAAGTGTCGGCCTTGTGTGGATTCCTTGTTCAAGTCCCATACTGGGAAGTATCCTTGCCATCGTGGCAAGCGGTAGGGAACCCGTGAAGGGTGGAATGCTTCTTTTTCTGTACTCCCTTGGAATATCGATTCCGTTCATCCTAGCAGGAGGATTTGTCAACAGGTTGTTGAGCAGGATCAGTTTTAAAAAGCCCGTTTGGATGAAGATCTTGAAAATAGTGGGTTCTGTCTCTCTTATCTCAATTGGAGTGCTCATCTTGACAGGAAAGTTCATTACATACTGATAGGAGGATGGTATTGTGAAAAGGATAGTTCTTTTCGTGCTGATTGTTCTGGGTGCTTTGTCTTTTGCACTCAGTCTGGACGACGCATATAAACTTGCAAACCTCACACAGAGAAAACTCATCATCATGTTCTCGAGTCCAACCTGTTACTACTGCAACCTGTTTAAAAAGGAAGTGCTTCCGAAAGAAGACTTTCAGGAAATTCTTGTTCCAAACTTCATTCTAGCAGAGATCTATGCTACCGATGAAAAGACAACGCTGTTTGCAAAAGAAGTGATTGGAGAAAGCTCCCTTTCCTACAGAGAACTCTTTCAGGGCTTCGGTGTGAGAGGAACTCCCACGTTCTTTTTCTTCAAGGGAAAAGAAGGTCTTGGATACCTTCCTGGCTATGTGGAAAAGGAGATGTTCATAAAGATCCTCAAGTATGTTGCTCAGGAGTTGAAGGAAGATTTCGAGTCTTACATGAAAAAGAACGATCCGTTCGTGGGAGATCCGATGATTGTAAAAGTTTCTAAAGAAGAGGCTGAATTTGTTCTGGAAAAGGACAAAAACGCTGTGAAAGTTGAAAGTGTTCCAGGCAAGGTGAGGAAAGACAGAATATATGTGACGGAGGATCCTAGTCTGGCAAGCAAACTCAAAGATATGGGAGCGATGAGAATTTTGGTGGTCAAAGATTAAAATCCTAGAAACACTACGCACAATCTGTTATCATTAGTTCTAGAAAACATCACAGAAAAGGAGGTACAAAGTGTGGAGAAGATAAAAGTCAAAAATCCGATAGTCGAACTCGACGGTGACGAGATGGCACGTGTGATGTGGAAGATGATCAAAGAGAAGCTCATACTTCCCTATCTCGACATCCCTCTGATCTATTTCGATCTTGGGATAAAGAAGAGAGATGAGACAGACGACCAGATAACCATCGAAGCGGCAAAGGCGATCAAGAAATACGGAGTCGGTGTGAAATGTGCAACGATCACTCCAGATGCGGAGAGAGTGAAAGAGTACAATCTGAAAAAAGCCTGGAAAAGCCCAAACGCCACAATCAGAGCGTACCTCGATGGGACTGTCTTCAGAAAACCCATCATGGTGAAAAACGTTCCACCTCTTGTGAAGCGCTGGAAAAAGCCCATCATCGTCGGAAGGCATGCATATGGAGACATATACAACGCGGTGGAAGCAAGGGTGGAAGGGCCTGCAGAAGTGGAACTTGTCGTGAAGAACAGGGAAAACAAAGTCCTGATGGTTCACAGATTCGAAGGAAACGGCGTTGTGATGGCAATGCACAACCTCGAAAAATCCATCAGAAGTTTTGCCCGCTCATGCATAAACTACGCGATCTCAGAGAAGGTGGACATCTGGTTTGCAACGAAAGATACCATCTCAAAAGTGTATCACGCGTATTTCAAAGAAATATTCCAGGAGGAAGTCGAAAAGAGGAAAGAAGATCTTGAAAAAGCAGGAGTGAACTACAGGTACATGCTCATCGACGATGCAGCCGCACAGATTCTAAGAAGCGAAGGTGGAATGCTCTGGGCCTGTATGAACTACGAGGGTGACATCATGTCCGATATGATCGCTGCGGGTTTTGGAAGCCTTGGACTTATGACATCTGTCCTCGTCTCGCCAGATGGTGTCTACGAATACGAAGCCGCCCACGGTACGGTGAGAAGACATTATTACAGGTATCTGAAAGGCGAGAAAACCTCGACGAATCCAACCGCATCCATCTTTGCCTGGACAGGTGCGATAAGAAAAAGGGGAGAACTGGACAACACACCTGAGGTGTGCAAGTTCGCAGACAAACTGGAAAAAGCCGTTATAAACACCATAGAATCTGGTGTGATCACAAAGGACCTTCAGCCCTTCACAGATCCACCCATCGACAGGTACGCGACACTCGAGGAGTTCATAGAAGAAGTGAAAAGAAATCTCGAAAGACTATTGTGAGCGGGATCTTCCCGCTCTTTTTCAATATCTCACCCTCGGATCTATCAGGGCGTTTATCACATCCACAAGGATGCTGATCACCACGACAATAACGGCAAAGAAAACCACCGTTCCCTGAATGGCAGGGAAATCCCTGTATCTGATCTTCATCACAAGATAGCTTCCAAGACCGGGCCATGAGAAGGTGGTCTCGGTGAGGACTGCTCCTCCCAGAAGGAGCGCAAACTGAAGTCCCATCATGGTGAATATGGGAACCAACGCGTTTTTGAGGGCGTACCTGAACAGAACTACCCTTTCTTTGAGGCCACGGGCCCGTGCGGCCTTTACAAAATCCTGTGCCAGCGTCAGAACGGTGTTGTTTCTCACCATGCGAACGAAGATACTGGATATCACAAGCCCGAGAGTGAGTCCTGGAAGGAAGAGATGTTCGAAGACATCTTTCAGAGCCTGCCAGTTACCCGTCAAAAGAGCATCTATCGAATAGATACCCGTTATCACCTTCAGATCGATCGTGGGTGAGATCCTTCCTCCCACAGGAAGCCATCTCAGAACAACACCGAAGACATACTGTATCATGAGGCCAAACCAGAATACCGGAACAGCGTACATCACCATCGAGAACATCCTGGCACCTATGTCGACACCGCTGTCCCTTCTGTACGCAGCAAAACTTCCCCAGAAGATACCCACAAGAACGGCTATGACAAAGGAAAAGAGCGTGAGTTCCAGCGTTGCAGGAAACCTTTCTTTGATCTCATCCCAGATGGGTCTTCCGGTCAGTGTGGATTTTCCGAGGTCACCCCTTAAAAGGTCTCCGATGTAGTCAAAAAACTGAACAACGATGGGTTTGTCCAGTCCCAGTTCGTGTCTTTTCTGTTCTATAACTTCCTTTGGAGCCTTTCCTCCAAGGATGGCGAGCACAGGATCACCCGGTATGATCCTGAGAATCAAAAATATCAGAGCAAGCAAAATGAAAACCATTGGAACAGCAAGAACAATCCTCGTTATCACGTAGTTCTTCAGAGACATCACGGCACCTCCAGAAAGCCGCCCCCTAGGGGGGCGGCGTTGCTCACTCTTCCCAGTAGAGTATGTAGTACCTGAATATCTGTGTTGGTTCAAGCAAGATTCCCTTCACCTGCTTTTTCGCTGCACAGGTGGCAACACCCTGCCAGAGCGGTATGTAGGGAACGTCTCTAGCGAGGATCTCCTGGACTTTGTAGTAGATCTCTTCTCTTTCCTTTTGGTCTGTGAGTTTCCTTGCTTCTATCATGAGTTCTTCGACTTCAGGATTTGCGTAGAAACTTCCAAGAGATTTCGCACCGCTTTCGCTCAAGAAAGGCCATACGTAGTCGTCCGGATCGAGATAATCTGGATACCATCCAAGCAGGAAAAGACCCATCGTTCCGTTCAGGAAATACTCAACGTAGGTGGACCACTCAGCGTATTTCAAGTTCACCTTTATGACGCCTGTTTCTTCGAAGGATTCTTTCAGCACCTGAGCGACATCTGCTTCCGTCGTTCCGTAATGTGTCGGTGTGTACCAGAGATCGATCACAAGCGGATTTTTTTCATCGTAACCGGCCTCTTTGAGGAGAGCTTTTGCTTTTTCCAGGTCTCTTTCAGGAAAGACGTTTTTGTGTCCCCACATGCCCTCTGGAATCATTGAGTAAAGCGGTTTTGCAAGCCCTGCAAACACGTCTTCAACGATGACGGATCTGTTCACTGCATAAGCGAGCGCTTGTCTCACTTTCACTTTGTTGAACGGTGGTTGCGTCACGTTTATTACGAGATACCTTATCTGTGGACTGTTACCCTTGTAGACGACGATGTCCTCTCTTCCCTCAAGATCGATGATGTCCCTTGGATCCAGGTGTCTGTAGGCAACGTCGATCTCTCCTGTTTCGAGTGCCAATCTGAGGGTGGAGGCACTCTCGTAGAAGTTGATCACAATGGTCTTTGTCTTTGGCTTTTCACCGAAGTAGTTCGGATTGGCTTCAAGAACGATCCTCACGTCTCTGATCCACTCTTTGATCTTGTAGGGACCGGAGGCCGAAGGTATTCCTTCGTAGAAGGAATCGGCTGGATAAACCTTCGGGTTTACCGGATAGGCCACGGTGTAGCCAAGAACGGAGACGAAAGCGGAGAACGGGTACTTCAGTGTTACACGGAAGGTGTAATCGTTCACCACTTCCGTTTTCTCAACCACATCCGAAAGTAAAAATGCAGGATCCCCGTTGAGTCTCATGACCCTGTCGAAGGAGTACTTGAACACGTGTGCGTCGATGGGAGTTCCGTCTTCAAACTTTGCATCCTTTCTCAAATAAAATGTGTAGACCTTTCCTGTTTCGTCGACTTCCCATCTCTCCGCGAGCACCGGTTTCAGGTTGCTGGTTCCTACCTCGTAATCAACCAGTCCAACCATGACGTTCTGAAGTATGTTCGAGGAAAAGTAATCATAGCAGTTTGCAGGATCGAGAGTCCTGATTTTGTCCGTGGTACCCACCACGATGATGTCTTTTGCCGCAAAGGAGAGAGTCACCGCCAGAATCAGAAACAACCAGACAAGCTTTCTCATGCCCACTACCTCCCTTCAGGTGTAGAGATGACACGCCACTCTGTGATTTCTTTCGACTACCTTGAGTTGAGGTTCTTCTCTTGTACACACATCCATCCTGTAGGGACATCTGGGATGGAATCTGCATCCAGATGGAACATCTATGGGATTTGGGGTTTCTCCTTCAGGTATGAACTTTTTCTTTTTCCTGAGCGTGGGTTCGGGTACTGCAGAGATGAGTGCCTGCGTGTAGGGATGCTTTGGATTCACATAAATATCTTCGAAACTGCCTATCTCCACTATTTTTCCAAGATACATGACAGCGATCTCATCGCACACGTACTTCGTTGTGGCAAGGTCGTGTGTGATGAAGAGCATTGTGAGGTTGAATTCTCTTCTAAGGTCCTGAAGGAGTTTCAACAGTTGGGATCTCACAGATACATCGAGCATGGCCACTGCCTCGTCAGCTACAACAAAACGAGGCTTCAAGATCAATGCTCGGGCAATAACCACCCTCTGTCTCTGCCCTCCTGAAAGTTCCCTCGGATACCTCCTGTAGAACTCTTCTGCAGGCTCTAGATTCACCTTCCGAAGCATCTCAAGGACCATTTCCTTCCTCGCCAATCTGTCACCGATTCCATGTATCTCGAGGGCGTGTTCTATGGCCCTTCCTACTCTCATGTAAGGGTTCAGGGAAGCCATAGGATCCTGGAAGATGATTTGCATTTCCTTTCTGAGTTTTCTCATCTCTTCCTTTGAGAGCTTTGTGATGTCCTTTCCATCGAACAGTATCGTTCCATCGGTTGGCTCTTCCAGTCTCAGAATCACCCTGCCGGTCGTGGTTTTACCAGAACCGGACTCCCCCACCAGTCCCAGGCTCTTTCCTTCTTCGATACAAAAACTCACACCGTCCACCGCTTTCACGTACTTTTTTGGTTTTCTCAGTATCGCATCGATAGGTCCACGCCTTACAGGAAAGTACTTCTTCAGGTCTTTCACTTCAATCAGAGCCATTCTGATCTCCTCCGTAAAGCCAGCATTTCACGCGAGTTCCATCTACTTCAAATTCTGGAGGTTCTTTTTCCTGACAGACTTTCATCACCCTTTCACATCTTGGAGCGAATCTGCAACCTTTCGGTGGATTTGAAAGATCGGGGGGAGAACCGGGTATGTACTTCAGTTCTCTATCGTTTATGTCAGTGTTTGGTATGGATTCCAGCAGTGCAACCGTGTAGGGATGAAGAGGTTCGGTGAAGATCTTCTCCTTGGTCGACAGTTCCACCAGATGGCCTGCGTACATCACACCGATTCTATCTGCCGCCTCGGCGACCAGTCCCATGTCGTGGGTTATCAGTATCATGGACATGTTGTGCTCTCTGGAGAGTTTTTCGAGCAACTCCATTATCTGAGCCTGAACGATCACATCCAAAGATGTTGTAGGCTCGTCTGCGATCAGAACCGCCGGGTTCAAAACGATGGAGAGGGCGATCATCACCCTTTGTCTCATTCCTCCACTGAACTGAAATGGATAATCTCTCAGTCTGTTCCTGTTTATACCAACGTCTTCCAACGCTTTTGCTGCAAGCTCCTTGGCCTCTTCTTTACTGAGCTCAGGCCTGTGCGTGAGGATCATCTCCACAAAATGATCTTCTATTCTGAGAATTGGATTGAGTGAGGTCATAGGATCCTGGAATATCATGGAAACTTTCGAGCCTCTGATTCGTCTCATTTCTTCGTTCGACAGTGAAGAAACATCAATCTCGTCCACCTTTATGCTTCCTTCCACGAGTGTTCCCTCTGGAAGAAGTTTCATTATAGCAAAGCCAAGGGTCGATTTTCCACATCCAGATTCACCAACAAGCCCTAGCGTCTCTCCCTTCTTCAGATCAAAGGAAACACCCTCGACGGCCTTCACAAAGCCCTTCTCCGTTCGATATCTCACACTCACATTCTTCAGTTCGAGTACCTTCATTTGTTTCTCTCCCCAACGTTTGGATTGATGATCTCGCTTATACCCTCACTGAACATGGAGAAACCAAGCACAGAAGTGATGATGGCAAGTCCGGGAAACAGAACACCCCACCATGCTCTGCTCAGGATGAACCTCTGTCCGTTGCTCAGATCGAATCCCCAGTCTGGAGTAGGAGGAGCTATTCCGAGTCCTAGAAAGCTGAGTCCTGCTTCCGTCATGATCGCATCCGCAAGGTTCATGGAGAGAACCACCACAACAGAGGGGAGTACGTTGGGAAGAACATACTTTATGAGGATTTCCCAGTCCTTCGCGCCGAGGGCCCTCGCTGCCTCCACGTAGAGTTCGTTTTTCACGCTTGCAACCTGGTTTCTGACCACCCTGAAATAGGTGGGAGCGTAGACAACGGCTATGGAAACGGCTATGTTCATTATGCCAGGACCCAATACCGCCGCGACCGCTATGGCGAGGATCAGACCTGGAAAGGAGTAGATGGCATCCATCACAAGGGTCAAAACACGATCGAATACACCCCCAACGTAACCGGAAAGAAGTCCCAGGGGAATACCTATGGCAGACGCTATGAGAACGGCAAAGAACGCCACCATCAAAGCGATTCGAGAACCGTATATCACCCTGCTGAAGATGTCGCGACCCAGGTTGTCCGTCCCGAACAGGTGCTTCTCAGAAGGAGGTTGAAGAGATCTTCCCACACGGACGGTGGGATCGTAGGGTGCGATGAACGGTGCAAATATCGCAAGAAAAACGTAGAACAGAAGAATGACCATTCCGATGAAAGCCAACATTCCTGTTCTTTGTCTAAACAACTTGAAAACCGGTCTAAAGATTCTTTCGGAGACCACACTCTTCAACCTCGCTTTTCTTTTTTCATAATAATACCACATATTGGAATAACCTTCAAATTCCGAATTATTCTTCCACGAACCAGACGGTTTCTTCTTTGCCTTTCACGAAACCTGCGGGGAGTGGCTCTCCTTTCAGGATTTCAGCCAGTCTGTTCTTCTTTTCTTTCCCTCTGATGAGAAAAAGGATGTACCGGGAAGAGTTCAACGCTTTAAAGGTCATGGTGACTCTTGGAACCATCGGATCGCCAGATGGTGGGGTGAAGGTTACCGCTCTTTCAATCTTTCCCGTCTTCAGATCGAAAATGGAGGCAACGTGCCCATCAGGTCCCATCCCGAGGATGGAAAGATCGAATTTATCTGCCGTTCTTATCTCCCTCTCGTACCTTTCACAGGCTTTCTCAACAGAAAGGAAGGTGTCAACGAAGTGAATGTTTTCGGAGGGAATTTCTATTCTGCTGAAAAGAACCTCGTTTATGTTTTTGAAATTACTCTGATCCGAATTAAGAGGAACGTACCGTTCATCGCTCAAAAAGAAATGAATACGATCCCACGGAAGATCCAGCCTTGCCAGTTCTTCATAAACAGGAAGAGGAGTCTTCCCTCCTGCAAGAACGGCGAAGACCCTTTCTTTTTCTTCAAGGAGTTTCTTCAATTTTTTATGGATTTTTTCCACAACAAGCTCAACGTATTTTTCATCCAGTACATATATCACGGTTTTCGCCATTTTCTGCCATCCCTTTCTATGAGAAGATCTGCCTCTTTCGGACCCCAGGTCCCAGATGGGTAGATATAAGGGGCAAAGCGCTCTGGATCACTCTCCCACGCTTTCAAAACAGGATCGAGGAGCTCCCACGAGACTTCAAGATCGTCCCTTCTCATGAAGAGTGTCGTATCCCCGAGTATCACATCCAGCAGAAGTCTTTCGTAAGCATCTGGAAGTTTCACACCGAAATAGTCCTCGTATCTGAAATCCATACTGAGAAGCTGGGGAACCATACCAGGGCAGGGTCTTTTCACCTGAAACTCCAGTGAGATCGCCTCGTTTGGCTGTATGGTGAAAACGATCGTGTTGGGTTCGAGGTCTCTCGAGGGTACGTTGGGGAAGATAGAGTGCGGAATCCTCTTGAAAACTACAGCCACCTCCGTTACTTTCTTTGGAAGTCGTTTTCCTGCCCTCAGGTAGAAAGGAACTCCACTCCATCTCCAGTTGTCTATGAAAAGTTTCATGGCAACGAACGTTTCGACATTGGAACTTTTCGACACCCTCGGCTCTTCTCTATAGGCGGGAACTGCTCTTCCGTTCACAGTTCCTCTTCCGTACTGCCCTCTGACGATCCAGTTTTCGAGATCTTCCACAGGAAACGGTCTGACGGATCTGAGAAGTTTCACTCTTTCGCTTCTGAAGCTTTCTCCGTTGAAGGAAGAAGGAGGTTCCATGGTGATGAGTGCGAGGATCTGAAGCATGTGGTTTTGAAAGATGTCTCTGAGAAGTCCTGTGCTTTCGAAATACCCCGCCCTGTGTTCCACACCGATATCCTCTGCTATGGTGATCTGAACGTGATCCACGAACTTGTTGTTCCATATCTCTTCGAATATGAAGTTTGCGAACCTGAACACCAGGATGTTCTGAACGGTTTCCTTTCCAAGGTAATGATCGATCCTGAATATCTGGTTTTCTTTGAAAGACTTCTGAAGCACCTCCTCCAGCTTTCTTGCAGACTTCAGATCCTTTCCAAACGGCTTTTCTATCACAATGCGGGATGTCTCCGTGTTCAATCCGGTTCTTGAGAGATTCTCGATTATGGGAACGTACACATCGGGTGGAACGGAGAGATAGAAGATTAAATTCCTGACTCCGAGTTTTTTCATGAGGTCGTCAACGATTCTTTTCAGCGACTTAAAGGTATCAGGGTTTTGATAGTCCACGCTTGTGTAACTGAAGTGTTTCAAAAGGTCAGGCTGGGCGTTGAATCTGGATTTGAATTCCTCATCATTCATCTTCGTTCTTGCTGCACCGAGAACAAAGAAGCGCTCTGGTAAGATTTCGGCTTCAAACAACCTGTTCAAAGCCGGGACGAGTTTCCTCTTCGTGAGATCCCCTGAAGCACCGAATATTACCATCCCAAAGGGATGTTCGATTTTTGGAAAACAACGAAGAATTCCTGCGTCGTTTTTCGGGCATTCCTCCAGTCCCAGTCTACACCTCATCCTCTCACCTTCTTTGAGAAAAATTTTACCACAAAATAAGGAAAATCTAATTTCTTCCGTGTTAGAATTCTCTAAAAGGGGGGATGTTCATGAATCAGCTGAAAAGATCGAAAAAGAACAGGATCATAGCAGGTGTCTGTGGTGGAATCGCCGAGTACTTTGGTGTTGATCCCACGCTTGTAAGGCTCATCTGGGTCCTCATCACACTCGCCTGGGGTGCTGGTCTTTTGCTCTACATCGTCGCGTGGCTGATCATGCCAGAGGAAGAGGGAGAAGAGGAAACCAGACCATTTCAAAACACAGAGGGACTGAAGATTCTTCTTGGAGGTTTACTCGTTCTTCTTGGGGCGATTCTCCTTGTTTCAGCCTTCGTTCCCTTTCTGTTCAGTGTATCCTGGAAGGTGGTTCTCGCCGTTTTGCTACTGATATTCGGTGTTCTTCTTCTTTTGAGGAGGAGTGAAAAATGAGGGTGATATTCGGTATTTTTCTTGTCTTCGTCGGTGTTCTTCTACTTCTGGCCACGTTTCTGGACTTTCTTACTTTTTCGTTCTTTGAAAGGATATTTTACAACCTGAATTTGTTCTGGCCCTTGATTCTGATAACCGTTGGAGTGTATTTTCTCTATCTTGGTCTGAAAAAAAGATGGCTGTATTTTCTAAGTGTTGGAGTGTTCACTGCCTTTCTGGTCCTTCTTCTTGTGTGGCCTTATGGGTCAACGCTTGAAAGGTCCCAGGTGTTCACGGGTGTGGAGAAGATCTTGTTCAAAAGTGGTGGCATCGCAGTTAAGTTCTCCGAAGGAGAAGAGTTCAGAGTATCCACGTCTTATGGAGTGGAGGTGTCAAAGGCAGGACCGAATCTGATCGTGAAGGGCCAGTCCTGGAGAAGATTGGAACTGAATGTAGTAGAGATTGAGTTGCCAAAAGACACTCTCGAGCTTTCTTTGGAAAATGGTGTCTTCAAACTGAAGGGTGAGTTCGAAGAGAACAGGTTCACACGGATAGAGGCGAGGAACTGTGTTCTGAATGTGAACTTCGACTTTCAAAAAGTTACGGTTCCTCTTTACTTTGAGGCGGAAGACTGTGTTCTGGAGACTCTGTTCAAACTACCGAATGGAACCTCTTATTTCGCCGAGAAAAGTAAAGGTCTTCTTTTAAAAACCATCGAAGGGAATCTCATCGAATCTGATCTCAATCCTAGACTCTTTTTCAAATTAAATGACGGTGTCTTCCATATCCGTCTTGAAGGAGGTATCTAGTGTGAGAGTGCTTGCCATAAGACACGTCGAAATAGAGGATCTTGGTATGATGGAAGACATTTTCAGGGAGAAGAAATGGAGTTTTGAATATCTGGACACCCCAAAAGGGAAAAAACTTGGAAGACCCATTGAGGAATACTCCCTCGTGGTGCTTCTTGGAGGTTACATGGGGGCCTACGAAGAAGAGAAATATCCTTTTTTGAAATACGAATTTCAGTTGATAGAAGAGGCTCTGAGAAAAGAAATTCCGTTCCTTGGAATCTGTCTGGGATCTCAAATGCTTGCCAGAGTTCTTGGGGCGAACGTTTACAGAGGGAAAAACGGTGAGGAAATAGGCTGGTTCTTCGTTGAAAAGGTCTCTGACGATAACCTTTTTAGTGACTTTCCAGACAGGCTACTGGTGTTTCAGTGGCACGGGGACACTTTCGATCTTCCACATGTAGCAACCAAAGTCTTCACTTCTGAAAAGTACGAAAATCAGGGATTCGTCTACAGAAAAGCCGTTGGACTTCAATTCCACATAGAAGTGGGTTCCAGAACTATGAAACGCTGGATAGAAGCATACAGAAGGGAACTCAAAGAGAAGAATATAGATCCTAAAGTTCTTCTTGAGACGGCAGAGAAAGAAGAGAAAACACTGAAAGATCTTTTGAAGTCTCTTCTGGAAAGGATGGTGGAGAGCTGAGGGAGTGTTCTCTATGACATCTCCTCAGATTCACATCCTGGATTTCGACGGGGTGTACGAAAATCAGACCGCTCTGAAAAGTCTGGCCACCCATGTCTTCTTCGAAAACATGACTGGTGTCAGGTACGTGATCCTTCCGGAAAAAATAGCCGAGGTGGAGAGAATACTTCCTGAAAGACCAGGTATCACTTTTCTCGGTGATGGGGAGTTCCACCATCTTACTTATTTGATCATCAAGAGAATAAAAAGGCCATTTGTTCTTCTCGTCTTCGACCATCATCTTGATGCCAGAGAAGGAGAGTTTCTCACCTGCGACAACTGGATCAGAAGATCCTTGAGACTGAAACACCTGTTGAGAGTGGTGATTGTCGGTGCTCAGGAACAGGAAAAGATCCACAGGGTGTTCTACTCTGAACCAGATCCACACAAGGTTCTAAAACTTCTTGGAAGACACCCGGTTTATCTGAGCATCGACAAGGATGTTCTGGACGTGGATGTGACAGGATGGGAAAGAGGAAACATCCTTCTGGAAGATCTTCTGAACGTTCTTCGGTCCATCCCTAAAAGGAAGATCCTGGGGGTGGATATCTGTGGAGAGCCCGATCCCGTCGATGTGTGGCGACTGAAGTTGAGTGAGAAAATGAATCTTTCAATTCTTCACACCCTGATCTTTGACGAGTTTCACCACGTACCGGGCAACGATCATCTGGAAAGGAAGCCAGCTCACATGACTTGAGGGGACCTTTATTCTCCTTGGCTTTCCCAGATGTTCCCAGAGGATCTTCCTTGTGCTCTTTGGAAGAGCCTTGTCGAACATGGCCTCTATCATGACGATTCTGGAGGTGTCCACAAACTTCGCATAGGCAAGAGGATCGATCTTCAAAAGGGAATGAATATCAGAAGAGAGCATCTCCCGAATCGATGAAAACTCGCTGAGTCTTTCCAGGTCCTTCCTGTAAAGTTCGAAAAATGTGTCCTCTTCAGTCATTCCGTGCTCTTTTCCCTTTCCGCTTCTAAGTTCCCGTCTCACAAAAGATAGGGTGGGAGATTTCCAGAACAGTGTGGCAAAGTCCCCACCTGCCATCATGATCACCGTCTTTTTGAAATCATCGCTCAGAGCGTTGAGTAAAACGGCTATCATTCCACCCAAACAGTAACCAAAGAGGCAGTTTTTCTCGTGCCACATGTTCTTTGCTTTCAAAAGTTCTACAAGGCTCAAAAGATCCACAACGGCGTGTTCCCAGAACCTGGTCATTTTGTCCAGATCGGTAGAAAAGTAATCTTTCCCACTCACAGAGCCTTCGGCAACACGGGTGAAGTTTCCCGGAAGAATTGGAAGAATTGCCTCTATCCCTCTTTTTGAAAGATAGTGTGCCATCCAGATGAGATACAGCACGTTTTGACTTCCGAGGCCCTGGAGTATCATCACCGAGCCCTGCTTTTTCCTCTTTGGAGAAAAGATGTAGACCTCCACTGGGTTCGTACCTTTTTCTGCTCTTGAGTAGGTTGACTCGAACTTTAAGATAGAAACACGTATCTTCTTTCCCCTGTGGAGGTATCCCAGCGAATACCCGGAGGGTATTCTTACATCCTCGAACACTCCGTTTCACCTCTTCAAGAAGGAAACAGTTTCGTAGAGAAACTTCGCGGTCAGAGAATCTTTCAGAACGAATTCGAAGCCGTGTTTTCCTTTGGGATGAAGTCTCAATTTTGCAGCGACACCGTTTTCCCTGAGTTTTTTATACATTTTAACAGAAGAGATGTAGGGGATGACCTCGTCCTTCATTCCGTGAACCAGCATGGTAAGAGGTGCTTTCGGAGTCACCCAGTTAACAGGTGAGTAGAATTCGTAATCTTCTCGCTTTCTCAGTGGAAGACCTTTCAGTGTTGTTGCAACGGAAAACCTTGCAAAGAGAGATGTCGTTTCCAGGCTCCAGAGGTCAAGGAGATCACACGGAGCATACCATGCAACCACGTGCCCGTCGAAATCCTTTTTCTCTTCTTTTGAAACTCTCATAGCGTGGTACAAAACAAGATGTCCACCGGCGGAAAGTCCCATAAGGTTCAGTGTCTTCACCATCAAGTACTCTTTGTTTTCGTTCAGGAAGGATATCGCACTTTTCAGATCCTCCAGAATGTCTTCGATGAAATGAAAATAACCGTATCTGTAATCGAAGGTGGCCACGGCAAAACCGTTCGCGTTGAGAAATCTGTACCATGAGACGTTGTTTGGTTGTCTTCTGTAACCCGAGATCCATCCACCTCCGTGTGCAAAGAGAACGAAAGGGTAACTTTCTCTCTTCACAGATGGATAGTAAATGTCCATCTTCAGGCCTTCTTTGTACTCGTACGTGTAAACCTTTCCTGTGACACTCTTTTTGAGTTTCACAGGGAGCCTTCCAAGGACAGCGTTCCTCACCAGGGGTAGTGAAAGAAGGAAAAAGAAGAAAAGCCCAAGAAGGGCGTTCGAGAAAAGCACAACAAAAGAAAATATCAGAAGAACCGTTTTGATCATCAGCTTGATCATCGTTTCCCCTCTTCATGTCAGGAAACTGTGAACCACGTAGAAGTATATCATGATACCCGTCACATCAACGATGGTGGTGAGAAGTGGTCCCGCCATGAAGGCTGGGTCTATCCTGAAAACCCGAGCGATGAACGGCAAAATTGCCCCCATCACATTCGCGTACAGTATCAATACAAGAAGGGCAGTCGCAACGGCGAAATTCAACGTGGGGTCAGAAGAGATCAGAAAAGCCCTCAGATAGAGAACACCCGCGAGGATCAGACCCAGAATGGATCCAATCAGCGATTCTCTCAGCAAAACCTTCCACCAGTCCCTTATGGTCACCTCGTTCAGTGTGAAACCCCTTATCACAAGCGCCGAAATCTGAGCGCCCGTGTTTCCAGCGGAACCAATCATGGTGGGAATAAAAGCTGCTATCACCGGTATCGAGGCGAGGAATTTTTCGTAACTTGAGATGATGTTACCGTTCACACTCTCGAGAAGAAGCAGGACAGCAAGCCACGGAGATCTTTTGAGGATGAGTTTCCACGTGGGAGTATGAAAATAAGACGTGTAGGTTGCACTCATTGAGGCCATCTTCTGGATATCTTCCGTTGCCTCTTCTTCGATGACGTCCACTATGTCATCGAAAGTGATCACACCTATCAATCTCTCTTCACTGTCAACCACCGGTAGCATGAGCAGGTCGTACTTCTTCATGAGTTCTGCTGCGACCTCCTGGTCGTCAGTGGCATGAACGAATACAGGCTCTCTATCCATGATCTCTGAGATTTTCTGATTCGGTTCGGCGGTGATCAGGTCTCTGAGTTCAACGGTTCCTTTGAGTTTTCTCGTTCTGTCTATCACAACAAGAGAGTAGATGTTCTCTTTTTTCTTTCCTTCTCTTCTCACCCTGTCCAGTGATTCCTGAACCGTCAAGTCCTCGAAAAGCTCCACGTACTCTGTGGTGGCAAGTCTTGCAGCAGAGTCTTCCGGGTAGTTGAGTATCGCCAGGATCTCTTCTCTTTCCTTTGGAGAAAGATAGGACAGAAGTTTCTTCACCACATTAGCCGGCATCTCTTCGAGCAGTTCTACTCTGTCGTCCGGGTCCATCGACTCGAAGATCTCTTTCAGTCGTTCTTCTCTGAAGAGCTTTATGAGTTCAATCTGATCATCCGGTTCAAGTTCGCTGAACACTTCGGCTGCCTTGTCTTTGGGGAGGAGTCTGAAAACCACAACCTTCAAATCGGGTGGGAGTTTTTCGATCATTTCCTCCACATCGGCAGGATCTTGCTGCTCCAGAACCCTCTTCAACGTTTTGAAGTCGCCTTTTTCGATCAGTTCCTGAAGATCGATCTCCACTCTTATCTTCATTTTCACACCTCCCTGTCTTTATTACTACGGGGGAAGACTGGTGCTTTCCACTTGAAGATCACCTCCCGGAAAGGATTTACGCAAAACAATTCTAACACCACGGAAGAAAAATCTCCAGTTAATGGAAGGAAAAACTTCTTTGTCTATCCCTCAATCGTTAATTTCAAAAAAGAGTATAATCTGAAATAGGGGGGTGGTATCATGAAAATCACGTTCCTTGGTCACGCCACCGTGCTTGTAGAAGGAAAGAAAAACCTCATCATCGATCCTTTCATAACGGGAAATCCGGTGTGTCCTGTGAAACTGGAAGACCTTCCAAAGATCGATTACGTACTTGTGACACACGGGCATGGAGATCATCTGGGAGACGCCGTGGAGATAGCGAAGAAAAACGATGCCACGGTGATTTCCAACTACGAGATCTGCCAGTATCTTGGGAAAAAAGGTGTGAAGACACATGCCATGCATATTGGAGGAAGTTATCTGTTCGACTTTGGAAGGGTGAAGATGACACCCGCTGTTCATGGATCTGGCATTCTCGATGGTGAAAGTATTATCTATGGAGGAAATCCTGGTGGCTTTCTCATCACACTCGAGGAAAAGAAAATATACCACGCCGGGGATACGGGTTTGACTAAAGAAATGGAACTTCTGAAAGAAGAGAACGTGGACGTGGCTTTCCTTCCGATCGGTGGAAATTTCGTCATGGATGTGGAAGATGCTGTCAGGGCAGTTTCAATGATAAACCCGAGGAAGGTCGTTCCCATGCACTATGGAACATGGGAGATCATCTTCGCCGACGTGGAGCTCTTCAAGAAGAAAGTGGAGAAAATGGGTGTTGAGTGTGTGATTCTGGAACCCGGTGAATCGCTGGAGTTGTGAGGAGCTGAGATAATGTATGTGTTACTTTTTTCCTCTCTTGCGGTACTTGCGTTTTCCATCTTTCTTTTCTTTCTTGCGGTAAAGCGAACAAAAGACTATTCACAGCTTGAAAAGAGGTTCAACATCATCGTAGAGGGTCTATCGAAACTCGATCCAGATATGTTAGAGGAGGCTTTCTTTCAAGCAATACTGGATATCGCCATGTCTGTGGTACCTGAAGCGACCAAAGGTAGTGTGTCACGTATCACAGATGAAGGAGACTGGATCTTTGTCTCCTCAAGAGGACACACAATGGATCTCTACGGAAAAAGGTTTCCTGCGAGGTACCTGTTTCGTGCCGGAAAGGAACCTGTCGAGGTGAACTTTCTGGAATACGATAAAGATCTTCTACCAGACGATATGTGGAAGTTCTTTGAAAAGACTCTCCGAGGAACAAGAAAGAGTCTTGTTGTTGGCCTGTTCGCTGGGGACGAGTTTCTCGGAAACATCGCCCTCGACTCCCCACACAGCCAGTTTTCTGATCTTTCGAAGAAGACCCTCAAACTCCTTGGAAACCTTGCAAGTACCTACCTTCTTTTGAAAAGATCTCTGGAAAAGGAACACCGTTTTCAAAAGATCATGGGCACGATTTTGACACTTTTGCTTCTTTTCAGAAAACAGATCTCTGTCGAGGATTTCCTGAAAGAATCACTTCAAAAGATGATAGAAGCAAGCGAAATTTTCTCAGGCGGAGCTGTTTTCAAAGAGAACGTAATTGTTTTTTCCATCGGTCTTGAACGAACGGAGCTTAATTTCAAGAAGACGACAGAAAGGATAGAGGAGTTCCAGATAGAAAACACTCACTACGTTTCTATCCAGTTGAAGGGCGAAGGATTTCCACTCTATCGCCTTGTTTTTGTTTCAAAAACAAAAATACCACCTTTCATCTTTGGTGTTCTCAACACCTTTGCAGAAGTGATCTTTCTTTACTTAAGAGAGTATCAGCTTCACAAGAAGTATCAGGAAATGGCTATGAGAGATTCATTAACCGGTGCTTACACGAGACACTATTTCAACGAATGGATCTTCTCCCACATGGCTTGGCTCAGACGAAACCAGAAGAAATCTATTCTGGTGATACTGGATGTGGACGGCCTCAAGATGATAAACGACACTTATGGTCATTTGATGGGAGATAGAGCGCTCAAGGAATTCGTGAAAATCTTGAAGGACACGGTTCGGGAATCAGATCTCGTCTTCAGATACGGAGGTGATGAATTCCTTCTTGTTCTTACAGAAAGCAGTCAAGAAAACGTTCATCCCGTCCTGGAACGATTGAAAGAAAATCTGAAAAGACTCGATCTTCCCTTTGAGTTGAGTTTTTCTTTTGGCTACGAGGAAATAGACGGTTTCATACCGATCGAGAGGGCTCTTGGAAAAGCCGATGATCTTCTGTACAAGAACAAATTCAAGAAGAGAGGTGTAAAAGAATGAAAGACGTGAGCATCGTTTTGAGTGGTGAAGCGGGTCAGGGTATTCAGACCGTTGAACACGTTCTCACTCGCATTCTGAAGAACTCCGGATTTCACGTGTTTGCCACTAAAGAATACATGTCCCGTGTAAGAGGAGGAAACAACACCACCGAAATCAGGGTCTCCTCTGAAAGAGTGCGAGCTTTCGTTGATAGAATAGATATCCTCGTTCCTCTTGGAAAAGGCGCCACAGAAAGGTTGAAAAAACGCATCACAGAAAAGACCCTAATAGTCGGAGAAGGAGAGTTCATAGGAGAGGAAAAAGGTGAAAAAATAGTGGTTCCATTTCTAGAAATAGCAAAGCAGGTCGGAAACAGAATATACGCAAACTCTGTAGCAATAGGTTTTCTCTCCGGACTTCTCGGAGCGGAAAGATCTGCCATCGAAGAGCAAATCACAAGACAGTTCAGAGAAAAGGGAGAAAACGTGGTGAGAGACAACATTCGAGCCGCAATGGAAGGGTACAGAAGAGGGCAGGAATTTTCAGAGAAGGTTGGTTTCGATGTTGAGAAAGATCCTTCGATAAAGGACGAAGTTCTTCTGAATGGAGCAGAAGCGGTAGGACTTGGAGCCATAGCAGGAGGGTGTAACTTCGTTTCCTCTTATCCCATGTCTCCTTCTACTTCAGTTCTGGTCTTTCTTGCCCTGCACAAAAACGATTTTGGAATCGTAGTGGAACAGGCAGAAGATGAGATCTCTGCCATGAACATGATTGTAGGTGCATGGTACGCCGGTGCTCGGGGACTCGTTACCACCTCAGGCGGTGGTTTTGCTCTCATGGAAGAAGCGTTGAGCCTTGCAGGAATGATAGAATCTCCTGCTGTAATACACCTTGCACAAAGACCCGGTCCTGCCACAGGACTTCCTACAAGGACAGAACAGGCTGATCTGAACCTTGCCCTCTATGCGGGACATGGGGAATTTCCGCGGGTCATATACGCTCCCGGTAACATAGAAGAGGCGTTCTATCTCACCCAGAGGGCGTTCAACATGGCAGATAGATATCAGGTTCCTGTTTTCATCCTGACCGATCAGTATCTGGTGGATTCGTTCTACAACCTTCCAGGTTTCAATTTAAACGAACTGAAAGTCGAAAAGTACACTGTAAAGACTTCCAAAGATTACATCAGGTACGCCATAAACGAGGATGGCATATCTCCACGAGGGGTTCCAGGCTACGGCGAGGGACTCGTAAGAGTAGACAGCGATGAACACGATGAATTTGGTCACATTACAGAAGATTTCGACATCCGTGTGAGGATGGTGGATAAAAGGCTCAGAAAAGGTGAGACGTTGAAAAAAGATACCATCAAACCAAAGTTGATCGGAGACGAAAACTACAGGGTTCTCCTGGTTGCGTGGGGTTCCACACTGGAACCCATAAAGGAGGCAATTGAAGGTATGAGTGGCGTAGCACTCCTTCATTTCTCCCAGGTCTGGCCGATCGATGATTCTGTTGTGGAACATCTGGAAAGGGCAGAAAAGGTTGTCGCAATAGAAGGAAATGCAACCGGGCAGTTTGCAAATTTGATTCGACAGGTGACGGGCTTCCATATAAAGGACAGAATCCTGAAATACAGTGGGCTCCAGTTCTCTGTGGAAGAGCTGAAAAAGAAGATTCTGGAGGTGATGTGAATGAGACTCGATGAATACATCAGCAAGGACATCGCGTGGTGCCCAGGATGTGGAAACTTTGGGATAAGAACAGCACTGATGAAAGCACTGGAGGAACTGAACGTTGATCCGCGAAAAGTGGTCATAGTCTCTGGGATAGGTCAGGCAGCAAAGATGCCACAGTACGTTGGAGTACACATGTTCAATGGCCTTCATGGAAGAGCCCTTCCTGTGGCAACGGCGATAAAGACAGCAAACCCTAATCTTTTAGTGATCGCAGAAAGTGGAGACGGATGTATGTACGGTGAAGGTGGGAACCACTTCATCCACACGATAAGAAGAAATCCGGATATCGTGAACATCGTGCATGACAATCAGGTTTACGGTCTTACCAAAGGGCAAGCATCACCAACCAGTCTGAAGGGATTCAGGACACCCGTTCAGGTGGATGGTGTGATTTTGGAACCATTCAATCCCATAGCGGTAGCCATAGCCCTCGATGCTTCTTTTGTTGCCCGAACCTTCATAGGAGACGTGGAGTTCACAAAAGAGATTCTTAAAGAGGCGATGAAGCACAAAGGATACGCACTGGTGGACATCCTTCAGCCCTGTGTCACCTTCAACAAACTGAACACCTACGAATGGTACAGGGAGAACACGTACTATCTGAAAGATCACGATCCTACAGACAGAGAACTTGCCTTCAAAAGAGCCATAGAAACAGAAAAACTTCCACTTGGGATATTCTACATCAACAAGAACAAGGAAACCTTCGAAGAACTCTCAAGAAAGGGTGATAAAACACCTCTCTACGAGTACAAGGTAAACTTCGAGAAATTGAAAGAACTGATCGAGAGCAAAAAATCATGAGATTGGCGGTGTACGTACACATACCCTTCTGCAAAAGAAAGTGCGTGTACTGTGACTTCTACTCCCTTGTTTCTGAAGATTTTGAAGAGTATCTGTCTCTCGTCTTTGAGGAGATAGAACTCTACAGGGATGTACTGGAAGAAAGTGAGATAGAGACGGTATATTTCGGTGGGGGAACGCCTTCACTTGTTCCCCCTTCTTTTCTGGAGAAGATTTTAGAGAAACTGGAAAAGGTCTCAAAGAAGTTTTCACCACATGAGATAACGATCGAGGTCAATCCAGAGTCCGTTGATCGGGAAAAACTGAGATCTTACAGAAAGATGGGTATAGACAGAATCAGTCTGGGCGTTCAGTCCTGTGACGACGAGGTGCTGAAAAGGTGTGGCCGTCTGTACGATGAGAAAATGATCAAAGAGAAGGCAGAACTCGTTCTGGAGGAATTCGACAACGTCAATTTCGATTTCATACTCGGCCTTCCCGGTGAAACGGACGAAACGATGAGGAAAAACCTTCATTTTCTTGAAAAGTTCACCCCACAACATGTGTCCCTATACTTCCTCGAAGTGGATGAAAACACCACGTTGCATAGCCTTTTAAAGAAGAATCTTTTGACGCTGCCGGATTCCGAGGAAGTGGAAAGAAGGCACGATGCATTCGTTGAATTTTTGAAATCCGGAGGTTTTTCAAGATACGAAATCTCGAACTTTGCCAAACCGGGAAAAGAATCAAAGCACAATCTCTTTTACTGGAGAAATCATGACTATCTGGGCTTTGGCCCTTCCGCAGGTGGTCACTTTGGAAGATTTCGATACACTAACGTTTCTGACCTTCCCATGTACACCAAAATGGTGAAGGAAAAGGTCTTTCCATACGACTATCAGCACGAAAACACAGAAGAAGAGGAAGCTCTGGAGACCCTCTTCATGGGGCTCAGAACGAAAGAAGGGGTGGAACTGAAACGCGTAGAAAAGCTCATGTTTCTGGTGAAGAAGTTACAAAAAGAGTATGCTTGTTATGTGAAGGTGAAAGATGGTAAAATTTTTTTGAGCGAGAAGGGTATGGACCTGTCGAAAAAGATCTTCGAAGATCTGATCGAATGGTACGGGGAGGCTGAAAAATGACACACATAATCCACAAAGGACTCGATTTCTTCGTCAAACCAAAGAAGATCTCACTCAATCTCAACATGAAGATCGGAAGTGCGAAGGTTCACCCGGAAGATCTAAAAATTCTGATGAAGAAAGTCCCCGTTTTCATGATGAGTTACTACGACAGCAAGGCCTTCATGGAAAGAGAACTCGAGATCTCCTCGGCGGATTTTCCAAACGGTACCATCTTTTTCTCGTACTACGAACCCGTTCCAGCAGAACTGAACTGGGATGTGGACAAAAATCTCATCTCTCAACTTGCCAGGTATTTCCATCTCTACGATCTTGTCTCCTCCATGAACTCTCTCATAGACGAGTCGAAGAGCCTTTCCATCGGTCTCTACGAAGAGTGGCTCGAGACCACCATGGTGAAGGTGCCAGGCGAAAACGCAGAAGAACTCAGGAACATGCTCTCGAAGTTCTCACTCATGTACACGACAAAAATCCTCTGGAAGATGTTCCATGGAGATCTTGAAGAGCTGAAAAGAAGAACACACGAGATAGCTTACAAGTTCTATGAAGTGGCAGGATTTTGAATCCCGCCATCTCTCCTGCCAGGTTTAAAGTTTTTCTCCAGAATGTTTACAGAAATATTTTTTAATTGACACCATCTTATAATCAACGTAGAATACTTCTGAAAGAAACTTCCCCGAGAGGAGGAGAAATTGTGCTGAAGAAGCTTCCGGAGAACCTTGAACACCTTGAAGAACTCGCTTACAACCTCTGGTGGAGCTGGTCCAGGCCAGCTCAGAGACTCTGGAGAAAGATCGATCCGGAAGGCTGGGAAGAACACAGAAACCCCGTTAAAATACTGAAAGAAGTCTCTGATGAGAGACTTGAAGAGCTTTCGAAGGATGACGATTTCATATCTCTCTACGAGCTCACCCTCGAAAGATTCAAAGACTACATGGAAAAGGAAGACACCTGGTTCAACGTGAACTACCCCGAATGGGACGAGAGGATCGTTTACATGTGTATGGAGTACGGTTTGACCAAGGCCCTTCCGATCTACTCCGGTGGTCTTGGGATCCTCGCAGGAGACCATCTCAAATCCGCAAGCGATCTTGGGCTTCCTCTCATAGCGATCGGACTTCTCTACAAGCACGGATACTTCACTCAGCAGATCGACAAAGACGGAAGACAAATAGAGATCTTCCCTGATTACAACCCAGAGGACTTACCCATGAAACCCCTGAAGGATGAAAAGGGAAACCAGGTGATCGTGGAGGTTCCTCTCGACAGTACCGTGGTGAAGGCACGCGTATTTGAAGTGAAGGTAGGAAGGGTGAGTCTGTATCTGCTCGATCCAGACTTCGAGGAAAACGAGGAAAAATACAGAAAGATCTGCAACTACCTTTACAACCCGGAACCCGATGTGAGGGTCTCCCAGGAGATACTCCTTGGAATTGGAGGAATGAAACTTCTCAGGGCGCTGAACCTGAAACCAGGAGTCATTCATCTGAACGAAGGACATCCAGCGTTTTCTTCTCTCGAGAGGATAAAGAACTACATGGAAGAAGGATATTCTTTCACAGAGGCTCTCGAGATCGTAAGGCAAACCACGGTGTTCACAACACACACACCCGTTCCCGCGGGACACGACAGATTTCCCTTTGACCTCGTGGAAAGGAAACTTTCGAAGTTCTTCGAAGGCTTCGAAAAGAAAGACCTTCTCATGGATCTTGGAAAAGATGAAACAGGCAGTTTCAACATGACGTACCTTGCTCTGAGAACGTCCTCCTTCATAAACGGCGTCAGCAAGTTGCATGCTGAAGTTTCCAGAAAAATGTTCAAGAGCGTATGGCAGGGCGTTCCAGTGGAAGAAATACCGATCGAAGGGATAACGAACGGCGTTCACATGGGAACCTGGATCAACCGTGAGATGAGAAAACTGTACGACAGGTACCTCGGAAGGGTATGGAGAGATCACACCGACCTTGAAGGTATCTGGTACGGTATCGACAGGATTCCAGACGAAGAACTCTGGCAGGCTCACTTGAGAGCGAAGAAGAGATTCATCGAGTACATAAAAGAATCAGTAAGAAGAAGAAACGAGAGACTGGGAATCGACGAAGATGTGCCGAACATCGATGAAAATTCGCTCATCATAGGCTTTGCAAGAAGGTTTGCCACTTACAAGAGAGCAGTTCTTCTGCTCAGCGACCTGGAAAGACTCAAGAAGATCCTCAACGATTCAGAAAGACCCGTTTATGTAGTCTATGCGGGGAAAGCCCATCCAAGAGACGATGCGGGGAAGGAATTTTTGAAACGTATCTACGAAGTCTCGCAGATGCCTGAGTTCAAAAACAGGATCATCGTTCTGGAAAACTACGACATCGGAATGGCACGGCTCATGGTGTCGGGAGTGGACGTGTGGCTGAACAACCCGAGAAGACCCATGGAAGCAAGTGGAACGAGCGGAATGAAGGCAGCAGCCAACGGTGTTCTGAACGCGAGTGTCTACGATGGATGGTGGGTTGAAGGGTACAACGGTAGAAACGGCTGGGTCATAGGCGATGAAAGTGTTCTTCCGGAAACAGAAGCGGACGATCCCAGGGACGCGGAAGCACTCTACGATCTCCTCGAAAACGAAATCATTCCAACCTACTATGGAAACAGGGAAAAATGGGTCTTCATGATGAAAGAGAGTATAAAGAGTGTTGCACCAAGATTCAGCACCACCAGAATGCTAAAAGAGTACACGGAGAAGTTCTACATAAAAGGACTTGTGAACAAAGAGTGGCTCGAAAGAAGAGAAAACACCGAAAAGTTAGGTTCCTGGAAGGAAAAGATACTCAAAAGCTGGAACAACGTCTCCATAGAACGAATCGTTCTCGAAGACACAAGAAGTGTGGAAGTGACGGTGAAACTAGGAGATCTTTCACCGGATGATGTGTTGGTTGAACTTTTGATTGGAAGAGGAGAAAGCATGGAAGATCTGGAGATCTGGAGGGTGATACAGATAAGAAAACACAGAAGAGAAGGAAATCTGTTTGTCTACAGTTATGTCAACGGCGCCCTCGGCCATCTTGGCTCTCCTGGATGGTTCTACGCGGTGAGGGTATTACCTTATCATCCGAAACTCCCCACCAAATTTCTGCCAGAAATACCTGTGGTGTGGAAGAAGGTTCTCGGATGAGGGGCTCTTTGCCCCTCTTTTTTCTTTCAGAGGGGAAATCTCGAAAGACCCCCATCCACGACAATGGTTTGTCCAGTGACGTAGGAAGCCCTTTCAGAACACAAAAACGCCACTACATTTGCTATTTCCTCTGGCTTTGCCATTCTCTTCATAGGAATCTGTGATTCCACCTGTCTTTTCCTGTTCTCATTGAGGAGCTCTTTCACTCTCTCCGTTTCTGTCCAGCCGGGTGCCACACAGTTGACCGTGATGTTGTAGGGTGCCACTTCAAAAGAAAGGGTCTTCAGAAAACCTGTGAGGGCCATTCTTGCAGAGTTCGAGGTGTAGAGGTTCTCCAGAGGAGAAACAACAGAAAAAGAGGTGATGGCAACGATTCTTCCCCAGCGTTTTCTTTTCATTCCAGAAAGATATCCCCTCACAACCTTCACCATGTTCAAAAACAAGCTGTCGATGGCATCCTTGAAATCTTCATCCGTCAACTCATCGAAGTATCCCGGTTTTGGTCCTCCCATGTTCAAAACGAGGATGTCCACCTCTTTTACCTTTTCAAATAACCTGTCTGGTTCCCTTTTCAGATCACAGACCACGTACTCGTGTCCTGTTTTCTTCAACAGTTCCTCATTTCTTGAACAGACCACAACATTGGCACCTTCTTTTCTCAGGGTATCTGCAACTGCCTTTCCTATTCCCCTGCTTCCTGCAAGAACAAGAGCATTTTTACCCCTGATGCCCAGTTCCAAGATCTCCCCCCTTCCTCAAAAACTCGATGAACTTTTCCACGATCACAGGATCAAACTGTCTTCCAGCGTTTCTGAGAAGCTCCTGAATTGCCTCTTCAACGGTCTTTCCCTTCTTGTACGGTCTGTCACTTCTCATCGCCTGGTAGGAATCTGATACACACAGGATACGTGCTTCAAACTCTATCTCTTCACCCTTCAGGCCATCGGGATAGCCTTTCCCATCCCATCTTTCGTGGTGGTGTCTTATCCAGAGTGCCACGTCTTCGAAACCATCTATTTCCTTGACCAGTTCGTACCCCTTCGCGGGGTGTATTTTTATCACATCGAACTCACGTTCGTTGAGCTTATCGGTTTTGTTAAGAATAATCTGGGGAACGTATATCTTACCGATATCGTGAAGAAGTCCAGCCCAGTAGAGCTTTTCCAGTTTTTTGCCATCCATGTTGAACATCTTTCCGATCTCAACGGCATAATACGCCACTTCTTCAGAGTGTCCCTTTGTGTAGTAATCGTAGTACTCGAGTGCCCTCACCCACGTTCTCACGATGTCTCTGTGCAGTTTCTTTTCCTTCCTCACCAGTTCTCTGTAGGTATGAATGGCAGAGACGATGTTCAGAAAGGCTCGAAGAACCTCTCTTTCGTCCTCGCCCAAATCACCTTCTATCATCACATAACCGTGACTTTTCTTTGAATGGGAGATCTCAAAGGTTTCTCCATTTGCTTCCCCAAACGTTTGATCGTCCAGTACCACCTTCACGTTCTTTGCCTCAAGGAGGTCTCTGATTATCTCCGCAAGTTCAGAGGCAAATTTCGAAGTATCCTCTATGAAAACCAGTTTCGAAAGTTCCTTGATCGAGTACCTAAATCTTTCGTTCAGTTCTCTGATCTCGCTGTAGAGTCTTTCTATCTCTTCCTGATTCGCTGAGACTTCCTGATAGAGAGCCTCTATTTCTTCGTTTTGGGCTTCCAATTCTTCGTTTTTCAGTTTCAGTTGGTAAGTTTGCTCTTCTACCTTTCTTCTAAGAAGATAAACGAAAGCAACGGAAATACCAAGGGCTACCGAGAACACGACAGAACCATAAAAGATTACCTTCATCAACCATGATGGAACTACCACAACAAGTGGGATGTATCTTCTTATAATCTTGTTCTTCTCATCTTCGGATACAAGAGATAAACCTGAATTTATAACTTCCAGAATGCTCTTGTTTTCCTTTAAGACAGCAACATAGAGGTTGTTCGTCTCGAGGTGAAGTGTTAAAAAATCAGAGAGAAGCTCTTCCTTTGAAAGGTAGTATCTGGCAACGATGTCGTCTCCAAGAAAAACAGATATCTCTCTTTCTTTGAGAGCTTTCATCAAGGAAGAGTAGTTATCGAAAAATTCAAACCGCACATCTGGATTTTTCTGAAGGAGAGTACTTACCATGCCTTCTCCCCTGAGGGCACCGACAACGTATGAAGAAAGATCGGAAAAGTTCTCTACGGGAAGGTCCTTTCTGAAAAACACACAGGATCTCATCTCAAAGACGGGCTTGGAAAAAGAAAGCAACTTTTCTCTTTCCGGGGTTTTGAAGATCTGATCGATGGCATCTACCTGTTTTTCGAGGACCATCTGCTGAGCCAGTTGCCATTTCGCAGGGACGAGTTCCACCTCTATCCCCGTCTTCTCAGAAAAGAGTTTCCAGAAATCAATGGAGATACCAACAAAATTTCCGTTCTCATCGTAAAAGGAGAAAGGAGCGTAGTCTTCATCGAGGGCTATTCGAAGATGCTGCGAAAAAACAAAAACAGATAGAATCAGAAAGAAAAAAGCAACGCCCCTGATCCTATTACCCCCCTCCTTTGTTCAGATTTTACCATTCTCCAGGAAATTTCTCAGAACCTTTATCCTTCTTCCCTTCTTCTCTATGAAACCCTCTTTTTCAAGATCCTGGAACACTCTGGAGAGTGCCGGCCTAGCACATCCAAAGATTCTGGAAAGCTCTTCCACACTCACAGGAAGCACCACCTCTCCATCACTGTTCATGTGATGAACGAGGTAGTGAACAACCTTTTCCTTGAGCGTCTTTGTAGTGAGAAAGAAGAGTTTTTCAGAGACGATCCTGAAGTGCTCCGACACGTCTTCAAGGAAGAAAAGAAGGAGATTTCTGTCTTTCATGAGAAGTTCAAGGAACCTCTCCTTCGGTATCGATAGAACCTTTGAATCTTCTTTCGCTATCACGTTCACCGGATACACTGGTTTTCTGGAAAAAACAAGGCCGGATGCTATTATCTGAACGGGCTTTATCACATCGATCTCAAGAACCTTTCCATTTTCAGAGACGTGTTCTGTTCTCAGAGAGCCCTCAAGAAGGACGAGGATATCGTCTATCGGGTCCCCCTGATATCTGACTGTTTCACCTTCTTTGAATGTGAGTATTTGGCCGTGTTGTAGGAGCTTTTCTAATAACACTCTCTCACCCCCGTAACAATTGTTACGGACAGAGTAATCACAACCTAATTATAATCTACGTGAAAGCCTTAACGAGAGGAGGGAAAAGTATGCAGATGTTCTGTTACCAGTGTTCACAGACGGCAAAGGGTGTGGGTTGTACCGAGTACGGAGTCTGTGGAAAAAGCCCAACACTCGCGAGACTCCAGGACAACCTCATATTCGCCATAAAAGGAATCTCTGCCTACTATTACCACGCAAGAGAACTTGGTTACGATGATCCTGAGATCGCTGGCTTTCTTGACGAAGCACTCTACAGTACCCTGACCAACGTGAACTTCGATGCACAGTCTTTCGTGGAGTACGCCCTTGAAGCGGGAAGAATGAACTTGAAGGTGATGAAACTTTTGAAAAAAGCCCACATCGAAACCTATGGTGAGCCAACCCCCGTTGAGGTGGAAACAGGAACCAAAAAGGGAAAGGGAATCATCGTAACAGGCCATAACCTGAAGGCTCTTGAAGAACTCCTGAAACAGGTTGAGGGAACTAACGTCTACGTTTACACTCACTCTGAAATGCTACCGGCACATGGATATCCCGGTTTGAGAAAGTACAAGAACCTCGCTGGAAATCTTGGAAAGGCATGGTACGATCAGAAAAAACTTTTTGCGGAGTACCCGGTCGCCATCCTGGGAACCTCCAACTGTGTGCTGATACCGAGCGATTCCTACAGGGACAGGATGTTCACAACAAGCATAGCAAGACTTCCCGGTGTGAAACACATAGATGGTTATGACTACACCGAAGTGATAGAAAAGGCAAAGAGCCTTCCCGATCTTGAAGAAAAACCAGGTGATTACAAACTGAGAACGGGTTTTTCAACGTCCGTTGTGGCTTCCCTCGCAGATAAAATAAAAGAACTCGTTGAAGCCGGAAAGATCAAACACTTTCTCGTCGTTGGAGGTTGTGACGTTCCGTTCAAAAGGAATGAATACTACAGAGAATTCGTTCAGAAACTTCCAAAAGAGACGGTTGTCATCACCCTTGCCTGTGGAAAGTTCAGAATAAACGACCTGGATCTTGGAGACATAGAAGGAATCCCAAGACTCATCGATGTGGGACAGTGTAACGATACGATCGTGGCCATAGAGATCGCGGAGGCACTCGCGAAGACCTTTGGTGTTCCGGTCACAGAACTTCCTCTCACACTCGTTCTCACCTGGATGGAACAAAAAGCAGTAGCGATCCTGTGGACCCTTCTTGCGCTCGGCTTGAAAAACATCTACGTTGGTCCCATTCTTCCAGCGTGGGTGAACGAAGACATCCTGAAAGTGCTCACCACGGAGTTTGGGTTGAAGACGATTTCAGAACCGGAAAAGGATATAAAGGAAATACTCAAAGTTTAAACCCCGCCAGGCGGCGGGGTTTTTCATTTCATGAGTTCCAAGGCTTCCTTTATAGCACTCACGGCTTCCTCTGTTGACATGTTCCTTATATCAACACCCACGTGTTTTTCTTTGTCAAAACCCACAGCCTCAAATGCATCTTTGAACATCTTCTTTTGCATCGTAGGATCGCATCCTGCCACGTACAGTTTATCCACATCTGCGTCTTTGAGGAGTTCTTTGAGGAAGGCATCACCATCGTCTGCACAAAGTTGTGGATGTATCGCCACAAAATCAACCGCTTTTTCTCTTCTGAAAGTGTTCAACACTTCGAATATGTTCATCTTATGAAATGAGGGACAGGTTCCCTGACAGACACACAGAAGTAGGCCCTTCTTACCCATTGACGTTCACCTCCGCAGAATAATTTATCGCTCCGACTGGACAGATCTTCTGACAACCCCTGCAGAACTCCACACACTCATCCGGATTGGCAACCAGCGGCTTTCCATCTTTAACCGCGTAGACACCGTGCGGACAGAAATTCGCGCAGGTCAAACATCCGGTACACCTATCATAATCGATCACTGGATACCAGTTCTTCGCCATTTTTTATTTCCTCCCTTCGACAATTTTTTCCGCAAGTTCTATGAGTTCAAGAACGCGCGGATCTTTCAAAATAAGTCTTTTTCTCTTTCCCTCACGAATCATATCCACCAGTCCTGCTCTCTTCAGGACGGATACGTGTCTTGAAAGTGTTGATGGATCAAGATGGTCCATTGCTTCCATCTCGCACATACAAAGGTCCTTTTTTGCGATCTCCCTAAGTATTTTCACTCTCCATTTGCATGAGAGTGCTTTGAAGATCTCCTCAACACTCATTTTCCCACCTTCCTTGTATAATTGTACAACAATACAAGTAACGTTCCAATGATCAAACGTATAACTTCCATGTAAAACCTCACAGAAGTTTCAGGATCTTCTTCAGTTCTTTAAAATTTCTCGCAATGGGAAATTCTGTTGGAACACTTTCCGAAGGTGAGAAAAGAACAAAATCGATTCCAGCGTTTCTGGCTCCTTCAAGATCACTTGCTGGATCGTCTCCTACGTAAAGAACGTCTTCTCTTTTCAATCCCATCCTCTCGAGAGCAATCCAGAAAATGCGTGGATCTGGTTTTTCAGCCCCTGCTTCCTCTGAGGTAAGGACGAACTCGAAGAACCTCTCAAGACCGAGTTTTTTGCTCCTTCTTTCCTGAACGGATCGGACACCGTTCGTGACTGCAGCCATTCTAACACCGTTTCTTTTCAACTCTTTCAGGAAATCCTCGGCACCGGGGAGAAAATGCGCTTCCTCTGAGAGGAATTCAAGGTACTCCCTTGCCACAATTTCAGGATCCAGAGAAGATCTTATTTTTCCCAAAAACTCCTCGAACCTTGCAACGACAACTTCCTCTTTGGATACCTTCTTTTCTGCGAGCATCTTCCACCATTTTCTGTTTATTTGCTTGTACAACAGCACTTGTTCCTCAGTGAGAGGAATCCTGTGTCTCAGAAACGTCTCTTTCAATGCCATTTCTTCGCTTTTTTCGAAGTCGAGTATGGTACCGTCCAGATCGAACAGTACAGCCTTTCTCAAACCAGTCTCAACTCCATCTCGTACTGTGTGAGCATCCTCTGAAAGCCGTTCGCCTCAAGAGCATGGGAAAGTGGATCGTCCTCAGGAACGGCCGTGCAGGTCACCAGACTCTTTTTGCTTTCTTTCTGGATATGATCGACACATTCTCTGATGAACTCATCCAAGTTTCCACGAAAGGCGAAGGCATCGACGATGAAAGAACTTTGTGGAGTTTCCCCCCAGACCAGGTATCCTTCCCCGTCCTTCCAGCTTGCCCTTTCCATTCTGTACCGTTTGTCTGCAAGAAGAAGCGTTAAACTCTCTCTCTGCCAGTTTGGATTCCTGTTGAAGTCTGTCTTCGCTTTCAGAGAGTACATGTGGATTCTTTTTTCGTCCGTTTCGAAGAATCTCACATCGCCTGTTCCTTCGACGATTCTGTCCAAAACGAAGCTATGAAGATTTCTCTTCTTTTTGAATCCGTTTTTCTCGTAGAATCTAACCGCCCTTTGATCCGTTGAAACCACTTCAAGAACGACGCTCTTTACACCTTTCCAAACGAGGTGTTCCAGAGCGTGCTTCAGAATCATATCGGCAAGGCCTGTGCCTCTTCTGGGCTTTATCACTCCCATGGAATCTATCCTTCCCCGATCCTTTCTTATGCACAGAAGAACAAATCCCACCGGCTTTTCTTCCTCGAAGAACACGAAGGAATCCTCCAGGGAAATGGAATTCTCCCTCACATCGAGGTTGAAGTTGTACACATCCCAGTTCACAGGAACCGCGTAATCTTTGAAGATCTCGTTCACAAGATTCACAAGGTCAATGACGGAAACCTCGCTCGCCCTTTTTATGGTCACCCCATGAGATTCAGTCCCCCCTGCTTTTTTTCCGAAGAAGTTACATTTCCTGCCTTTTTCATGGCTTCTTTCCAGACTTCCAGAAGTTCCGAGAGCATACCTTCGACCTCTCTGATCTTCTCAAGATCTTTCTTCACGTTACCTTCGACCAGTCTCTGGAACATGTAGTTGTAAAGTGCTCTCAGGTTCTGAGCGATGGTGCCGCCTTTTTCCATGTTCAGAGAAAGATTGAGCTCTGTGATTATGTCCTGTGCACGTGTGACCTTCTCACTGAACTCAACGAATTTTTTCTCCTCCAACAACTTTTCTGCCTCTTTCAGAACCTCTATCGCTTTTTCGTAAAGCATCTGGACGAGTTTTGCCGGACTTGCTGTCATGACCATCTTTTCAAGGTAGGTATTCTCCTTCATTCTTTCACCTCTCAAGATGGTTCTCTTTTGAGAAGATCCTCGACCTTTCTGAAGAACTCCTCGTAATAGGTGAAAACGTCCTTCAACTCTCCATCTATGAGATCGGATATCTTCACAAGATCTTTACTCTGAAGGGCGTTCACAAAGTCTGTCAGGATACCTACAAGATGATCTTCGCTCACGCTCAGACCCAGTTCCTTCGGGCTGATGCCGGTGATCCTGATGGTGTTCATTCGAACGTTCTCCATTGCGTTGAGCCCTTCCGCAAGATCGTTTATGCTCCTGTATCCTTCATTGGTTCCTGCTATAACGGCGTCCGCTACCTTTCCAAGCAAAGGCTTTACTCGTTCTATGTATCTGAGAACCTCTTCTATCGTCTCAAGCAGAAACTCCTTCAAAGGAGAAAGCAAAAGTTCTATCTCCATATCATCACTGATCTCCACTTGCTTCAACTCTTCCAGCCTTGTAAGGGGATACTCCTCGTTGTTTATCACAATTCTTTTCACCACCATGTTTTCTTTTCCCTTCCTGACACGCTCCAGAAGATCTCCAAAAGTCCTTACATTTTCCACGTCGATGGTGATCTCTTCACCGTTCACGATGATTCTCATCCTATCACTCCCTTTGAAAGGAAATATCGTGTCAAGGCACAGATTGTCTTTGAATCTTCTATCTCCGCGTTCTTGAGTAAAGACAGCACTTTCTCCACGGGGATCTTCTTCACTTCGATGAATTCATCGGGATCGGTGTTCTGGGTGGTTTTTTCCAGTTCTTCTGCTGCAAATATATGTATCACCTCCGTTGTGAAACCGGGCGTTGTGAAGATCTTCCCAAGATAGGAGAACCTCTTTGCCCGATAACCCGTCTCCTCTTCGAGTTCTCTCCTGGCACATTCCTCGGGGGATTCTCCGAGGTCCATTTTCCCGGCAGGGAGTTCGAGGAGCATCTGCTCAATGGGGTATCTGTACTGCTCGACGAAGATGATCTCTTCCCCCAGGACCGGAACGATCACAACCGCACCGGGATGGTCCACGACTTCACGGGTCGACTCCTCACCGTTTGGAAGTTTCACACGATCGATCCTCACACTTATCATCTTTCCCTCGAAGATCCTTTTGCTTTCGATCTTCTCTTCGTAGAACTTCACCGTCACACCTCCAGAATCTTTTCCACTTCAACAGGTACTATGGCCGACACACCGTTCACCATGGTCACACCATGCAGAAGATCCGCTGCTTCCATGACGATTTTGTTGTGGGTAATCACAATGAACTGAGTCTGCCTAGCATTTTCTTTCAATAGCATCTTGAATCTCTCCGCGTTGTAATCGTCGAGGGGGGCATCCACCTCATCCAGTACGTAGAAAGGACTTGGTTTTATCTCCATGAGAGCAAAAAGAAGGGCGATTCCCACAAGCGCCTTTTCCCCACCGGAGAGAAGGTTCAGTTTTTGATCCCTTCGACCGGGTTTTTTTATGGATATCTCGAATCCCGCGTCGAGAATACTCTTTGTCTCGGAAACTACGTTGATCCTTCCTTCCCCACCGAAAAACAGAAGTGAGATCAATCTGTTGAAACTCTCGTTCACCCTCTGATAAACGTCGAAGAGAAGGCTTTCGGCTTCACGATCCGTTTTCTCTATGATCTCTTCGAGTTTTCTTTTCGCCTCCTCAAGGTCTTCTTTTTGCTTCAGGATCTCTTCGTATTCCTCCCGCAGTTTTTCGTACTCATCTATTGCCGTGAGATCCACCGGACCAAGGTACTTTATCTTGTTTTCAAGATCTTTAATAGATTTGTATATCTCTTCCAGCTTTTCATCGGAAAGTTCTTCCACCTCTTCTTCGTTTCCGGAGAACTCTCCCAGGATGTTTGCTATCTTCATTCTGCTTTCCTGAAGTGCCAGTTCCACTTGGTGAAGGTGGTTTCTCAGCTTTTCCTTTTCCTCTTTCAACTCGTTCATTCTTCTTTCAGTCTCCTGAAGCTCTTTCATCTTCTCCTCTTTTCCCGTTCTGTGAAGCCTCATGGTCTCGAATATACTGTCCATCTCTTTTTTTAGGTGCTCTATTTCCCGTTCGTGCTCCCTTATCGTCTGTCTGTACTTTTCCATTTCTTCCTCAAGTGCTGACATCTGGGATTTCAGGTCTTCCATCTCCTCGTCGAAGCGTTCTATCGTTCTTCGTGTGTCCTGCATTTCCTTTTCGTAACGCTCTTTTGTTTCAAGAAGGTTCCCCACTTCCGCTTTGAGACCGAAGAGTTTTTCGTTTATTTCGTCGATGATCTTTCTTTCCTTTTCCAGTTCTTCAGAATACTCAGAGAGCACCTCCTGGAGCGAGTTTCTTCTCTCTCTCAGTTTGTCCATCTCTTCGAAGATCTTCTCTCTTCGTGCTTTCAGGCCCTCTTCCTTTGCCCTGTACTCTGCAAGGAGATTTTCCAGGTTCTGCACTTCGTCCTGCATCTGATTTATGGATCTCAGTATCTCGGAAAGGATCGTCTTCGTTGAGGAAGATTTCTTGGAGAGATCAAAGAGTTCTCTCTGAACGATCGTTTCCTGTTTTTTCAGATCCTCCTGCTCTGTTTTCAGGGAGGCGAGTACTTCCTTCTTTTCGAGGATCGATTTTTCCGTCTCTTCTATCTCATGCTCCACGTGTTTCAATCTTATTCGTCTTTCGAAGACGTTCCCGGATCTTTCTTCCCTTCCACCCGTGATGGCACCCCGTCCACTTATCAGTTCTCCATCTAAAGTTGCCATCCTCGTGCTGAGACGATACTTCTTCTTTATCCTTATCGCATCGTCGAGTGTTTCCACTACAAAGGAGTTTCCGAACAAAAATCCAGAGAGCACTTCTAGATCGGGGGGGAGTTTCACAAGATCGACGGCGTAACCGATGAAACCTTTTTCCTTCTCCAGTTCAGGTATTCTGCTGAATGAACCATCTATCAGATCGAGTGGAAGTATGGTGGCCCTTCCCAGTGCGTTTTGTTTCAAGAACTCGACGATCGCCTTCGCCGTATCTACATTCTTCACAACGAGGTTCTGTGACATTCCACCAAGAAGAACGCTGATAGCGAGTGAGTACTCCTCTTCCACCTCTAGAAGGTTCGCCACCACATCAATGAGTCCTGGAAACCTTTCTTTTTCATCGAACACGGCCCTGACCGCCCTTGAAAAACCCCTGTATTCCTTCATTTCCCTTTCCAGCATTTCTTTTTCGAACTGAAGTTCTCTCACTCTCTTTTCCAGGTCCTCTATCTCGTGGGAAAGTTCTCTGATCTTTCTTTCAGTTTCTTCGATGCTTTCTCGAACAACCTTCAGTTCTTCTGTGAGTTTTCTTTCCTCCTCATCGAACTCTTCCACGCGCTTTGATATCTCCCTGAACTCTTCTTTCTTTTCTTCGAGTTCTCTTCTTCTTGCGGAGATCTGATTTTCAGTGATCTTCCTTCTCTTCTCCAGATCTTCGAGGTTTTCGGCGATTCTGAGAAGCTCGTTTTCCATCTTGAGGATCTGCTTTTCTATGCCCGACGCCTCCTCTCTGAGCCTCATGAATTCCTTTTCCTTCTCATCGAACCTCGAAAGGATGGATTCCTTCTCTTTTTCCAGAGAGGCAAGCTCGCTCGATTTTTGCTCGTACTCGCCCGCTATCCCCTTGAAGATGTATTCCATTTCCTCCAGTCTCTTCGCGTACTCCTTCTTCCTTTTTTCCAGTTCATCGAGTCTTGTGGATATCTCGACGTATCTGTTCTCACTGCTTGAAAGTCTCGAAGAATAAAGATTCTTCATCTCCTGAAGATCACTCTGTCTCTTTTTGTAGTCTTCAAGCAGTCTTGTATACCTTTCTATCTCCTGATCCATCTCTCCAAATTCATTTCTCAGGGTGCTCCACCTTGTCTCGAGTTCCACAAGTTCCTTCTGAATATCCCTTATCTTCCTGTTGGTTCTTTCTTCCTCCTCCTGGTAGAACTCCAGTTTTTTCCTTTCCCTCTTCAAGACGTTTCCGTAGTAGAGTTTCTGAAGTTTTTCGAGTTGAGAGGAGTACTCTCTGTACCTTTCTGCTCTCTTTGCTTTGAGATACAGAGACTTCATCTGGCGCTCTCTCTCGTACAGGACATCCTTTACCCTGTCGAGATTGACCTTTGTTCTTTCGAGGTTTACCTCCGTTTCTTTCTTCTTTTCCCTGTAGATCGAGATGCCTGCGGCCTCTTCCAGGAGGAGTCTCAGTTCTTCAGGAGAAGCGTTGACTACTCTGTCTATCTGTCCCTGTCCCACAATGGAGTAGAAGTCCACTCCAAGACCCGTTCCTGCGAAGCGATCTTTTATATCCTTGAGCCTGACGGGACTTCCGTTCAGGTAGTAGGTGTTCTCTCCCGTTCTCTTCAGTTCACGGGCAACCGTGATCTCCTCTCCGTTCTCTTCGAAGACGAGCTCTACGTAGGCAGAACCTGCGGGAGGAAGGTTTTCCGAGCCGGAGAAGATCATGTCGAACTTTTCACTGGCCCGAAGTTCTTTCTTCGACTGTTCACCGAAGACCCACTTTATAGCGTCTATGATATTCGATTTTCCACTACCGTTCGGCCCGACGATGGCGGTCACACGATCGGAGAAGGTGATTAGAGAAGGTCTCCCGAACGACTTGAAACCCTTTAAAAAGAGTTTTTTCAATCTCAAACCGATCCCCTCCTACACGTTAGATTTTATCATCCTTTGATGTTAGAATTAACATGACAGGAGGTGAAAGCATGCAGTACAGAGATTTTGGAAAAACCGGAGTGAAAACATCGCTTCTTGGTTTTGGAGCGATGAGACTTCCCGTGATAGGAGAGGACCACTCAAAAATCGACGAAGAAAAGGCAATTGAGATGATCAGGTATGCGATCGACCACGGTGTCAACTACGTTGACACGGCCTATCCATATCACGGTGGAAACAGCGAAAAAGTTGTGGGAAAAGCCTTGAAAGATGGCTATCGAGAGAGGATCTTTCTTGCCACGAAGTCTCCCGTCTGGCAGGTGGAGAAACACGAGGATTTCTACAGGTACCTGGATGAACAACTCGAGAAACTCCAGACGGACCATGTGGACATGTACCTGATGCACGCGTTGAATAAAGAAAGATGGGAAAAGATAAAAGAGCTCAGGTTCTTTGAATTCTTCGAGAAGATGAAGGCGGAAGGAAAGATAAGGTTCGCCGGTTTTTCCTTCCACGACAGGTATCCCGTTTTCAAGGAGATCGTGGATGGGTACGACTGGGATTTCTGTCAGATACAGCTAAACTACATGGATGAAAACTATCAGGCCGGCCTGAGAGGTTTGAAATACGCCGGCTCGAAAGGTCTTGCCGTTGTGATCATGGAACCTCTGAAGGGTGGAAAACTCGCAAGACTTCCTGAGAAAGTGATGAAAGTTCTTGAAAAATACGGAAAAGACTGGTCTCCCGTTGAGCTGAGTTTCAGGTGGCTTGGACACCACCCGGAAGTTTCCACGATACTGAGTGGTATGAGCACACTAGAACAGGTGAAGCAGAACGTAGAGATCATGAGTAAAATCACACCAAACAATCTCACAGAAGAAGACATGAAGATGATAGAGGAGATAAAGAAAACACTCGAATCTTTCGCTGTGATAAACTGCACAGAGTGTGGATACTGCATGCCCTGCCCGAACGGAGTAGGCATTCCTGGAAATTTCCGATTGTACAACGAAACCGTGATGTTCGAAGATTGGGAAGGTGGCAGAAGAACGTACAGATGGTTCGAGAGTCAAAAGTCCTCTGCTTCCTTCTGTGTTGAGTGTGGAGAGTGTCTCAGCAAGTGCCCCCAGAAACTCGATATACCGAACCTTCTGAAGAGGGTGCACAGGGAGCTGGCGGAGGTCAAATGAAGAAGATCCTCTGGCTGGCACTCCTTGCGGGTGCCGGTTTTCTCATCATCCATTCCCTTTTGAACGGTATCTTTCTTCATACGGATCTTGAGATCTACTGGAGAACCATTTTCTCCAGAGTTGTTTTCCTTTTTGCGTCTTTTCTTCTTATCGTTCTGTTTCATCTGGTCGATATGAGCATTGCATTTACGGGGGCTGTTTCGTTGTTTCTTGGTGCACTGATGAACTTTCTGGAGGTCTTTTTTCTCTTTCCCAACTCGTTTTATCTGGTGAAGTTCGTTTTCTACTTAGCCGGTTCTTCCCTGATCTTCTTCGAAACCTTCAGAGTGATGCTCAGGCTGAAAAGACTCACCCTGATGTTCAGAGGTCTCTTCAACGAAAACAACGACATGGTGATCTTCTACGATGTGAACGGAAAGATCGTCGAAGTGAATCCCGCTGCCGAGAAATTTCTGAAGTACACAAAGGAAGAGTTGATTGGTAAAACTCTGGAGAAGATCTCTTCCACAAATGGATTAGACACCATGTTTCAGATGATGTCTCTTTCTTTCACAGAAAGAACACTGGAAAGAGAATTCGTCACAAAGGATGGAGAAACTGTCCTATGTGAAAGTAAAATAATACCCATCGTGGATGGAAAAAAGATCGTTCTGATTCAGGAAATCGCAAGACCCATTTCCGAGATAAGAAAAATAGAAGACCAGATCAGAAGGGAAAGGCGAAGGTTCCTCACATATTTCAACAACATACCCGTTCTGAGCGTTATTTTGAGAGAGGATAGAACAGTGGAAGACATAAACGAAGCCGGATGTAAACTTTTGAACATAGATCGTGGAGATCTTTTGAACAAGAATTGGTTCGAACTCTTTCCTGAAAGCTTTCCAAAAGAGCTCTTTGAGAAGGCTTTCAAAGAAAGAGTCGTTCATGAAGGTATCATCAGAGACGGAGGAGAAAGAATCGTACGATGGGTGTTCATTCCGCTCGAGGATAATCGTTTGATGGTAGCCGGTATCGATATAACCGAGGAAAGAAAGAACCTCCTTTCTCTGGAGAGAGACAGAAAGTTTTATCACCTTCTTCTTCATCTATCAAGCAGCCTCTTGTCACTTGGATGGAACGCTTTTGTGTTCAAACAGTATTTACCATTGATCGCAGAGGTGTTCGATGCAAAAGGTGTAGCTTTCTATGAGAAAGAAGATGGAAAGTACCTTCTCAAAGCTTATCTTGGCATCCCTTTTGAAGAGAGCCTATCCAACACTTCAAATGCTATCGCATGTGAAAATGACATCCTGAAAATTCCTCTGGAACACGAAACAGAAACCTTTGCGTTCCTTCTCATCACATGCAAAGAACCTGGCAAAGACATTTTTGAAATGGCAAAACTTTTGAAAAATCAACTGGAACTCGTTTACTGGAAACTGAAGGGTGAAGAGAGAATCCTCTGGCTTGCAGAACACGATCCACTCACGGGTGTTTACAACAGAGAGGCGTTCGAAAGCAGACTGGCTTATCTGATGAATCTTTCAAAGAGGTACAACAGAAAACTTTCCTTCATCTTCATCGATCTGGACGATTTCAAGCGCATAAACGATTCAAGGGGACATCTCGTGGGAGATCGTGTTCTGAAAGAGTTCGCCAGAACACTCTCCACGCTCTTGAGAAAATCAGATATAATTGGAAGACTCGGTGGGGATGAGTTCGGGATTGTTCTTCCTGAGACAGATTTCAACGGAGCAGAAACCATGATCAGAAGGATAAAAGATCGCTTCAAAGAGCCTGTTGTCGTGGGTGAAGATCAGTTCTTGGTGAAGTTCAGTTACGGAATCAGCGTCTTTCCCGACGATGGCGAAAACATAGAAGAACTCATGAAGGTCGCAGATGAAAGAATGTACATAAACAAATTCAGGAAAAAGGGGGAAAAAGATGGTGGATAAACCAAGAAGGTACAAGATCTTCATGGACAGAAAGAAAAGAATTGCCCTCATAGCACACGACAGAAGAAAGCGAGACCTTCTCGAGTGGGTGAGTTTCAATCTTGGAACGCTCTCTCAACACGAACTGTACGCCACCGGCACCACAGGGGCCCTTCTTCAGGAAAAGCTCGGTCTCAAGGTACACAGGCTGAAAAGCGGTCCTCTCGGTGGTGATCAACAGATTGGTGCGATGATAGCCGAGGGAAAGATAGACGTTCTCATCTTCTTCTGGGATCCCCTGGAACCACAGGCACACGATGTCGACGTGAAAGCACTCATAAGAATCGCCACAGTGTACAACATCCCCGTTGCCATCACAAGGTCAACGGCGGACTTTTTGATTTCTTCACCTCTCATGAACGATGTGTACGAGAAGATCCAAATAGATTATGAGGAAGAACTAGAACGAAGGATCAGAAAGGTAGTCGAGGGAGAAGAAGACTAGCCACATCCAGAGCAGCCACCGCAACTACCACCACACGAAGAAGAAGAAGAACCACCTTGAACGGAGAAGGATACTTTTTTGTACACCCTTTCTTTCTCTTTTGAACCACAATGAGGACATTTCACCTCCTCCACCTTACTGTAAGAGGTGAAAATGGTGTATTCCTTCCCACAGTTTTTACATCTGAACGTATAAGTGGGCATCGTTTCATCCTCCCATCACGTAATGTTTCCAGTAGTTTTTCAGAAAGACCAGAAAAGGAAGTGCTATGAGAACACCACCAAAACTGAAAAGATCACCGAATATGAGAATAGTGATCAGTATTATGAACCAGTGGATGTTCAAAGCACTGCTCTGTATCCTGGGGGCCAAAATCCACATCTCCAGTTGGTTCGCCGCCACGAGGATAACTGTTCCTATGAGAAGTCCGTACAGGCCGTGCACGGAAAAAGAAAGCATCAAAAGAGGAATGGCCGAGATGATGACACCAAGGTATGGAACAAAATCCGTTATAAACGCAAGCATCCCAAGAAAGAAGGCACTGGGAATCCTGAAAATAAACGCACCAACTCCCACGAACACCCCTACGAATATTGCAACCAGAACCTGACCACCCACGAACCTTTCAAACTCAGAGTAGGTGGTTTTTAAGAAACGTTTTCCATCTTTGGGATCTTTCGGAAAAAGATAAGAAACGTTCTCCTTCACAAGTTTCTTCAGTGACGAAACGATAAAAGACGTAATCACTATGAGAACTGCGGCCGTTATGAAGGACGGTACATACCCCACAATACGGTTCACAAGAGAAAGCGCCCCTTCTGAGAACGAAGCACTGATGTTGCCTATGATGGAACTCACCCATTCTGGTATCTCCATGTTTTCAAGCCCTGTCCTGACCCTATCTATCTCTGAAAAGACCCTCTGAGCCTCTTTTATGATAACGGGAAAGAAATTGACAGCAGAGTAGGCTATCATGAGAAATATTAACACATTCGCCAGAACACGAGAAAGAGATTTTGGCTTTCTTATGAAAACTTCCAGAAAACGTGTCACATAGTCAACTATTATCGAAAGGTACATCCCCATTACCAGAGCGGTTATAATGAAAGGAGAGAGTTTTGCAAGAACCAGAAACGAGGCAAGATACAAAAGCGCAAAGTGCTTGTTTTTCACCTTTTCACTCCTTTCGATACTATTTTAGCAGAGGTGAATTCATGTGGAGACAACAAGAGGTCTTTTGATCCTGTTCGTTCTTGTGGGACACGCCATCGTTTCGGTGTACAGGGATCTGACGTTTTTCATTCCTTTTCTCAGGTTTGTTAGTCCATCTGTCTTTGTGTTCGTCTATCTCTTTGGCTATTCGCAGGGAAGGATGAAGAAAAGACCTTTGAAAGTCGTTCAAAAGGCACTATCTTTTTTTCTCTTCTATCTGTTCTGGGCTTCTGTTTCATTTTTTCTTTACACTCTGCTAGATGAGAAATACTCTTTAGTCTGGATAACAAAGAGGATCTTCAACGTCAACGATTCCATAGTAAAAAAATACCTTCTCACCGTCTTTTCTTTCAGCGGATCGTGGCAGTATTATTTTGTCTTCGTTGTGATCTTCCTGCTTTTTGTGTCCATTTTCTTAAAAAATCCAGGAAAAATTCTTCCTTTCTCTTTTGCCGGTGCTGCTGTCAATTCCTCGATTGTGAGTCTCTGGTTTTTGACAAAGAATGAACTCCTTCCGCCGGTCGAAGGAGCGCTCATCACCTATATGAATCCCATTCACTGGCTCTTTCCCTTTGTTCTAGGATACAAAGATGCCTATGAAGGAAAACAGAGAACGTTGAAGAAAACCTCACTGATCGTTTATTTGCTCTTCTTTCTGATAGGGTCTCTGGAGTACTGGAACTCTTACAGAAGATTCCACACCTTCGTGGGAGTGGATCAGTTCTCCCTTCCTGGAGTTGTCCTCGGGATATACAGCATCGGAGTGTTATCGTGGATGGCGGAAAAAATGAATCTTCGAATCCTAAAGAGAATGGGACGGTATTCCTTTCTTCTCTTCATGATTCACATGCCGTTTCAGTGGATGTTTTACGTGTTTCTGGACACGTTCATCGATCTTCCTGAATGGTGCTGGGTACTGATCATGGTGGGGTTTTCTGTTTTTCTCATGGAGATGCTCCTCAGACTGTCAAGACTACTTCCAAAGACACTTCGAAAACTGATCGTTGGTTTTTAAGGTTTTTTCAACTTTTTCCTTCATTTTACCATCGTCCCCACTTGAAATTTCTGAGAGTGTATAGTACAATTATCCCTGGAGGTTCCGGCGTAGCTCAACCGGTAGAGCGCCTGGCTGTTAACCAGGTGGTTGCAGGTTCGAGTCCTGCCGCCGGAGCCATTTTTCGTTTTTATACACTTCCTCTTTTCTTTCCCTCCTTCATCCTGTACATGAGTTCATCAACCTTCACTAGGGTTTCATTCAGGGAACCCGTGAAAGGATAAATGCCATATGAAAACGTTGGATGAAACCTGGACTTCTCGAAATCAGAGAGGATCTTTCTGGTGATTTCTTCTGCTTTTTCGGGAGGGCACCCCCTGAGAATTATGAGAAATTCATCTCCACCCATTCTCACAACAACATCGGACTGTCTTATGTGATTTTTCACTATCTGAACCAGGTTTCGCAAAACTTCATCACCTGCATCGTGGCCGTGGGTGTCGTTTATCTCCTTGAAACCATCTATGTCTATATAAACAAACGTGTCTCCTTCATTCAGTTGAATTTCCGCGAAAATTCCCCGATTGTATGCACCAGTCAGTGAATCGATCAGGCTTTTCGTGTGGACAATGGTGAGTTTTGTTAGTAAATCTCTGTAATGTGTGACCAGAAAGTAAGTGAAACCTATGAACATTGCCACCATTCCATGATTGGAGATGAGTTTCATACCTTTCAGAGAGAAAATTATCACCAGGGCATCGTTTAAAACACACATTATAAAAAACAAAACAGAACCAAGCAAAACACGTGATTGGATACGATGAAGATGAAAGATAAGATAGATTGCATTCAAGATGAGAACTAATGCCAGGCTACTGATAAAACGTTCCATAGTGATGAGATCTGGAGCCATCCAGAAAACAACACCGTTGATCAGATTCAACACAAGAATAACCCAGTCTACGAAACCTTTTCTTTCCTTTGAAAGGATTCCGTAAAGGCCAAGCAGTAAAGAGAAAAAAGCAAGATAAGCAGAACTTATTGTGGCTTTTCGAAACAGAAGCAGGAAAAGGGAGGAGTGCATATCTGAAAAATCGATTAGATCGAAAAGCCAGACAGACCCCAGAACGCTGGCGATTCCAAGATACATGTAAACCCTTCGCTCTTTGGAAGAAAGAGAGTTTGAAAGAAGAAACATAACAGTTCCTATAGCAAGAGAAAGACCGATCGTTATTGGGATAAGAACTCTAACCATAAAAGAAAGCACCATGTATTTCCCCGTTTCGGATGAAGGTACGATGTAGACACCTGTCTCCGTTCCCACCCTGTACATACCACTGATTTCGAGGGTGATCTCACCGAATTTTTCTGGAAGTTCGAAAATGAGCGGCTGATTCCAGAAATATCCGGACCTTTTGTCAACAAACCCGTGACTTCCTATTTTCACCCCATTGGCAAAAACGGCAAGGTAGGGATGGTACATCTGTGGAATGTACAGATACAGAGGCCCAGAGAAAGGTACCTCATCTCTGGAAATCCTGGCTGTCAAAAAGACCGTGAAAGGTTCCTTTGAGAACCTTTGAAAGGTTGATCCTATCTCCACATGTTCATTTTCAAGAACCCAGCTTTCTATCAAAAAACCGTTCACCTTTGTCATGGAAAAGAAAAGGAAAAACACCAACAAAAAGAGAAGGAAACTGACAGCAAAAGAGGGGAAGTGATACTTAAAATACGATGTGATCCTCAACATTCTACCTCCCGACATTCTGCGATCCACACACAAGTATATCAAAAAAGGGAGCTCATGCTCCCTTCAGATCTTCTGAACACCATCTGCACTCTCTATCTCATGGAAGGTGAGTTCTATTTTAAAACGATCCCTGTAAGCATCATTCAACTCTTCTTTGATCTTTTCAAAAAAGCTCTTTTTTGAGAGAACAATCACACCTCCACCAAAGCCACCTCCGACCATCCTCGCACCAAGAATACCCTCTTTTCCTTTCAAGAAATCCACAATGAAGTCCGTCTCTTCACAGGAAACCTCGTACAAGTCCCTCAGACTTTCATGAGAAGCGAAAAGAAGCTTTCCAAGCGTTTCGAAGTCTCCTTCCTTCAAGGCTTGAACGCTTCTTAGCACCCTTTCGTTTTCTTCCAGAACGTGCTGGGCGCGCTTTTTCAGAACCCCGGGAAGTTTTTTCAGATCCTCTTTTGTCACTTCACGAAAGCCTCTTTTTCCAAGAACTTTCAGTACCTCTTCACACTCCTGTCTTCTTTTGTTGTACTCGGACGAGGAAAGTTCGTGTTTCACATTGGAATCGACGAGGTTTATCTCGTAGCCTTTCAGTTTCAGGGGAACGTACTCGTATTCAAGGGTCATTGTGTCCAGAAAGATCGCGTGGTCCTTTTTCCCGAAAGCGGAAGTGAACTGGTCCATGATCCCACATCTGACACCGACGAACTCCACCTCCGCCTCACGTGCGATCTTCACAAGTTCCAGTTTAGGTAGATGGAAACCGAAGTACTCTGAGATCGCATAGGCAGTTGCCATCTCAAGTGCCGCAGAACTTGAAAGCCCCGCACCCATGGGAAGGTTGGAGGAAACTGATATCTTCACAGGAGACACCCTATAGCCTCTTTTCTCGAAGGCTTTTATAACACCCAAGATGTAGTCCGTCCATTTGTTCAGTTTTTCTATCCTTTCCATCTCCACCGTCTCGTTCATGTTCTCTGAGTGAAAGACAAACTTTTCTGAGTCTTCTATCGTAAGAAAGACGAACCTGTTCACGGCGAAAGGAAGAACGTACCCGTCGTTGTAGTCGGTGTGCTCTCCGATGATGTTTATCCTGCCCGGTGCCTTCACCTTCATATCTCCACCTCCGTCTCTCTGAGTTGTTTTGCTGCCTCCTCTGGAACAACGGGGTTGATGAACGTCCAAGTTCCAGTTTCAACGCTCGCCATCCACTTCAATTTGTCCCTGTCTCTTTTTGGTGGATTGAACTCCACATGAAAATGGAAGAAGTGAGAAACATCCTCATCGTTGAATGGTGCTTGAAAGAACATCATCATGTACGGGAATTCTTGATCGAAAAGTTTGTCGTACTTGGCGGTCACCACCTTCAGTACCTCTGCGAATTCTTTCTTCTCTTTCTTAGAAAATTCAGGGAGTGTGCTCACATGTCTTTTGGGATAGATGTGTACCTCGTATGGAAATCGTGCGTAGAAGGGAACGAGTGCGATGAAGTTCTCTGTTTCGTAGACTTTCCTTTCTTCCCCTTCGTTTTCCAAGATTTCACAGATGGGACATTTGCGATTTTTCTCGTACCACTTTCTCATTGCATCCATCTTCACTTCGATTCTTTTTGGAAGGAACGGAAAGGCGTAGATCTGACCGTGCGGATGAGGGAGTGAGGCACCGACTTCCTTTCCGCGGTTTTCGAAGATGAAGATGTATTTTACAAAATCGTTCTGAGAAAGGTCTCTGGTTCGATCTACCCACATCTCGACGAGTTTCTCTATCTGTTTCAAAGGCATTCCAGGAAGTGCGGTGTTGTGATCGGAGGTGTAAACCACCACCTCACAGATACCACGAGATTCTTCTTTTTTGAAAGGACCTTTCTCCTTCCAATCCACAGGAGGTGGATCTTTCCTGAGCGAAGGGTATCTGTTCTCGAAAGTGACAAGATCGTACCCTTCGGGAAGTTCCAGTCCTCCCACACATATAGGACACTCTGTTTTGGAAGGCTGAACTGGCCTTTTCTGAGTGGCCGCAGAGACGATCACCCATTCGTCCGTGAGTGGGTTGTATCTGAGTTCCATCATTCTCTCTCACCCTCTTCGTAGAAGTAGAAGTTTCTTCCATCTTCTCTTTTAACGATCCTTTTTTTCAGAAAGGTTTTTCCTTCTTTTTCCAGGTGATACTCTTTGTTTTCAAGATTGACCACTATCTTGGCGTTTCCAGAAAGTGTTCCAGACGAGATGATCTCGTACTTCAGATCTTCCGTCAAAAGGTTCAAAACACGCGGTTTTCCACCGAGAAGATCCAAGGTTTCTCTTAGAACCCTCCTTCCATGCTCTTTCACAAGCGACAGATCGTCACTTTCTATGATCATGTTGTCAAGAACACCACAGGTGTAAGAGTAGAGTTCTCTTTCTTTTTCGGTGAGTTCTGTTTTCTCCTCTCGAAGAATGAGACAGTCTGGATCGTTCAGCCAGAGTCTGTCGTGCATGAAGTAGCGTGTGATGGCATTTCTCAGAGCCCACTTTGCAGCGGGTGCTCCGTTGTCTTCTATGTGATCTCCCCAGAAGGGTGTGGTGTCCGGTCCTATCCTCATGCCGTCAACGTACCCAACGGCAGGAAGAAGAGGAGAACCACACCCGAGTATGAAAGAGTTGTCTCCTACCGCCTTCCTGATCACTTCCATCCCTTTTCTGAACGCCTGAATGGGTGTGATGTTTTCTTTCCTCTCACCCGGAATCGCTCCAGCAAAGAGAAAGTCGATCTTGAAGTATCTGTAGCCCATCTTCCTGAGAGAGCTGAAAAGATCAAGGAGCCAGTCCAGTACCTCTTTGTTTGAAAGATCAAGGGCGTATATCTTTTTGTTCCAGTTTCTGTAGGCCATTTTGGGACTTCCGTTCTCCTTTACAACCCAGTCCGGGTTGGTGTTGAACACGTCCGATGTTTCCGAGACACTGAACGGTGCGGTCCATATACCAGGAACGAATCCTTTTTCCTGTATCGTCTTTGCCATCTCTTCCACCGATGGGAAGTCTCCTTTTGTGATGAGCCAGTCTCCGATGTCCTTTTCGTACGCGTCGTCTATCTGAAAGACCTCGAAGGGAAACTCCCTTGCAAGTTCCAAATTCTTGAGAGTCTCCTTCCAGGTGAGATCAAGGAAATAGTGGTACCAGCTGCACCATCCAACTGGCGTGTGTTTTGAAAGCCTTGCACCGTTTTCTTTTCCAACAAGTTCCGCGTATTTCTCCAGAAGAAAAGAAGTGTTTAAATCTTCAAGGACAACGAAAGGTTCTAAGGGAACGAAATCATCGAACACCACTCCGAAATATTCAAGATATGCAACGAGTTCTTCGTTTTCCACAGTGAAGAAAGGATGTGCTATCTTAGAACTCAAAAAGCCGTACACTCTTTTCTCTTCGGCGACAAAGTAGTCACTTTGAAGGAACCTTTCAAGGATCTCTGGTACCACAGAGGCCGTGTAGCGCCAGTTCGGATCTATCGTGGGTGGTGTGAAGGAGGAAACGTCCACCACCCTACACGGTCCCCAGGACTGCCAGTTGTTCACAAGGAGTTTCTTCGGTGCTCTCGTTCGAAAGACCTCCAGTCTTCCAGGATTTCCCTTCACTTTCCCAGAAACTTTCCATCCAAGATGTATCTTTTCCACTTCTAGTTCGACGGTGTAATCTTTTTCTTCAAAGACAAATCTTCCTTCTTTGAAAGATCGTCCGAAGATCTTCACATATCTCACCTCACATAAATGGTTTTTCTCGTGTTCAGACTGGTGGATATAAGATGTTCTCCTCTTCTCAATCCTTCAACTTCGAACACCAGTGTTTCTCTTCCAAAAGGTGGAATCAACGCTCTCTTTGTTGAATATTCTCTTTCATTCACAAAAAGTGTGATTTCTTCTTCTCTACTAAGAGGGGAGTCATTCAAAAGGGAAAGTTTCACGTTCAAGGTTTTTCCTTCTGGTATCATGTCTTCAGAGATCATCTCAGTCCGTAGATCTTCAGAGATCGATGGTATCGTCCTCCAGAATGGGAGTTTCTCATCTATTCTCATTCTGAAGGAAAAGCTGTAGGGTTTTGGAAGAAGTCTGTACTCAAGGTGTGGCAACGCTCCCCAGCTGTCGTCTCCTCCAAGTCCCATCTGTTTGTAGTCCACGTTCACGGTGACGAAATCTCTCTCTGGAAGTTCGTTCACGTGTTCAGCCTTCTCTAGATCTTCCATGGAGAAAGGCCAGACACTGAAATCTACCACTGGCATACCCGACACAAAGAGGTTCACCTTTCCGTTGGAGAGTGTGAACCATCTCACATCGGACCTGTTCCCCGTTTCCTGAGGCCTGACGTATCTATGAATCATCTCCTGAACAGTCTTTCTGTATCGTGCGAAAAGGCCACTTTCTTTTCTGTCCCAGTAAGTTTCGTGGGGTCCTCTTCCGTACCACTCCACGATGTTGAACTCCTCAGGAACGGTGAACTGAAGACCAATCCTCGGGATCTCCGGCACACCTTCAGCGGGAATCAGGGAAAGATCAATGATGATGTCGTCGTTTCCAAAGATAGTGTAGGTGAGGTACACCCAGCTGTTTCCAGGTACCTGATAGACACTCTGAATGGATACGCTGCTTTTTCTTTCCTTCCAGAACATTTTGAAGAGATTTCTAACGTTCGATGCCCTTTTCCAGATTGAGAGTCTTTCTGGCATTCTGTTTCCGATATCGTTGTCCGTTGGGACCCTCCAGAAGTTTGGAACTATCGGACTCAGCAGAACTTCTTTTCCTTTGTACACAACACGCTCCAAAAGACCGGTGAGTTTAGAAAAGACAAATTCTGTGTTTTTTGTTTTTACCAGAAGTCGGTTTCCATTCTCGGAAACATTCACACTCTCTCGAACGACGATCTTTTCAAAAACGGGGTGCTTTATAAGAAACTGTTCCCACGCCACGATGTGTCCTTTTTCTGCCCAAAGGGTTCCTTCAGAAAGGGAAAAGGAGATCTCAAGGAAGTATTCCGAGTCTTCCATCTTTGGAAGGGGGATCTTCAGTATCTTCTTTTCTCCTGGTTCACAGAAGATCTTGAATTTTCCTTCTTCTATAACTTCACCATCTTTTCTGATCTTCCAGGTTCCATCGAATTCTTCAAGGTTCGTGAAAAGATACCTGTTTTCCACCTCGTATGTGTCCTCAAAGATCTGTCGCATCTTGATGTTCTGATAGATCTTCTTCACTTCGTGAAGCTCTGGTTCGACTGTTCTGTCGGGAAGGACCACTCCGTTGCAGCAGAAATTCTTGTCGTTTGGCTCATCACCGAAGTCTCCACCGTAGGCCCAAAGCTCTTTTCCGTTTTTATCTTTTTTTCTTATTCCCTGATCCACCCAGTCCCAGATGCACCCTCCGTGAAGGTATGGATATCTTTCTACCACGTCCCAGTAGTCTTTCAAATTCCCCACACTGTTTCCCATCGCATGGGCATACTCGCACATGATGAAGGGTTTTTCTCTCTTTTTGGAAGCGTATTCAAGAAGAACATTTATCTTCGGATACATGAGAGAGAAGACATCAACGTAATACGATTCTCCTCTCCTTGTTGTACCTTCATAGTGAACAAGCCGCGTGTTGTCCCTTTCTTTTATCCAGAGGGCGGCTTTTTCGAAGTTCGTTCCGTCTCCTGCTTCGTTTCCAAGTGACCAGAAAATGATACTGGGATGGTTCTTGTCACGCTCCACCATTCTTTTGATCCTGTCAAAATGAGCTTTCTCCCACTCCGGTTTGTTCGCAAGTGTTACATCGAGATCCCAACCAATACCATGTGATTCGATGTTTGCCTCGTCTATGACGTAAAGACCGTAGTAATCACACAGGTCGTACCACTTCGTCTGGTTCGGATAATGTGAGGTCCGGACGGTGTTTATGTTGTGCTGCTTCATGAGTTTTATGTCCTCTATCATTCTTTCCACAGTCACCGCATGGCCCCTGTCAGGGTCGAACTCGTGCCTGTTCACCCCTTTTATGTAAAGCGGCCTTCCGTTGAAAAGAAGCCTTCCCTCTTTCACCTCCACTTTCCTGAACCCAAAGTTGACTTTTTTCTCGTCCTCTCCAAGTTTCACCTTCAAAACGTAGAGGTGAGGAGTCTCTGCAGACCACTTCTTCGGATCTTTCACTTCGAAGACAAAAGACAGCGTTTCGCTTTTTGGTCTCACCTTCTCTTCCACAAGCGTCATCTCTTTTCCCTGTGGATCTGTGAGTACGATTCTGAGATCTTTTTCCCTTTCTTCTCCAAGGTTTCTCAGTTCCACGTCCAGAAAGATCTTTCCATCTTTGTAATCTTCATCGAGATCTGTCCTCACGAATATGTCTCTTATGTGAAACTTCGGAAGTGCGTAAAGATACACATCCCTGTAGATTCCCGCAAACCACCACATGTCCTGATCTTCCAGGTAACTTCCGTCACTCCACTTCAGAACTTTCACACAGATCAGGTTCTTTCCTGGCTTCAAAACGTCTGTGGCTCTGAACTCAGCGGGCGTGCAGCTGTCTTTGCTGAAGCCCATTCTCTTTCCGTTCACCCACAGGTAGAAGAATGACCGGACTCCTTCGAAGTGAAGGAAGATTTCCTTTTCAAACCACTCTTTTGGAATCTCCACCCATCTCCTGTACACCCCGGTCGGGTTATCATCTTTTGGAACAAACGGAGGATTCGGCTCGAAGGGATAGACCACGTTCGTGTAGATGGGTTTCCCATAGCCCTTCATCTCCCAGTTGCTTGGAACTTCTATCTCGTCCCAATCTTCATCGTTGAAGTCTTCAAGAAAGAAATTCTCTGGAACCTCGAAAGGATTTTTCGCAAAGAAGAACTTCCAGTTTCCACTCATCGAAATGAATTCTCTAGGATACTCCCACTTTCCCGTGAGCGGATTGAAGTAGGGTATGAAGGAGGCATGAGGCTTTTCTGTTCCTTCGCTCACAAGTTGCGGGTTTTCCCATTCGTAGGTCATATTTCCGTCCTCCCAACAAATACCAGGTTTTTACTAGATTTTTCAGCGTTTCTTTTCTTTCCAAATTGCAAGACTGTAAGGTTGAAGTTTGTGACTACCTAGAATAATCTGAGATTCTTCCGGAATCTCTACTTCAATCTCTTCTGGAGTGAAGTTAAAAGCAAAGACAACATCGCCTCTTCGCTGGATCCGAACTCCCTCTGGAAATCTTTTCACTGTGAGTCCTATTTCCTTCGCCAATTCCTCAAAGAAATCTATGAGGAACTCCCTGTCTGGCCAGAATGCCAAATAGAAGACGTTTTCTTTTTGAAACATCGCACCGTATTCATCCTTGAACTTTGCCACCACTTCCGTTATAGTGGGATCCACATCTTCTCTCCAGATTGTCACGGGATATTCTTTCCCTTTCCAGAGAAGAGTCTCAACGTTTTTCAATCCAAGACTTTCGACTTGTTTCACCTCTACAGGTATGAGTTCTTTCAAAAGACCCGGCGGCATCTCTTCGGGGATCTGGAAGGTTCCTGTTTTACTCCCGCTTCTTGGACCGAACACAAGAACACCGTTGTATTTCTTGAAGTTTTCCAGAACTTCCTCTTTCACAATCGCAAGACTCGGTACAACAACTATCCTGTAACCATCCAAAGAAGATTCAGGTGGTATAACATCTACGTTCAAACCGAGTCTTCTGAGGGCGCTGTAGAATCTGAAGACCAAATCAAGGTAATTCACACCTTCTCCGTGAGGTTGGATAGAGAAAACCCACGCTGTTTCGTAATCGAAGACAAGGGCAACTTCACTCTTCACCGCTTTGTTCAGGTCAACGCCTTTCAGTTCCTCAAAGACTTGCTTTACTTCCTGATATCCCTGCGATGGAGATGAGTCTGGAGCAAGAAGTCCAGAATGCATCTGTTCCTGTGCAAAAGGTGCCTGCCTCCATCTGAAGTATGAAACCACCTCTGCACCGTGGGCAAGTGCCTGCCAGGTCCAGAGCCTCACCGCTCCTTTTGCCGGCCAGAGATTGTAAGGAGCCCAGTTTACAGGCCCTGCCTGTTGTTCCATCACCCAGAACCTTCCCTTACCAACTCCGCGGTATAGATCGTGTGAGAAGGAGATTATATCGGGATGTCCTACTCTGTCGAAGGGATTTTGATGTTCACCCTTATTTCTCAAAAAAACGAGTGTGTGTCCAAGTGGATAGTTGTCCCACGAGGCAAAATCCAAATCCCTCGAGAGCTTGTAGTGGTCGAAATCCGTAAATCCAGACATGAAGTTGTGAGTGACGAATCTCCCTGGAGAATACTCTCTTATTATCTGAACCTGCAATCTGTTGAACTCTACCACCTGGTCCGACGCGAATCTGTAGTAATCGAGAAGATGTGAGGGGTTCGGATCAGCGGGTGTGAGGTTGGGAAGTTCTATCTCATCGAAAGATCTGTATTCCTGACTCCAGAACGCCGTTCCCCAGGCCTTGTTCAACCTCTCTATGTCCCCACCGTATTTCCTTTCGAGCCATTTCTGGAAAGCTTTTTTACACCTTGGACAGTAGCATCTCACTGTGTCGTGACAACCGTATTCGTTGTCAGTCTGCCAACCTACAACAACTGGATGCTTTCCGTATCTTTCTGCTACAATGGAGACGATTCTTTTCACCTCTTCTCGATACACGGGGCTGGAAAAACAGTAATGCCTTCTGGATCCGAAATTCTTCACCCTCCCGTGTTTATCAACAGGGAGTATTTCCGGATGTTCATCTACGAGCCACTTTGGAGGTGTAGCGGTGGGAGTTCCCAATATGATCTTCAATCCCAGTCTTTCAGCTGCTTCCAACGTCTTGTCGAGCCATCCCCAGGTGAATTTTCCACGCTCCGGCTCTATCCTGCTCCAAGCGAACTCCCCGATTCTCACATATTCTATTCCGAGCTCTTTCATCTTTTTGAAGTCTTCTTCTACCTTCTCAACTCCCCAGTGTTCTGGATAATAACAGACTCCGAGCATGACAATACCTCCTCTTGGCCTTTAACCCTTCACACTTCCAAGTGTCAATCCTTCTATGAAATACCTCTGGAAGATCAAAAAAACAACGATTGGAACCAACGCAGCGAGGTTCGCCCCGGCAGCGATTACATTCCAACTTGTAACCCACTGACCTTGAAGGGTTGTCAGACCAAGTGTAATTGGCTTTAAAGAGTCACTCTGAATAAGAACAAGAGACCACAAATAGTCGTTCCATATCCAAGTGAACTCAAGAATCCCGAGCGCTGCAAGAGCTGGTACAACCAACGGTATGATAATCTTTCTGTATATAAGAAAATCACCTGCTCCATCAATCTTAGCAGCTTCAAAAAGACTTCTTGGTATTGTTATCATGAAATTTCTTAGGAAAAAAGTACAGAATCCCGTTTGAAAGGCTATGTGGAAGAGTATTACTCCCCAATATGTATCGTACAAACCGGTGTTCACTGAAAATCTGTAAACTGGAATCATAAGCATTTGAAAAGGTATCAACATTCCTGCAACAAACATGATCAACAAAGGTTTTTTTAGTTTGAATTCGTACCATGACAGAGCAAAAGCACTCAAACTGGAAACAAATAAAGCTCCTACAACAGAGAATCCAGTAATTATAAGGGTATTCAAGAAATACCTGTTCATGTTTGCTTCTTTCCAAGCTATTATGTAATTTTCAAAAGTCGGGTTCTCCGGTGGTTGCCACCATTTTATTCCTAACAATACTTCATCCATGGATTTTAAAGACGTGAATATCGATATCACAAAAGGAAGCATCCAGATTATGACAAGAATACTTCCCAAAACATAGAAAATGATTGCCCTAAAAATTTTTCTTTTATTCATGTTACTTCTTCCTCCTTCCTGAGTGTGTAAAGAAGGTACAATATAATAAATCCCAACGTTATGAGAAACTGTATGACGGCTATAGTAGAACCATATCCCATTCTGTAGTTATGGAAGGATTGAACGTACATATAATTGGCCATTACGCTAGAAGAGTAAAATGGTCCCCCACGGGTCATCACATAAACGATATCGAATGCCCTCAAAGAGTCTATTATGTTCACAGTTACAGCTATTACCATTGCCGGTCTCAAAGATGGAAGAATGACATACCAAAATCTCTGCCATGCGTTCGCACCATCAACATAGGCAGCCTCTACAAGTTCTGTTGAAACATTCTTTAGCCCCGCCAGGAAAAGAACCATAGCGTACGCAATCTGCCTCCAAAGTGCAGCGACTATCAAAGCCCAGGTAACGATTTTGGGATCACTCAACCACGGCTTTGCAAAACTTCCAAGCCCAACTGCTCTTAAGAATTCATTTAATACTCCGCTTCTTGGTTCTAAAATCCAGGACCATATCTGTCCTATTACAACGAAGGACAAAGTCATTGGTAAGTAGATAAGGGTTTTAAAGACTTTGTTTCCAGGGAATTTCTGGTCAAGAAGCAGTGCCATACCGAGTCCTGCTGGTATCGCAATGATTACAAATGAAATTAACCACTTTATATTATTTTTCAAGGACAGCCACAAATAAGGATCTTCGAAAAGGCGTTTGTAATTTTTTAATCCCACAAAACTGAATTTAGGACTAACCCCATCCCAATCGGTAAAACTCAACATCACTGTCTGAAATATTGGAAAAATAACCCATATGAAGTACAGAAGAAGAGGTAAAGATAAAAAAACATAAGGAATCCACCATCTTTTTTTTGACACAAGTTCCCCTCCCTCCGCAATCTTTAAATGAGCGGGGGAATTCCCCCGCTCATAAAATCACTTCCCAAATATTCTCTGTCTCTCCTTTTCCAGATTTTCAAGTATCTGGTCAAGTCTCTCCGGATATATCATGAATTCTACAAAACCGTTCATGCCAACAGTTGCCATCTCAGGATTCGTATCCCTATCGTAGAACTGGGAAACACCATCGGATTCGAGGATCATTTGTAATCCTTTTGCTGCATGATCATCTGGTGGTGGAACATCTTTGTTTGCTGCTAGCCTTCCAAGTTTCTTTGCAAAATACTCTTGAATGTCTTTCTCAGCAATGAATTTCAAGAAAACTTTGGCTCCTTCTTTGTTTTTGGCTTTAGCAGGAATCATGAATCCATCTATGGGAGTTTCTTCGTAAAGTCCTACGCTTTCATCTATGACAGGAAATCTGAAGAAATCAAGGTCATCCTTTACTGACGCTGGAGCAACATCCTTTATGAACTGACCTATAAGGTACATTCCAGCTTCTCCCCTGAAAAGAAAAGCTGCTGCTTCCTGCCAGGTGTAGGAAGAATGATTTTCCAAGAAGAAACCTTTATCAACTAACTGCTTCCAATACTCGAAAACCTTTTTAACTCTTGGATCAGTGTATGGAATTTCCCCAGCCGTGAGTTTCATGTGGAAATCTAAACCGTTCACTCTCAAATCAAGGTAGTCAAACCAACCAGCTGCGGGCCATAGGTACTTCGTTCCTATCGTTATTGGTGTTATACCGTTTTCTTTTAGCTTTTCACAAACCTTTATGAATTCATCCCAGTTTTTTGGAGGAGTTATCCCGTATTTTTCAAAGACAGATTTTCTGTAATAAACCCCCCACCAATACCAGCTTTGTGGGATAAAATAGATTTTTCCGTTGTATTCACTGGCACTTCTGAAAGCAGCCGGGAAGAAATCTTCGAATTTTTGTGGTACAAAAATATCATCGAGAGGTTCGAGTAATCCCTTACTTGCAAAGTACCTCATCCTTTCACCAGCGAACCAAGTGACGACATCTGGTGCTTCATCTGAATTCAACCAAGTCCTGAGAAGGGTTTTGAAATCTTCGTGTGGGAACGTGTTAACAACTACATCGTACTGTGGATATTTTTCTTCAAACATCTTTACCAGTTCAGCGAAAACTTGCCTTGGAACAGGATCAGATATGTAGGAGTTTACTACGATCTTTTCTTTTGCAAAAACTGAAGCACCCAGAATTACCAGAAGGACGCTGATAAGGATAATTGAAAACCTAGACCTCATAACTCCACCTCCTAACAAAAGATTGGTATTACCATGTGAATGATACCGTGAACGTTCACAGAAAATCAAGAAGAAAAAAGGCAAGAAACTGATGTCTAATTGTCAATAAACGATTATAATCTCTATTAAAATCCGAAAACCGACAAAATCAACTACTCTCTCTCACGACGAGTTCCACGTCGAGTATCACACGTTTCCTCTTCTTCCTTCTTTCTTTCATCCTCTGAAGAAGCATTTTGAATGCTTCAAAACCCATCTCGAACTTTTTTATCCTCACCGTCGTCAGAGAAGGACACACAAAAGAGGAATAAACGATATCATCGTAACCAACTACAGCAACATCCTCTGGAATTTTGTATCCATGCTCTTTCAACGCTTTCATTGCACCAAAGGCAAGTAAATCGTTGTAACAAAAAACCGCATCGAAATGAAATCCCCGCTCAATCGCTTCATTCATCGCTTGATAGCCGCTTTCTATGTCGATGTCCGTCACGATCACCATCTCTTCTTTGAATGGTATGCCATGTTCCTTCAATGCTTTTTTGTACCCCTCAAGCCTCATGTAAGCGGCAGATTTGAAAAGATATCCACTGATCATCAGTATGTTTCTTCTTCCTCGTCCGATGAGATGTTTTGTTGCCAGATATCCTCCTTTTACCTCATCACTGTGGATCTCATCCACTTCCAGCCCTTCAAAGTGCCTTCCTACAACGACGAAGGGAACTTTTCTTTCCATCAGCAACTCTATATCGTCCGATCTGTCCTGAACGGGTGTTATGAGAAGACCGTCGACTCTTCGCTGAAGGAGAACGTCGATCGCTTTTTCCTCGTTTTCGTAGACTCTTTCTGTGTTCATGAGGATAATCTGATAGCCATATTTCCTGGAGGCAACTTCGATTCCCTTGAGCACCTCCGCATAAAAGGGATTGGCACTGTCTGCTATGATGACCCCTACTATGTTTGTGCGTTTGCTTCTCAAAGACGAAGCAGTTGCGTTTTTCACGTATCCAAGTTCTCTGGCTATCTCCAGTATTCTCTTTTTGGTCTCTTCACTTATGTCCGGTTTGTTGTTGAGCGCTCTTGAAACTGTGTTTATCGAAACTCCCGCTTTTTCTGCTATGTCTCTGATCGTTACGTACTTTTTCTTCATGCTATTTCCTCCCACTCACTCCTCCCTGAACAGATAGAAATCATCTATGAATCCCCAGTCACCCGCTTTTCCCTTGACAGAAACGGTGACTTTTATCTTTCCTGTTTCGACCTTTATGTTCCTTATCTCAGGATTTTTCCATTCGAGCCATCCGGTTGTTTCAACGGTCGTTGTTTTTTCACCCTCTCCAAAATCACTCACTTTCAGAACGATTTTCACGCCGCTTCCGCCCTGGGTCCAGAACCCTACCCTGTACACACCATCTGGAAGTTCCACTTCCTGTGACAACTCGAATTCAAAAGCCTCGTCGAGCCAGAAGTTCACCGCGTACTCTCCTTGATGTGCGTTACTCGGAGGATCGGCCTTTACCACCTTCACTGCTTTTCCGTTACCGAACACCTTCCAGGGAGAAAACTCACCCGTTTCAAACCCAGGGTTCTTCAGGTAGTTTCTACTTCCCTTCACAGTCAAGGTTGCGAAGATCTTCTGGTCTATACTTTCCACGTATCCTTCCACTCTGTAGACACCGGGTGTTTCAACAAGAGAAGGATCAAAATTCCATGTAACTTTCAGGGATCTGATGGAATCATCGCTGAACAGCACTTTCACAGCATCCGGAAACTTCGGAATCTCTCCCAAATTCGTCGAGATCTCCACAGGCAGAATCTCTTCGATTTTTATTTCCATAGGAGTGACTGTCCTCACGAGCTTGAAAACATCCAGGGATGGGAGAGCATTTCCATTGAAATCAAACATGGCCTGATTCTCCCATGGATTTCCTTCGCCGGTTTTCCAGCCGGCTCCTTTCACAGGAATCCAGTCTCCTTCCCAATAGAAGATCCCAAGACCGTGACCGTCAGGAACACTGTTCACCACTTCTATGAGATCCCTCAAGAACGTTGCCTGTCCCTGAACCGTTGCTTTGTAACCACCCGTGAGCTCCATCTCTTCACCACTGAAGATGTTGGGGTAACCGTCCCCGTCCTCGAGTGTCCAGGCATACGCCGTTTCAACGATGAGCACGTCTTTGTTGTATCTTTTCGCTATGTCGTACAGGTTGTTCTTCAGGTCATCCAGGGTACCATGCCAGTACGGATAGTACGATACACCGATCACATCAAAATCCACGTCTCTTCTTGTGATCTCGTCGAAGAACCACCTGAAAAGTGAGTTGTTTCCACCTTCTGCCAAATGAATGACTATCTTGATATCGGGATCAACTTCCCTGACGGCTTTGATGGCCGCCTTCAAAAGTTTTGTGAATCCGTCGAATCCTCCTGCATCCTTTCCGGCAATCATTCCATCCGGCCAGAGAAAGCCGTTGTTCACCTCGTTTCCCACCTGGACCATGTCCGGCAGTGCACCGTTTCTTCTCATATGATTCAGCACGAGTTTCGTGTAGGAATACACCGCCCTTTCCAGAAGTTCTCCATGAAGGTGATCCCACTCTTTTGGTTTGTACTGCTTGCCGGGATCTGCCCACCAGTCGCTGTAGTGAAAGTCAAGAAGAACCTTCATTCCGTACTTTTTGGCCCTTTTTGCGATCTCTGTCATTTTCAGATAATCACAGTTTCCCCCACCGAGCGGATTTCCGTTTTCATCCCTTGGATCGTTCCACACTCTCAATCTGATCCAGTTTATCTCATGATCCTTCAGTATCTGGAAAAGATCTTTCTCCACACCACCATCGAAGAACTTACCACCGAGCCGCTCTATCTCGTAGAGCATTGAAACGTCCATTCCAAAGATGAAATCTTCACGAAGATCCTTCACTGGATTGATAATCAATCCGAACGCCAGGGAGGAGAACATGACCATCAAAAGCACTCCTTTCACCATACCAGCCTCCTTCATTCTTTCACCGCTCCCCTTGTGAGACCGCTCACCAGATACCTCTGGAGTGAGAGAAAGAGTATCACCATCGGTGTCATTCCAAGAAGCGCAGCAGCCGTGAAAAGTCCCCACTCTGTCTCGTAGGGTCCTGTCGCGAACGCCTGAAGCCCGAGGGCGTAGGTGTAATGCCTCACATTTTGAAGGATGATCCTTGCCACCACGTACTCGTTGAACGTTCCGATGAAGACCAGAAGAAACACAACTGTGAGGATCGGTCTTGCAAGCGGAATGATGATCCTGTAGAAACTCTGAAAACGTGTTGCTCCATCGACGATCGCCGCTTCTTCAAGCGAGGTGGGTATCGTATCGTAGAATCCCTTTATTAGGTACATGTTGTAGGCGATGTTGGTGAGATACGCAAAGATCAAACCACCGAGCGTATCGATTCCGATGAAAGGAATGTACTTTCCCATGAAGTTCAAAAGATCGTATATGGCGATCATGAAGATCACACCGGGAAACATCTGTATCAAAAGAAGTGCCATGATTCCGTAGCGCCTTCCAAGGAACCTCATCCTGCTGAAGGGATAAGCCGCTATCGCACACACGGTCGTTGTAATGAAAGCAACTATCAGAGATACGGTCACGGAGTTGAGCACCCAGAGCCAGAAATAGTGTTTCGTTTTCTGTTTCCATACCTGGTCTATTCTGAAGAGCTCTTTGTCGATGTTTCGAAGGTCACTTTTCAAATCGGAAAACGGTATCGTATCCATCAAAACACCCGCACGTCTTGAGGCAACAGACATATTTGCCCTGACCCTGCTGACAAAGTCCATCTTCACGATATCGTACATTCTGTTCAGTATGCCAGAAGACACGTACACTCCCTGAGCCGAGAGGGACAGAAGATCTTCATAAGATCTCTCAAGATCGCTCAGTGAGAGTCTCATCTCTTCAAGGATCGATTTGAGGTTTTCGGGGAAGGTGTCGAACTTGCTGGCGAAATCTCTGTATTCTTCTATCCATCTCATCTCTCTGACTACTTTTGATATTCTGCTGTAGAGTTCGTCCTTTTCCCAGTAAGAGTTCATGAAGTCTCGAAGCATCTTCAGAACGGAAGAATATCTGAGAAGATCTGTCTTTCCAAAAGATTTCACCCTCTCAAGAGTGGAAATAGAGCGCTGAAGGTCGTATTTGAAAACTTTCAGACTAAGAATTCTTTGAGGTTCAAGAAGTCTTTCATGAACTTCTGATATGCTTTGCTGGTATTCGGAGAGTTTTTCAGAGAGACTTTTTTCCTGGAGTTTCAGGTCCTCCAGACGTTTGTTGAGGACGTTCAGAATCACTATTTTGTCCTTTATGCTGGCAAGGGTTTCGGAAGTTTCCTTCAGGATCCTGACAAGTCTTGGTTGGATTTCTTCGTAGATCTTGATCAGATCGGAGTAAAGGAGTCGGTTCTTCAGTTCTTCGTTTCCTTCAGATAGTTTTTCGAGTTCTTTTTTCAGGGACGCGAGCGATCGCTTCAAATTGTCGTATTCAGCGAGGGAATCCATCTTACCCAGAAGATCGTCAATCGTGTGGATCACGTCAGAAACGTTCTGTAAGAAACCGCTGTCGACCACAGGGAACAGACTAGTGGCAGATGTCTGTTTTATCCTTTCTTCCAGTTCGTTGAGGTCTGAAAGAGATGTCTTTATTCTCTCCAATTCCGGTGTAATGTCCTTTTCTATGATGAGGTTGGCTTCCATTATATCGTCCTGGAGTTTCTGATACTGCTGCTGAAGTGAAAGTATCTCCTCTCTGACTGCGTTCAATTCTTTCTGTGTTTCTTCGAGAAACTCGTCGTATCCATCTGTCAGATTTTCGTAACTTGCTTTCAGAATCTCGAGTGCCCGTTCGTATCCTTCTCTTGTACTGGCATCCACACCTGTTGTCTTCTTCAAATCCTCTTCGAGTGCCCTGTGGAGTTTCGAGTTGAACCTCTCTTTCGATAAGACAAGGTAAAGGGCCGCTTTACTCTCATCTGAATTGTCCAGTTCCGGTGTCTGGATCGATGAAGCAAGTTCTTGGAGTTTCTCTATCACTCCACTTTTGATTTCATCTGAACGATCGTTCAGGAACGTTTCAATCCTTTTGAAAGAGTCTTCGGCACTCTTCAGTCTGTTTTCTGTTTCTGTCAGATATGAAGATACTTTCTCGATGGATCGTTTCACCGCGTCTTTCAGTTCATCCTCAGACCATGTATCGTAGGGTTTTACCCTGGAGACCATCGCCTGGAGATCCTGGATCAGGAAGGGAAGATTCTTCTCGGGTGCCACAAGGTCCCTGTAGTGTTGAAGCGTCAGTCTGGACGAGAACAGTTTCGAAGAGAACGCCGCCTCGTCCCTTCTGAGGGATGTGGTCACGACCCAGACGACTGGGAAGAGAATCACCGCCACTATGATGACAAGAAAGATGTGAGTGAGTACGTTTCCCCTTTTCTGCACCATCATCTGCTCACCTCTTCGAAAGCCCCGGACAGTTTGAAGTTCACAAAACTAATTCCACCAACGAGGAAGAAGATGAGTATGGAGATCGCACTCGCAAACCCGAAGTCCTGTCCCTGACCACCTTCGAACGCCAGTTTGTAAACGTAAGAGATCAAAATGTCAGTGTATCCTGTAGGAGTGGTCGAATTCGGGATCGGAGGACCTCCTCCCGTGATCAGGTAGATGATCGTGAAGTTGTTGAAACTGAAAGCAAAACTGCTGACAAGAAGCGGTGCGATGATGGTCATGAGAAGTGGAAAGGTGATATGAACAAACCTTCTGAACCTTCCTGCACCGTCTATCGCCGCCACTTCGTAGAGTTCAGGTGGAATACTCTGAAGGGCACCGAGCGATATGGTCATCATGTAAGGAAACGTGAGCCAGACGTTGACAAGAAGCACTCCCACACGGGCCCAGAAGGGATCGTTGAACCACTTTATTGGATCCAACCCAAGGAGGGGTAAGAGAAACTTGTTGATCACGCCGTAAGTTTCATTCAAGAGCCCGTTCCTCCACACCAAGGCCGAGATGAAAACCGGAATGGCCCATGGTATGATCAGAAGCGTTCTGTAGAGGTTTCTTCCTCTGAGCCTTGGGTTGTTCAGAACGAGTGCGAACGGAAGACCAACAGCGAGTGACAGCACCACACTCAGAACGGCCCATACGAAAGTCCAAAGGAAGATCCTGAAGAAAGGCCCTGATACCTTGGGATCCTTCACGATCCTCAGGAAGTTCTTCCATCCCACAAAATCTATGAACCCAACCAGAAACGTCTCGTTCCCATTTTCATCCACATCGTAGAAGGCTCCTTCTTTTTCGATCACTTCCCTTCCTGTGAGACTGTTCACCACGGTGGTCTTTATCTTCATCTTTCCACCATCATAAACCTCTTTGTAAGCCAGTCTGTACAGCCTTTCCACGTGCATGAATCTCCATTCACCATCGGGAGCGATCCTCAGAGCCAGTTTCTTTCCATCTGGAAGCACGTACTCTGCGTTCACCAGGTAACTCTGTGCTATCCTGCTTTTGAAGTAGGGAGCGTTCAGCCTCAGTATCTCGTCGTCTGGAGAATAGAAACTCTTGTAAGTCGTGTCGCCGCGAACCACAAGATTTATCTCCGAAAGATCGGCCGGCCACGGAACGATTCTGAAGGTGTCACCGTTCAGTGAAACTGTCTCAACGGTGACGGGAATCAGATTGAACTGACTCAGGAGCACCTCCTGACCTCGCGCAACAACGGGTCTTGGTTTTTCGCCGAGGTAGATGGTATCGTTCATCCTGAACAGTATAAGGAAATCCTCTGTCGGAGAGAGTCCATCGTAGACCACAAAGACCTTATAAGAGACGAACGTTGAATCCACCACGTAGGAGAAATTCGGGTCGTAAAGGAGTCTTTCGATGGCCTCCTGTCTTGACATGAAGTGACCAGTTCCGTAGTTGGTGAAGGCCACCTTGAAGGTGAAGTATATGGGGTAGAGAACTAGAACAAAAAGCAGAACAAGAGCGGGAATAACGTATCTGTAAGGATATCCCTTTGGATTGATGATGAAGAAGTCTATCAGAAACAACAGAGAAAAAAGAACGATGGAAAGTTCATAGTATTCGTTCTGGAAGAGGAACACTCCTGCCCAGAAGAGGGCCACGTTCAAAAGTGCAAGGAGGAACCACAGAAAGAGTTTGATTACGTTCTTCACCTTTTTCCCTCCCTGAGTGTGTGAAAGGGGCTGGGAACCCAGCCCCTGAAAATCCACCGTTACTGTATCTGGGCCTTGATTCTCTCGACTGCGTTCTTCAGAGCTTCTTCAACCGTTGCTTTTCCATTCACAACAAGGTTGAGAGCGTCGTTCATGGCAGCCCACACAGCAGCCATCTGCGGCACGTTGGGCATTGGAATTCCGTTGGCGGCGCTCTGTGTGAATCCAACCACGTCGGGATTGTCTTTTACGAGTTCAAGGACGTCTTTCCTCGCAGGAAGTCTCGGATCTGCAAGGTAGATCCTGTACATGGTTTCCTTTCTGGCGATGAAACTCGTCAGGAACTCGATGGCGAGGAGTTTGTTCGGAGATTTTGCGTTCACCATGAAACCCTGTACTCCAACGAAAGGCCTTGCGGGAACACCAGGTTCCAGATCAGGAATTGGAGAAACGCCGTAGTCTATTCCCGCATCTTTGTAAGCTTTCACTGCCCAGGGGCCGTTGATGATCATGGCAGCCTGGCCTTCTCTGAACATGGAGTCCATGATCTGGTAGTTGTCGCTGGGATCGAGTATTCCTTCGTCGACCATTCTCTTCAGGAGCTTCACTCCCTTTATAGCTCCTTCGTTTGCAAGTCCGATGTCATTGACATCGAGACCTTTTTCGGTCTGTTTGAAGACGTAGCCACCGTAGCCGAATATGAACGGAGCGATGTAGTAGAACTCAGCCGCGGAAGTGATGAAACCACGTACTTCTCCTCCGAATTCCTCATCGATTTGCTTTGCGACCTCTATGAGTTCGTCCATCGTTTTTGGAGGCTCGGGAACGTAGTCTTTGTTGTAGATGAGTGCTATCGCTTCCATGGCGTAGGGAACACCATAGAGCTTTCCACCGTAAGAGAACGCATTGAGGGCTGTTTCGTAGAAGTTTTTCAGATCAGCAAAATTCGGTATGGGTTCTATCAAACCGTTCACTGCGAGTTCTCCAACCCAGTCGTGTGCGCCAACGATGATGTCGGCTCCCTGACCCTCCGGTGCGGCCGTGAGGAACTTGGACTTGATGTCCTGGAAGTTCACGTACTGAACCTCAACCTCCACACCGTACTTTGCCTTGAATTCCTCTCCAAGCTTCTGAAGAATGTCGACCTGTTTTTCAGAGCACCATATGGTGAGTTTCGGCTGGGCAAGAACAACAAGAGAAACAACAAGTAAAGCGATTACCAAAAACTTCTTCATACCACCTTCACCTCCCTGAATGGGTTGTCCACAAGAATGATACCATATGTAAACGTTACCGTGAAAGTTGTCGAAATGTCAAACCCTATTTCGAAGAGATTTTCCAGATAATCCAGCGAGAAAGTTCTTATTTGGTGATAATCGCTCATTTCTACGTTTGATTCAAAATTAATTTGGACCAAATTTGTCTAAAAATAGATTCGAAATGTCTTTCTGTGCAGTTTTTATTTCTACTAATTAGGTTGACATTACATGGTCCAAAGTTTTAAAATTACACCTGTATTGTTCTTGTGAAAACTTTCTCTTTTCGATCGAGGAGGTGTGAAGTGTGAGCGTTTTTCTCACGAGTTTGATTCTGTGGTTTGTGATCACCGGATTTTCTTATTCGGAGCTGATCGTCGGAATCGCTGTTTCGCTGATAGTGTCACTGGTTTTTCGCAGGTTTCACGGCATCAGATTCGATCTCAAACTTCCCCTGAGGATCATCCGATATCTCGTGATGTTTCTTCCCGTGTTCATCGTTGAGATGGTGAAGGCGAATATCGATGTTGCTTTCAGGGTCCTGAATCCCCACCTTCCACTCAAACCGGGTTTTGTTTCGGTGAGAACGAATCTGAAGAAGGATGCATCCCGTCTGTTTCTGGCAAACAGTATAACCCTCACTCCGGGAACGCTGAGCCTTGACCTCAAGGGTGATGAGATCTTCGTCCACTGGATCGACGTGAAGGATCTCAAGGAAAAAGAAAAATACATATCGCAGAAGTTTGAAAAAAACCTCAGGGAGGTGTTTGAATGACCCCGGTCTTCTTTGTCCTGGTGAGTGCAGGGGTGGTTCTCTCTTTCATCAGAATCATCGCAGGCCCTACCTCTTCCGACAGGGTAGCAGCACTCGACACGATGAACGTGATGCTCACCGGCCTCATAGTAGTTCTCGCGTACAGTTTCGATAGAGGTATCTATCTGGATATCGCCCTCGTGTATGCGCTTCTTTCCTTTCTTGAAACGATCATAGTGTCACGGTATCTGGAGGGGAGAAAATGAACGGGATAATCGGAGAAATACTGATATTAATCGGTGCCTTTTTCTATTTTCTTGGAGGGCTCGGTGTTTTCAGGATGCCGGACGTGTACAACAGACTCCAGGCAGGAACAAAGGCCACCACACTGGGAACTTTCTCCACCGTACTTGGAGTTGGCATTGCGAAGCCGGAGTTTCTGTTGAAAGCTGTTGTTATCGTCACGTTCATAGCACTCACAAACCCGGTGGGAAGTTCTGTCCTGGCAAGGGCTTCCCATCTGTCCGGTGTGAAACCGTGTGACTGCACGGTTGTCGACGAATACAGGGGTGGTGATGGTGAATGAACCTGCTGATCTTGTTGGCCGGCGGGATGATGTTGATAGCAGCATTTTTTGCGGTGGAAGCAAAAAAGTTGCTGGACAGTGTCATAGCACTGTCGTCTCTCAGTCTCCTGTCTGTGTTCCTCTTCATTATTATGAGGGCTCCTGATGTTGCCATAACGGAAGCATCCGTTGGTGCTGGACTCACCACGGCGGTACTTCTCATAACGCTCTTCAAAATGAGGGGAGATGATGAAGAATGAGAAGAGTCTTTGCCGCACTGATATCAATGCTACTGGTCTACATGATGGTATCTTTTCTTGCCGTGCTCGAGCCTTACGGAAAGGCGGATCTCTCCAGGAGAGTTTCAGTTCACTATCTGGCAAAGGATGTGAACGAGGTCGAGCCTGTTGAATGGATCAAAGGGAAGATTCAGATACCATCCGAAAGGAAAATTTACGGTGAGAGCAATCTGGAAGACGGCAGTGCAAACGTTGTAACATCGATCGTTGTCAACTACAGATCCTTCGATACCCTCGGTGAAGTAACCGTCCTTCTTGCCGCAGCCATCGGTATAGGGCTCGTCCTTCGCGGAACGAAGAGAATGAAATACGGAAGAAATCCCAACTTCATCCTCAGAGTGAGCACCGGGATACTTCTTCCCCTGATGTTGATGTTTGGAGCCTATGTGTTCGTACACGGACATCTCTCACCGGGCGGAGGGTTCCCAGGTGGGACGATCCTTGCGGCAGCCGTTCTTCTTCTTTACCTTTCAAACGAGGAATTTTCTCTGAAAGAAAAGGCGGCCAAATTCCTTGAAGGATCCATGGGAAGTCTCTACGTGATAGTGGGCCTTGCTGGTCTGCTCACCGGTGGGGCGTTTCTCTACAACTTTCTTTCGAACGGGAGAGTGGGAGATCTATTCAGTGCCGGTGTTGTTCCCATCGTCTACATCGTCATAGGTCTAAAGGTCGGATCGGAACTCTCCGGCGTCATCTCAGAGATACATCGAGAAGGAGAGTGATTCGAAATGGTGTACATGATATCCATTATCCTGATGGGTGTAGGAGTCTATGGTCTTCTCACTCAGAAAAATTTATTCAAATACCTTGTATCCCTGACAATCATCGACACAGCCGTGAACATCTTCATCATCGCACTGGGTTATACCGGTGGGGAAGCACCCATATATACAGAGAAATTTCCTTACTTCTCCTTCAATTTCGTTGACCCACTGCCACAGGCACTCGTTCTCACAGCCATCGTCATAGGCGTGGGGGTCCTCGCCCTTGGAGCATCTCTTCTTGTTCGAATCAAAGAGAAACACTCTTCAATCGACATAGAAGACTTGAAAGGAGTGAAAGAATGATCAGCCTGCTCGTGGCCATCCCACTCCTTGCTGCATTTCTTTCACTCTTTTTGAAGAAGATATCTGGGATTCTTTTCTTCCTGTCGGCCCTTGTCAACCTGACAGTTATCTTCATGGAACGCCTCCCGAACGCTGTGAGTATACATGCCATGGGTAACTGGAAACCTCCCTTCGGTATAAACCTTGTTCTGGACAACGCAAGTTTCTACGCAGTGCTGATCGTGAATCTGATCTTTTTTCTTGTCTCTTTGCTACCTCAGAAGACAAAGAGAAACTATGAAACTTCCCTCATGTTACTCATGGCAGCCACAAACGGATTCGTGCTGACAGGAGATCTCTTCAACTCGTTTGTCTTCATGGAAATAATCACCATAACAGCTGTCACGATAGCCTCAAAAAGAGAGAACTTTTACAATGCTTACAAATACCTGATCCTCGGCGGTGTTGCGGGTTCACTCTATCTTCTCGCAACAATATTTGCTTACGGCACTGCTGGGAGTTTGAACATGGCACACGTTGCCATGGTGGGCCTTTCAAGTGGATCCCTTGCGGCTGTGGCCACACTCTACACGATTGGACTCGGTGTAGAGGCAAAACTCTTTCCGTTGAACGGATGGGTTTCTGGTGTTTACGGTGGAAACGAACTTGCACCGGTGGTTCTTGGCACCTCCGTTTCCTTTGCAGCACTGTACATGGTTGGAAGACTCTTCGGCACGGTGTTTCAGGGTAACGGAGCGGAGGTTCTGTATGCGCTGTCCCTGATCACGATTCTGGCTGGAGAATTCGCCGCACTCAGGCAGACCAGTCTTTTGAAGACCTTCGCCTACTCCAGTGTTGCCCAGGCGGGAATTGTGATAGCGATGATATCGAAGAGGACAGAAACTTCCATGAATCTTGCCTATTTCCATCTGACGAACGATGTGATGGCAAAGTTTGTGATCTTTCTCGTTGCGGGCTTTCTTGTCTACAACTACGAAGATCTGAACGGTATCTTCAAAAAACACAGGGTGCTGGGTATCTCTTTCAGTATGGCAACCTTCTCTCTAGTAGGATTTCCACTGTTTGCAGGCTTTCAGAGCAAAATCAGGATCATCATGGAGGCGTTTTCATCGAACGATCTTCTTCTGCCCGCCGTTTTACTTTTGGCCACGGCAATCGAGGTTGGTTATGTGATCAGATGGAACGTAAAACTGTGGTTCGGTGAGGAAACACAGGAGGACAAAACATCCGCACCTTTTACTGTGGGGCTTTTTGCGATGGCACTTGCCGTTTTTCTTGTCTTTGTTTTTGTAAAGCCCGAGTTCGTCCTTTCTGGAACACAGAAGATGGCAAAAGCCCTTATCGATACGGAAGGTTACATCAAAGGTGTTCTCTTCTCAACCACGGGAGGGATGTGATGTGGCAGCAAGCCTTATCACTCTGATGATATTGTCTGTCGTGGTGTACTTCATCTCGAAGGTGAACTGGAAGTTAGGAACCATCGTAAACTTCCTTGTCGGTCTTTCTTCGATGTTCTACGTCCTCTCTCTGGAAGCTGGATCTTCAGAGAAGATCGTACTATTCGGTCAAAAGCTGTACCTTGAGTGGACAGACGTTTCTTTTTACTTCTCGATGGTCAGTCTCATGGTGATAGTTGCCGTTAAGTTCTTTTCGATCAGATGGCTTGAGACTCAGAGATACCGCGCGGCCTTCAACATGTTCGTACTCATGATGACGGCAGGATCGCTTGGCGTGTTCATGGCAGCCGATTTGATCACTCTCTACATCTTCTGGGAAATAGCGGTTTTGTCCTCTTTGCTCGTTGTTCCCATGGAGAGAGAAGAAGCAAAAAGAGCAGCGGTTGTTTATGCCATCATAAGTGCTGTGGGAACGTACGCTTTTCTTTACGGGGCGTTCCTCATATACCAGAGATACGGGACGTTCAGGATATCAACCGTGGTTCAGAGTATGGTGGATGACACATCAACTGGTTTCAAACTGGCCGTGTTCCTGCTACTGTCTCTGGCTGGTATCGCAAAGAGTGGAATATTCCCGTTGCATACGTGGATAAGGAAGACTTATGCCCTTTCTCCTGATGCGTTCTCTTCTATCCTTTCTGGACAGCTTTCAAAACTGGGTAACTACATCTTCACCCTCGTCATCTCTGTAGTACCCTCTTTGAAGGTCTTCTCAGACCTGATTGTTTACTCGAATGTCCCACTGCCAAACTACCTTCTTATCACCTTAGGAAACATCTCCATCGTCATCGGAACTCTCATGGCGATAAAACAGGATGACATGAAGATGCTCATGGCTTTTTCTTCGGTCGCAAACGGTGGTTACATACTGGTAGGTCTTGGCACGATGGATCCACTGGGATTTGAGGGTGGAATGTTTCACATCTTCAACCACGCCGTTGCCTCTGCGGTTATATTCATGGCCTTCGCTGCCGTCATCTACAGAACAAAAACCTCAAAGATAAGCGAAATGGGTGGATTGATCCATAAGATGCCCATCACTTTTCTTGCGTATCTTTTCTCCATAATTTCCCTTGCTGGAATTCCGCCGATGAGTGGCTTCATCTCGAAGTGGATGATCTATCAGGCACTGGTCAGAAAGGGAATGTTCATAACCGCCTTCGTGGCGTTTTTTGGATCGATAGGGTCTTTCCTGTACGTCTTCAGGCCACTTGCAGGGATATTCCTTGGTCAACTTCCAAAGAGGTACAGAGAAGTCAGAGAAGCTCCTATCGTGATGCTTGTTCCAATGGTGCTTCTTGTTCTCGTCAGTTTCTTTCTCGGTGTGTGGCCGTTTCCAGTTCTCCAGACAATCGAAAACATCAGAATGGATCTGGGTATAGCCACTTCGTTCAAAATAGTGGACCAGGAAAACTGGCTCATAAGAGGTTTTGCCGGAAGCTGGAACACGGTTCTTGTGTTCTCACTGTTTCTCACCGGGTTCGTTGTGGCGTACATCCTGTATTCCCTTTTCCCAAGAGCCAGAAAGGTGGACCTCATGGTACCTCACAGAGAGGAAGGAACTCCTCTCAACGTCTACACGGGAGGCGAATTCATATACAGTCCAGATCTCTACCACTACAACACGAACTTCTACGCTGGCTTTGAAAGGATGTACAGAAATCATCCATCCTGGGAAAGCATCACCAGCGCTATTGGAAAACTCTTCCACGACATCGGTGAATGGTTTCACAGATGGTTTTTTGCGTCCTCCGCTTCCGCTTACACGTTCTGGGTTGTTGCAACCTTACTCCTCATATTCTGGGTGAGGTGGTGAGAAGATGCTCAAGGCGATGTTCAACCTGGTTCTTGCCTTCTTTCTTGTTTTGTCTCTCGAAGGAATAGCACGAAAGATAGTCGCGAGGGTTCAGAGAAGAATAGGTCCTCCGTGGTATCAGAATTTCATAGACGTCTTCAAGGCGTTGTCCAAACATCCTTTCAGCAACGGATGGATCTTCGATTTTGGTGTCATCATGGCACTCGGAGGAGCAATAGCCACGGCCATGCTCATGCCACTTGGTTCCCTCAAATGGACTCCATTTCCCAACACAGATAACTTCTTCGTCATCGTGTACCTGTTCACCGTTGGTGCACTCGGGATGGCCATGGGAATGGTAGGAAGCGGAAATCCTTGGGCATCGATCGGTATCAGCAGGGCTCTCACCCAAATGCTCGGTTACGAACTTCCGTTTCTCGTGGTCATGGCATCCGTCATTTTCAACTACAAGACTGCTTCAATTCATCAACTTGTGGCACTACAAAGTGAAAAGTGGAACCTTTTCGTCATGCCCCTTGGTGCCATCGTGGCCTTCATATCCCTCATAGGAATGATGGGAAAAAAGCCGTTCGACATAGCGATTGCACCAGCGGAGATCGCTTCAGGGCCAATGGTGGAGCTATCCGGGAAATATCTTGGACTTCTTCAAATCATGCACGATTTCTCACTTTTTGTGGAAATCTCACTCTTTGTGAACGTCTTTCTTGGAGGAGGCAATCTTGGCTGGTTTCTCGTCAAGTTCGTGGTTGTGTGGGTACTGGCCGTTTTGATCTCCGCTGTTCTTCCAAGATTCAGAATAGAACAAATGCTGAAATTCTACTGGGGAGTGCCCCTTGGTCTTGCCTTCTTGAACGCACTCTTTGTGCTCTTCGGTTTGACCCTTTGAGGAGGTGATCCGATGAAAGAAAGAACGGTCTGGGAAAGAATTGCAGACGCCCTCAGGTCGAGATCCATATGGATGCTTCACTACTGCACCGGCTGCGGTGCTGTGGAACTCCCACCATCCATGACGTCCAGGTTCGACATGGAAAGATTCGGAATAGCCCCCATGGCAACACCGAGACAGGCAGACATACTGCTCATCACGGGATATCTGAACACCAAGACACTGCGAAGGGTGATCTACACCTACGAACAGATGCCGGATCCCAAATACGTCGTGGGCTTTGGAAGCTGTACCATAAACGGAGGAATATACTTCGACTCGTACGCGACGGTGAACAGACTCGACTACTATATCCCTGTTGACGTATACATCGCCGGTTGTATGCCAAGGCCCGAAGCGATTCTTGAGGCCTTCAACTACCTGATGGAGAAGATCAGAAAAGGAGAAGCGGACGGCTGGAAGAGGTACAGGGAAAACTACGAGTGGTACAAGCAGAATCAGATCCGCTCCCTTGGGGAGGTGTACGTACATGACGAGTTCCATGAATGAAGCGCTGGAGAAGTTGGAGGTCTTCCAACCGGAAGTGGAGGAGATAGATGAAAGAGAAGCAAAGATCTCTGTAGCACCGGACAGGGTCATCTCCGTGCTGGAAACCTTGAAATCTCTGGGTTATTCACACCTTTCTTTGATGACCTGCGTGGACTGGATCGAGGACAGCCAGTTCGAACTCGTGTACATTCTCTTTTCCTGGAGAGATGGCGGAAAGTTCATCGTGTCAACCAGGATAGACAGGAACAATCCAGTGTTCGTTACAGTGAAAGAGATCTGGCCCGTCGCCAGGTTCTACGAAAGGGAAATCCATGAATTCTTCGGTGTGAAGTTCCTTGGCAACGACGATATGAAGCCTCTCTTCCTCGAGCTCTGGGACGACAAACCACCACTCAAAAAAGACTTTGATCCCCTCGAGTACTCGAAGAGAAAGTTTCCTGGAAGAGAGTACAAAAAAGACGTCGTTGCAGAGGCAAAAAGGATGTTCAGAGGTGAGATAAATGGGTGAAACAAAACTCTTTTTCGGGCCGAACCATCCCGGAATGCACGGAAACTTCTCTGTTCACATGTACGTTGAGGGAGACATTGTGAAGAAGGCAAGACCGGTACCCGGTTTTCTTCACAGAGGTTTTGAAAAACTCATGGAAAGACGCTACTGGTACTCCAACATTTCGCTCATACCAAGGATATGTGTTCCAGAACCGGACATCAACGAGATCTGCTATGCCATGGCCGTCGAAAAGATCGCAAAGATAGAAGTCCCAGAGAGAGCACAGTGGATACGAATGATCGTTCTGGAACTTGCAAGAATAGCGAACCACATCTGGAACGTTGGAGGAATAGGAGGTCCTCTTGGGCTCTACACGGCCTCTTACTGGGGTGTCGCAGATAGAGACAGAATTCTCGACATCTTCGAAGCCCTCACTGGAGCCAGGGTATACCACATGTACATAATAATCGGTGGCGTGAGAAAGAACATGACACCAAAAATAGAAGACATGATCTGGAAGACACTGGATTACATAGAGTCCAGGTTGCCTGATTACGAAAATCTCATCTTCAAGAACAGGATCGTTCACTCGAGGCTCAAAGGAAGACTCATTTTGACCAGAGAACAAGCGATGGAGATGGGAGTCACTGGTGTGGGTCTGAGGGCAACGGGCGTGGAGTACGATATCAGAAAAGTCGATCCCTACCTGTTCTACGATAGGGTGGAGTTCGAAGTTCCAACAGCAACTGAGGGAGACGCCTTCAGCAGGGTGTATTTGAAGTTCAAAGAGATTCCCCAGAGCATAAAGATCATCAGACAGACCCTGGAGAAGATGCCGCAGAGCGACAGAGTGAACGTACCTGCTAGCAAAGGAAGTGGACTGAGAAGGGTCGTTCCAAAGGGAATGGCCTATGCCCATGTGGAGTCCACGCGCGGTGAATACGGGTTCTTCGTTGTATCAGATGGAAAGAACAAACCTTACAGGGTTGCAGTGAGGGGAGCATCTTATCCACAGGGTCTCTACGGTATAGAAAAGTATCTTCCTGGAACAAGAATTGAGGACGTTCCCATTTGGCTTGCAACGATGGACGTCTGTGCACCGGAGATAGACAGATGAGGGGTGAGAGAGATGGCCATTCAGGAACTGCCGAAGAAGGATTTCTTCGCTCCTTTGAAAGCCTGGAAGTTCCTTGCCAGAAAGCCCGTTACCATTGAAGTTCCGAACAAAACCAAAAGGGAAGCCTCGGAAAGATACAGGGGTTTCCACGTGAACGACTGGGGAAAATGTATCGGATGTGGTACATGTTCGAAAATATGCCCCACAGATGCCATAACCATGGTGGAGGTTCCGGATCTCACTCAGGAAGATGGGAAACTCCCACAGAGACCCGTGATAGACTACGGCAGATGTTCTTTCTGTGCTCTCTGTGTGGACATATGCACGACCGGCTCTCTCCAGATGACAAGGGAATACATTCACATCTCGGAAGATCCGGAAGATTTCATCTTCATGCCCACGGATAAGGGATTGAATGCAAAAATGGGACTTTACGAACCAGGAAAAGCTCCCCTTGGATGGACAAGGGACAAAGACTCCGAACTTCTTGACCTTGAGAGGGTAGAGATGACGAAAGAACCACCAGAAACGAGGGTTAGATCCTTCATAGAGATCGTGAAGGGGTACAGCAGGGAACAGGCAATTCAGGAAGCCACAAGGTGTGTGGAATGTGGTGTATGTACCTACACATGTCCCGAGCACATGGATATACCTCAGTACATAAAGTCCATCTATGAGGACGACCTGGAAGAAGGACTAAGATGGCTTTACAGAACGAACCCACTTTCCATGGTCTGTGGTAGAGTCTGTACACACAGATGTGAAACCGCCTGTTCCATCGGTGTGAGGGGAGAGCCGGTTGCGATTCAGTGGCTGAAGAGGTACATAGTGGACAGTGTCCCACTCGAGGAGTACAGCAGGATACTGGACATGAAACCGGAAAAGAAGGGAAAGAGCATCGGTATAATAGGCTCCGGTCCGGCAGGGCTTTCGGCCGCGTACTTTCTTGCCACAATGGGGTACGACGTCACAGTGTACGAAGCAGAATCGAGACCAGGTGGTGTCATGAGATACGGTATACCGAAATACAGACTCCCGGACGAGGCGCTCGACAAAGACATAGCGTTCATAGAGGCACTCGGCGTGAGATTCGTCCTCAACACGAGGGTTGGTCAGGATATTCCCTTCGAAGAACTCAGAAAGAAACACGACGTCATCTTTCTCGCCACGGGATTTGGCCTTGGAAGATCAACGGGAGTACCCGGAACGGATCATCCAGACGTCAAGCAGGCACTTCCCATGTTGAAGATGATCAGAAACTATCTCAGGGGGGACGGTCCAAAACCACCGATTCCGGAGAAACTCGTCGTCATCGGTGGTGGAAACGTCGCCATGGATATCTCCAGATCGATGGCAAGGCTTCAGGTCATGGAGCATGGAGTTGTGAATGTGCAGGTGCTCTCCCTGGAAGGCTGCTTTGAGGATATGCCAGCCGATATGAAAGAGATCGATGAGGCACTCGAAGAAGGTGTGGTCATAAAACCCGGATGGGGACCGGTAGAGATCGTGATAGAAAACGATCGAGTGAAGGGTGTGAGGTTCAAAAAGTGTGTGAAGGTTTTCGACGATGAAGGAAAGTTCAACCCACAGTTCGATGAAAGCATACAGATCTTTGTGGAAGCGGACATGGTGGTCGAGGCGATAGGGCAGGCACCCGACTACTCCTATCTGCCCCAGGAGATAAAAGAAAAACTCGAATTTGTAAGGGGAAGGATCAGAACCAGCGAGTACGGTCAGACAGCCATAGAGTGGTTGTTCGCCGGAGGAGACATCGTCCACGGACCCGATATCATACACGGTGTTGCAGATGGGTATGCAGCCGCCAGAGGAATCGACATGTACCTGAGGAAAGCAGAATGAAAAAGCCCCTCCGATTGGAGGGGCTTTCACAGTTGTTTTACAGACTCTCTCTCGATGATCTCAACGGGGAGAATCACCCTTCTTGCAACTCCCTTCTTTCCCAAAAGCCTTTCGTGGAGTATCTCAAAGGCCACCCTTCCCATCTCTTCCCTTGGCTGTCTTACGGTGGTGAGGGCAGGAACGGTATAGCTAGATATGGGATCGTCATCAAATCCCATGATGGAAACCTCATCAGGAACGGCCACTCCAAGGTCGTGAAGCGCCTTGAGTGCTCCAACGGCCGATAGATCGTTTATGGCGAAGATGGCGGTGAAATCTACTCCGTGTTTTTTCAGATACCTTTCCACCGCATGATAACCATGTTCGGGGAAATAGCCACACGGTGTTACCTTCACGTCTATACCATGTCTTGTACTGTAATCGATGAATCCTCTTTCTCTGTCCGAAAAGGAGTAGATATCCTTTCTTCCTTTAAGAAGCAAGACCTTTTTATGACCCTTACTCAGGAGGTACTTTGCACACATTCTGCCGGCGGCGTAGTTGTCGATTCCCACGTTGTCGAGCCTGATCTCTGGCTCTTCCCTGTCAACCACGACAACTGGTATGGCACTTTTGATCAATCTCTCGAGTTGTTCTTCGTCCTTTTTCGACGAGCAAACGATGATACCATCGACTCTCTTTGCAAAGAAAACTTCGAGCCTTTCCAGTTCTACAGACGTTCTGTGAAGCGTGGTGGAGATCATGAGAGTGAAGTCTCTCTTTATCGCCTCTTTTTCTATTCCGGTCAGGATCTCGTTGTAGTGAAAGCCTCCGAAGTTCGGAACGAGAACACCGATGGTTCTTTTTAAAACAGCATTTTTTACAGCATATATGGGATGGTAGTTCAGTTTTCTGATAGCATCGATGACCTTCTTTCTCGTCTCTTCAGAGACGTTGTTGTAACCGTTTATCACCCGGGACACGGTTGCAATGGAAACTCCTGCAAGCCTGGCCACATCTCTGATGGAGGCCATACTACCTCCCCGCCTTCAGACAGAGAACTTTGTGATTTTCCTCAACTTCCACAAGTTCTGGTTTCTCAGTAAAGCACCTTTCGTCTTTTATGGGGCATCTGTCGTAGTACTTGCACGGCACGTTCGAAGATGAAACGAGTTCCGGTATAAATCTTTTGCTGAGATCCCATTTTCTGTCTATTTCCGGTACAGATTCAAGGAGCATCTTCGTATAGGGATGAATCGGATTATGAAACACCTTCTCTGTATCTCCCATCTCAACGATGTTCCCTCTGTACATTATGAAGGTCTCATCACTGATGTAGTATCCAAGAGAAAGATCGTGCGTTATGAAAATTACTGACATTCCACGCTCTCGAAGATCACCAAGGAGATTCAGGATATCCACTCTCGTTGAAGCATCGAGCATGCTGATGATCTCGTCCGCGATCAAAAGTTCCACGTCGAGAAGCAAAGTTCTTGCAATGAGGATCCTCTGAAGCTGTCCGCCACTGAGCTGGTGGGGGTATTTCCCGAGTATCTCCCGTGGGTTCATTCCAACAGAGGCGATAACCTCTTCCATCCTGGAGCGCCTCTCAGAAGCTGGTGTGTCTGGGAAGAACTCCTCAAACACCATGTTCAGTACCCTGTCTATTTTGTATATGGGATTGAAAGAAGAAAATGGATCCTGAAAGACTCCCTGAACCCTCCTGTAGTACTCTCTCAGATCCTTTCCCTTGATCTGGGAGATATCTTTTCCATCGAACAGGATCTGACCCGATGTTGGTTTTATGAGTTTCAAAATGAGTTTTCCCACCGTGGTCTTTCCACTTCCACTCTCTCCTATAAGAGACACGATCCTGGAGCGGTCTATCTCAAAAGACACATCATCGACCGCTTTCAACTTTTCTCTTCCAAAGAAGCCAAGGGGAAACTCCTTCGTCAGGTTCTGAACTTTCAGAAGACTCAATTTGCATCACCTCTTTCGAAAAGCCAGCATGAGACTTTTCTTCCGTCCACATCGAACACAGGGGGATCCTGATCGCACTTTTCGAATGCATAGGGGCATCTGTCTCTGAACCTGCAGCCTGGTCCAATGTTCAGAAGGCTTGGTGGATAGCCGGGAATTCCCTTGAGCTTCGTCTGAGAGTACCTGACACCTATCTTTGGAAGAGAAGAAATGAGCATCTTCGTGTACGGATGAAGAGGCTCTCGCACGATGTCCTCCATGGGTGAGATCTCCGCAACCCTTCCCGCGTACAGTACCATCACCTTGTCTGCGATCTGATAGAGCACGGAAAGATCATGTGTTATGAAGGCAAGAGAACCCATGATCTTTCTTTCTCTCATTTCGTAGAGCATCTGTATAACGGACCTCTGGGAACTCACATCGAGAGCCGAGGTGATTTCGTCCGCTATGAGAACATCGGGATTCATCAAGGTGGAGATCACCATCACCATTCTCTGTTTCATACCTCCGGAGAGTTCTATCGGATACATGTTGAGAACTTTCTTTCCGAGATTGACGATTTCAAGTCTTTCTTCGATGAGATCCCTCTTTCGTTCAAAACTTTCACCGTGTTCGTGAAGAAGGTCGTCAATGATCTGTTTTATCTTCTTCGTGGGATTCATCGCATCCATTGCGTACTGCGGAATTATGGAGATCTTCTCGTAGCGAATCTTTCTCAACTCTCTCGGTGAAAGCGTCATGATGTTCTTTCCGTCAAGGATCGCTTCTCCACCCATGTACTTCATAGGAGGTTTCAGCAGGATCAAACCGTTTCCAAGGGTGGATTTCCCACAGCCAGATTCACCAGCGATACCAAGAATTTCTCCCCTCTTTATGTCAAAACTCACCCCATCGACGGCCTTCACATAGCCGTAGAGGGTTCTGTAGTAGATTTTCAAATCTTTGACGTTCAGTACCACTTCCGCCACGCCTATCACATCTCCCTGAGTTTAGGATTGAAGACTTCGTCAAGCCCAGCGTTCATGACGTAAAGAGTCGCAACCATGAGCGTGATCACAGCTCCTGGAGTGACAGCCCACCACCACATACCAAGCTGTATGGCATTCCACAGTGTAGCCTGCTGCATCATTATTCCCAGCGAGATGCCTCTCGTTGGACCAAGGCCTATGAAGTCAAGCCCTGTGGCGGCGAGGATGGCACCTCCGAACTGGAGGATGAACACCATGAAAACATAAGACATCATGTTGGGCATGATTTCACCGAAGATGATCTTCATGGGCCTTCTGGCGGTGATCCTTGCAAGATCGACAAACTCTCTTGTTTTCAGAGAAAGCGTCTGTGCTCTAACTGCTCTTGCAGTCCACGGCCAGGCAGTGAATCCTATGATCACACTCTCGATGAACACACCCCTGTAAGGAAGGTACGCTGCAATGATAATGAGGAGGGCAAGCGTTGGAATCACCATGAGGATGTTGGTGAACATCATGAGAAGTTCGTCGAACCATCCTCCTCTGTATCCTGCAACAAAACCTATGAGAAGACCTATCACCGTTGCCAGTGTTCCGCCGAGAAGTCCCACAAAAAGGGAGCTTCTGAGACCGTAGACAAGCTGGGTGAAGATATCTTGCCCAAACGTGTTCGTACCAAGCCAGTGTTCCTTGCTTGGAGGCTGATATCCGGGTCCCACAAAGGCAAGGGGATCTTTATAAGGAGTGAAATAAGGCCCTACAAGAGCAAGAAAAATCAAGCCAGCGTACACACATATGGCAAAGATAACTTTTTTATTCTTCAAAAAGAAGTAGACGAATTCTTTTCTCGTCATGGCTATCAAACCTCTCCCGAGTAGGATTTTCTTATTCTGGGATCTATGATCACGTAGAAAATGTCAACCAGGAAATTGGCGATCAAAACGCCAAGGATGATGAAGAGAAAACACCCCTGAATCAAAAAGTAGTCCTGATTCAGAATTCCTTGCATAAGGAGGTAACCTATTCCGGGATACGAAAAGACGATTTCCGTTGTGAGAGCACCTGCAACCACCGTTCCCAGCTGAATGGCAAGACCAGTGATCTGAGGAAGTATGGCGTTTCTGTAAGCGTATCGCCTGATGAGCTTCTGGGAAGAACCGAGTGCCTCGAGGTATCTGGAGTAGTTCGATTCCAGTTCGTAGATGATCATGTTCCTCATTCCGATCGCCCATCCACCAAGCATCACAAGAAACAGGGATCCAAATGGAAGTACCCAGTGGTGAAGAAAGTCGAGAATGAACTGCCAGGAAAAAGATGGTGTCGTACCGAAGCTGTAGGCACCTGCGAGGGGAAACAGAGGTATCACCACACCGAATATCCAGGCAAGAAGGATACCAAACCAGAAGTACGGAGATGCAGTTAGAGTGTAAAAAACAGGAAGAGCAAAGTTATCGAGTCTTTTTTTCCGTGCTACAAAGGCACCGAACCTGTTTCCTATCGCAAAGCTCAAAAGAACAGCAGGTAGGAGAACGACCAGAGAGTACGGAAGGGATCTTGCTATTATCTTTGCAACTGGCTGAGGATACATGTAGATACTTATTCCAAGATCTCCTTTGAAGAGAGCCCTCCAAAAGTTGATGTACTGCTCCCAGAGGGGTTTGTCAAGGCCAAAGGCCTGTGTGAAGTAACTCTGAAGGACCTTGACGGATTCAGGAAGCCCAGCGAATCTGGAGATCAAAAAGTTGATGGGATTTCCCGGCATGAATCGAGGAATAGCCCAGTCGATGGTAACAGCAAAAAAGAAGGTCAGGATGTAGACCACGATCTTCTTTGTGAGATATTTTCTCAAGACTCCTACCTCCTTCTTTTTTTAAAGCCCCGCCCCGGAGGGCGGGGCACCGTATTATTTTGCTTCGATACCAAACAGCGTCTTGATTCCTGTGAGTTGCCACCAGCCGTTCCAGCCTATCGGGACAGCGTACGGGTTCTTCTCTGTTGGCCATTTGGTCCAGACGGCTTCAGAAGCCTGGAACCATGCACCGTTGTACCAGAGCGGTATGAATGGGAGATCCTTGAGCAGTATTTCTGACAGTTTGGCTACCACTTCTTTAATTTTAGCATCGTCTCTGCTCCTGTTGAGTTCATCAAGGAGTGTTTCGACCTCGGGATTGGCGTACTTTCCAAAGTTACCAGAGTAGGAGTACTCGGATTCTACTGCATCTGGATAGAACACACCGTTGAAGTAGGACCATATGGTAGCGGAAACTCCCGTTGTGAAGTTGTTGAGAATCAGGTCGAATTTTCCACCGTAGAGATCGTCTGCGTACTTGGAATAATCAGGATACTTGGGTTCCACGTTGATACCAACCTTCACAAGATCTTCAGCGATGGATTGTATGGAAACCATCCAATCGGTCCAGCCGTACGGACATTCGATGGTGAGTTTGAAGGGTTTTCCGTTAGGATCTTCTCTGAATCCATCTCCGTTCACGTCTTTGAATCCGAGTTCATCGAGTATCTTCTTCGCTGTTTCCGGATCGTACCTGAAACCGTACTTTTTGACAACTTCTTCAGGATAGTACTTCATGTAACCAGGAAGCGGCAGTATTCCAGCAGGATTGGCAGCAGTGACCATGTTTTCGTAGGCTCTGGTTACGATCTTTTCTGGATTGATGGCGAACGCCATTGCCCTTCTGAACTCGGGAATACTGAGAGGATATTTGTTCACATTCACAAAGATTCCCGCAGCGTTGGCTGGGAGCATATAAGGAGCATTTTCGTACCAGGTAACGATACCATATGCTTTTTTCAAAACGGGAACACCCGGGAGGAAGAAGTTGCTCCAGTCGAGTTCTCCTTTCATGAGCATTCCAACTGCCACGTTGTTGCTGAGCACCCTCAGTTCAACGATCCTCTCAGGTTTGGGATCGTAGCCGAGCTCTCTGATACCCCACCAGTTCTCGTTTTTCTTGAAAACACACCTGTCGTCAGCCCAGCTTTCGACGTAGTAAGGACCGGATCCAACGGGATTTTCATTGGCACTCTGGAGAACTTCTTCTTCGGTCTTTCCTTCCCAGATGTGTTTTGGAACGATTGGGGTGTTGATGAGAAGTTGTCTCCATTCCTGGTATCTTGGATCGGAGAAGACAAACTTCAACGTGAAGGAATCAACCTTTTCGATCCTGTCGAGCCAGTTCCAGATAGGACTGTAGCTGATACCAGTGTACTTCTTTGCGATCTCGAAAGTGAAGATCACATCATCCACTGTGAGAGGAACTCCATCCTGCCATCTGAGTCCTTTCCTGAGTGTGAGCACGTATTCGTTGTCACTGACCCACTGTCCGCTCTCTGCAAGCCACGGTTCGAACTTGTCGTTCAGAGGATCGTAGAGAAACAGAGGTTCATAGACAAGACCGATGGTTCCCGCCACAGCGTTCCAGGGTGTGAACGGGTTCCAATTGGATGGAGGAGACCAGAGAGCTCCACCCCAGTAAAGCGTTTTGTTTCTTTCAAAAGTTTGACCGAAGACAGAAACCAATGCTAGGACCAGAACGAGAATGACCAAAAACCTTTTCATAGGAACACCCCCTTAAAGAGATGTGAAATGACTTTATCCATGTGTAAAGATACAGTGAAAATGTTTACATCCAAAATCCGATATTCCCCGATTATCTTGATTTATTTCCGAATATTTTCGAAAACGTTTCTTTAACTCGTCGCTACTCTCTCCAGATAATTTTCCAGCGCGTGCACTGCTGCTCCAAAAGCGATCACCGGTTCTTGAACAGTTGAAAAACTGATATCCACTTCGTGTTTGTAGAGAAGATGTTTTTCCACCTTCATCTTCAAGCTTTTCAGGAATTCTTTTCCAAACTCCTTGAAGAATCCTCCTATGACGATCTTTGAGATGCCAAAAAGGTGTATCAGGCTCAAAAGGCCTATACTGAAAAATTCGGCAATGTTGTCCAAATAGTCTTTCACACGACTATCTCCAGATCCTATCGCTTCTGCAAGCGACTCAAATCCCATAGATTGGATGTACTTCAGAACGGTGTCTTCTCCGCACACATCTTCCAGAAAAACGTATTTTTCTCCGTCGAAAACCCTGGTGTATCCGATCTCTCCTGCATAGCCATTCTCGCCCCGATAGAGTTCCCCGTTGATGATGATCCCGGATCCTATTCCTTTTCCGGTCAGGATCCAGACGAAGGAATCGTCCCGCCTTGTGTACCACTTTTCTCCGACTGCCCCCATGTCGGCGTCGTTTTCCACCCAGACTTCAACACCGTATTTATCTTTCAGAAGATCGGCAAGGGGAACCTGAGACAGAGGAAAATTCCTTGGGTTTATGATGACACCCTTTTCGACATCGACCGGGCCCGGCGCTGCCACAGTTAAAGCCGAGAGTTTCCTGTCTAGTTTTTCCAGCATATCTTTTGCACGATCTATCCCTCTGTAGACGATCTTCAGGGTGTTTTCTCTGTCACGCTTTGAAGGAAGAGGGTACGTTTCGTACATGAGAATGCTCATGCTGGCGTTCATGAGACAGATTGCTATCTCATCTCTTGTCACCTCCAGGCCGAGCACATGAGCGCAATCCGGTGCTATTTTCAAAGAGATGGTGGGTCTTCCCACACCCCTGGGAGAGTCCTTTTCCTCAATAACAATACCTTTTTCCAGAAGAATCTTTACGATCTCTCCCACCGTGGTCTTCGTGAGACCGAGTTCTTCTGCAATCTCAACTCGAGATACGGGAGATTTCATTATTCTTTTCAGGATTTTCGATGTGTTGTCTTTTCTTATGGACCTCAGCAAACTGTCATCCTCCTTACATGGAGTTTCTTTTCACAAATTCTACGATCTCGTCTATGTATCCAAACGCGATAGCAACGTGGGTATCTGCCGCACCGTAGTATATCGCAACCCTTCCTGTTTCAGAATCGCAGAGTGCGGCACAGGGGAAAACCACGTTTGGAACGAATCCAGTCGTTTCGTAATCCTCCTCCGGTGTTAAAAGATAGTACTTTGACCTGTAAAGAACTTTACTTGGGTCGTCCAGATCGAGAATAGCGGCTCCAAAACTGTAAACGTATCCGTTGCAGGTGAGAGTTACACCGTGGTAGATGAGGAGCCATCCTTCGCTTGTTTCTATTGGGTATGGACCTGCTCCTATCTTGAGATTTTCCCACCAGTTGTAATTGCTTGTTCCCATCACAAACCTGTGATTTCCCCAGTGAATCATATCCGGGCTTTCACTGAGGAAGATGTCTCCAAATGGAGTATGACCGTTGTCGCTCGGCCTGTTTAACATCACATACTTTCCGTTTATCTTTCTCGGAAAAAGCACTCCGTTCCTGTTGAATGGAACGTAGGCATTTGGAAGACGTACAAAGGTTTTGAAATCCTTTGTCATTCCCACTCCAATCGTGGGACCGTGATCATCTGTGCAGAAGGTTATATAGTAGGTGTCCTCTATCTTCACCACCCTTGGGTCATAAGCATAACTAGGTTGGAAAGGGTTACCATTCAGATCCACCCACTGGATCTCTTCAGGTTCTATTTCCCAGTGAATTCCATCCTTGCTCCTTCCAAAGTGAAGAAAAGGTCTGGTGTTTTTGTGATCGATCCTGAAAACTCCCACGAATTCTCCGTTGTACGGCACAACGGCAGAATTGAACACCCTTGCACCCTTTGGAACGGGATTTCTTCCGATTATGGGGTTTTTACTGTACCTCCACAGAGGCCCTGTGTGATCCTCCGGCCTTTCCTCCCAGGGAATGTTTGGAATCTTTTCACTGAAAACCCTCAACATCATTTAACCTCCTCAAGAAGATTTTTTGTAGAGCCTCACATTATCGATGAAAATCGGCCCATCGTACTCCAGGTGGTCTCCAACTACACCTATGTGAAGTTCGTTCACCCCAGGTGTCTTATCGAACTCGATCCTCACGTGGAACTTCCTGTACTTTTTGCCGTCGAAACTGACAAGTTCCCCGCTGTCAACTGAAGCGTTGTTCATGTCGAGTCCTATCTTCACCCAGCCGGGATTCAGCACCGCGTACGGTCTCAATCTCCCTGTGAGTTCTTTATCCGGTATGTAGATATCGTACTCGAGGATCTCACACTCAGAAAGTTGATCGAATTTTCTAACCACCCTCACCTCTTCCCAGTCACTCTTTCCAGGAAGTATTACATTCATCTGGAAAGCACCGTTTCCCACTTCACCGTTCCACTCGATATCTGGTGTTTTGAACTCTGCCTGCCATGTTCCGCTGTTCCACCAGTTCTTGACTTCCCCAGGACTGGAAAAATCTACTTCTTCTACGAGAACGTACCGTGCTCTGTTCATGACCTTCACTTTAATCGTGTCTTTCACCGTTTCTTTCCTGAAATGGGCCTCAAGGAACATCCCGTGCTCTCCGTCTGGAATCTGTGTCGTATCGAACTCGAATCCATAAACTCCGTATCCGAGATGTTTTATCTCATCTTCAAAGAGCAGATTTTCAACCCCAACGGAAATTCCTTCGAACGTGTTGCTGTAGTCGAAGACACCCACCCTCACCTTCACAGTCTTTTTGATCTCCTGACCATCCTTTGGTGTGATGAACATGCAGGTATCTTCCCTTTTATCTTCACCTGTACTGAACAGTTTTGCGTACTCCCTGATCAACTTCGCTTCTTCACTTTCATCGTTCACTATTCTGAAACCGTCGTAATCGGGGTAGTAGCCCTCTTCGTCTCTGTCCCATCCTTCACCGATACCTGCTAGCATCCAGAACATGGCTCCACTTCCCCCAAGATCGTAAACCAGGTCGTTCCACAGTTTGTAAATGGCAACTCTGTTGACCGGAGCGCTTTTGGGAATACCGTACTCTTCCAGAACGACGGGTTTTCCAATCTCTTTTGCGATCTTTATGTGATCTTCTATCCACTTTGCTCCCCACTGTGCGTAGTTCTCAGGGCTCACACCCCAGTGGGAGGGGTAGAGATGGAACGTTCCAAAATCCACCGTCTCTATCTCCAAAAGTCTCTTCCAGTCAACGCCGGACCATCCGTTGTAGGCCCACTCGGCTTCTTCACCGTAAGGTCTGAAACCTTCGTAGTTGTTGAAGAATCCCTCGTCTCCCACGGCAACCAGGTGGTTTGGATCCAGACTCTTTATGTAAGCACTCATCTCCTTTACCCATTCGACGAGTGTGTTACCAGATTTGTCCGTTTCACACCTGGGTTCGTTCGCCAGTTCCCACGCCATGATGGTGGGCTCTTCCCTGTAAGGAACTCCCGTGTAGGTGTTCACCCGGTTTATGAGGAAGGACACGTATTTTTTGTATTCTTCTTTGATCTTCTCGTTTCTGTAGAAGTCATCGTGATGGGTGCCTCCAAACCATCTCACGTATTGATTCATTCCACCGAAATCGTCCCAGTTGTTCACAAGAACGATGATGAGTTTTATACCCAGTTCCTTTGCCTTCGCTATCGTGTAGTCGAGCCTTTCAAAACCGTCCTGAGCGTTCGTACCCTCTGGCAATCCAAATACTCCCGGTTCTGGGTGCATGTAGGTGTTCTTGTCACGGCAGTAACTCTCACCATCGAGGAATCCCCAGATCCTGAGAACTTTCACCCCCATGGCTTTTGCACTTTCAAGGACGCTGTCTATCATTCGATTGCTCTTGTAGTGCATGTAGTAGTTGTTGCTTCCGACGAATCTGAACTCTTCCCCGTTCAGGATGAATCTGCCGTTTTCCACTCTCACGAACTCATCGTTTGCAAAAAGGATGATGGATAGTACTGGAATCAAAAATGAGAACAAAAGTTTTCTCATATGAATCCCCTCCATTAATTAGTAATCTAGACTTATTTATAGTTCCTTCAGAAGAAAATGTACCATCTTTCCTCCTGCGAAGTCAAGTGTCATTTTTCATGATTTCTGGTTTTTACAGCCAACTATCCGGGATTATTCTGAATCAGATGACGAAATCTCAAAATTTCTTCGGTTTGAACACATCCTCCAGGTTTTCAAAGTGCTTTTTTCTTTCCTGGTAAATCCTCTGGAAGGTCTCTTTGAAGAGAACGTCCACAACGGCGATTTCGCCGATGTTTTCCCTCAGAAACTCGTAGATATCGTACTTCACGGGAGGGCTCTGAAGAACAAGGTGAGCCACCCTTGCCAGTTCAGAATCTTTGTTCGTTGTGATGGCGATCGTTTTCGCACCCATGTCCTTTGCCACCTGGGTGGATTTCACCGTGTCCCTTATGTTCCCAGTGTGGCTGATCGAAATCACCAGATCTTCTTCTGTAAGATTCACCGCCTCTATCACCTGAACGTGAGGGTCGTTGGAAAAGAACGTGTGGAAACCAAGGAGCGAAAACTTTAAACTCGCATACTCTGAGACCACTCCAGAAAGCCCCACTCCGAAAAAGAGCACCCGCCGGGCTGAGAGGATCCACTCCACCGCCTGCTCCACATCTTTCATGTTCAGTGTGTTTTTCAAACGTTTCAGTATCTCTATCTCCTCATCTATGAAATCATGTCTTTCTATCGCCTCTTCTATACCACTCAACTCTCTCGCCAGAGTGATCTTGAAGGCCTGATAGCCGTCGAAATCGAGTTTTTTGATCACCCTGTGAATCGTGGTTTCACTCACACCCACAATCTTTGCAAACTCCGTTATCGAGTAGTGTATGACATCATCCGGTTTTTCCAGGATGTAATCAGCCACCCTCCGCTCAGCGGGGCTGAACTGTGTGTATATGTTCAATATCCTATCCTTTACCTTCAACCTCCCACTCCTCTTTCAACAGGTGTTTCCTTTCCAGAAATACCTCAAGTTGCTCGTAAGCGTACCTTTCTGCTTCTTCGTCCGATAGAGATTTTACCTCTTCTGCGAACCTGGCGGTTCTTGCAAAGTAAAACGGTAGAAGGTTCTCCACCACCGTTTTATCCCTCGTCTTTCTGTATTGAACGGCGCTTCTGTAGAGAAGATCAACCCAGGAGGTAAGACTGAGTGTTCCGTCTTTTCTCACTTCTCCTACGGCACTCTCGTTCACGTATTCTGGAACGACCAGTGTTTCTTTTGCAAGTTTTTTAAGATTGTCCACATCTATGCTCATCGGTGGAATTTCTTCTTCCGGTGTTTCACCGTAAATAGGTACATCTTCAATGTTCCACACACTCATCCATCTGTTCTGATAGATGACCATCAACTCAAAGAGTGTTCCCACTACCTGAAGGAACATTCCCTTGAGGTGTTTTCCAGGATCCTTGACATCGTGGATCTTGGTACCAAGGGCTGCCTGAAGGATCCTTCCAGATTCGTTTATGGCGGTCGTGGTCATCCAGATATCGATACCGAATCTTGCAACGTCCGTTCTCCACGTCTCTTCCGGTTTTTCTAAGTAAATCTCAAGGAGTTTTTTTCCGACGCCGAAGTCTCCCCCGATGGGCTGTCTCACCTTCTTCCCGTAGAGGGCGGACGTCATGGGAAAACAGACGTTGTTTGTGATCGTGCCATCGAATCTGTGTCTCAGATAAAACGGTGCAACGTAGTCTGCTTCTCCTTTCAGTATGGGTCCTGCGAGTCTTTCTACCCACCATGGCTTCACACTTCTCAGGTCGGAGTCGAGAAACACCACCGCCTGTGCTCCCTGTTCAAGGGAGAACTCCATAATGGCCTTCATGGCACTTCCTTTTCCCGGAATCCCCTCGTAGACGAAACTCTCCTTTGGGATGCCGAAGGTGTCCGTTTCCATGAATCTTTCTCTTGTTCTGTCGGACGATCCACCGTCTGAATTCACAATCATTCCGTCTCCATCGAAGAACTCCATTATACCCTTCGCCGCCACTTTTGCAACGTGGGAAATCGTCCCTGCGTTGTTGAAACTAGGTATTCCAACGACAACTTTCATACCAATACCTCCCTGCTCAGTATCTCTTCCAGTCTTTCCAGACTGAAGTGTTTCTTTCCAACTTCGAAGTTGTGTTCCACCGTTTCTCTGTAGAGAGAAGGATCACACAAAAGCCCTGAAAGTTCCTCCACCGCTTTCTGCAGAGCGCTCTCTTCAACCTTCACGAGGTTTTCTCTTCTGAAGTAACGGTCTCCCAGATTGATGTACTTCAACCCTACCGGTTTTATGTCGGACTTGAACACCTCGTATTCGAAAAGAACAACCGGTTTTTTCGCCGCTATCGCTTCAAGGAGTTGATTTCCCCACCCCTCAAGGATGGTGGGATACGTGACAAAATCGGCAACATTGTAGAGTTTCCAGAAAAAGGAGGTGTCTTCTTTCACCCTCTCGCTGAAGATCAAAAGCGGAACATCTTTCAGGAGAGCGTACTCTTTCAACTCTTCAAGGTAAGATACGTCTTCACAGAGACCGGAAAACACGAGGACAATCTCGCCACTGAACACACTGCCGTTGTAGAGAGGAGTTTTTCTCTTAAGGGTTTTTTTCAGGAAAGCCACAACGTCTATTGAAAGTTCGATCGCTTTTCTTCTGTCGATCCTTGTTGCCTGAAGGGCAACGATCGTTCCTGGATCTATACCGAGTTCTTCTCTCATCCTGTGATACATATCTTCGGAGGTGATCGGCCTTTCAAAATCCATAACGTTCGGTACCACAACTGGATCTATGCCCTTTCTTTTCTGAAGTTCCTTCTTTGCGATCGAGTTTATGACCACATGCTTCACATCTGGAAGATCCGGTGGGAAGTGTCTTTCCAGTATCTCTCTCAACCTTTCGCTTCTTGGAATCAGGTGCTTTCGCTCCCACCAGAAATCGTGGTGGTGCGCGATGAATTTCTTTTTCAGTTTCGAAAGGGCAAGGCCAAGTGGTGGAAAGAGCCCCAGGGACCAGATGTTGTTTGGAACGACAAGGTCGTAGTCTTTCAAAATTGCCCCCAGGATACGAAGGAGTTCTTCCTCTTTCTTCTTCATAAAACTCAGAAAATCCTCTTCATCAGAAAAATCCGTCACACCTTTGAAGAAATTTCTGTTTATCTTCTCGAAGTCTGGATTTTCAAACCCGATTTCCTCCACAACCACATCGACTCCTTCTTTTCTGTTTCCTGCCACGATGTGAACCTCATGCCCCATTCTCGTCAGGACCTTCTTCCACTTTTCCATCTCGAGTGAAACACCGTCCATGAGACCTCCACGGTAGTGAAGGAGCGCTATCTTCACGCTTTCTCCTCACTTTCAAAGAGTTCCACCAGATAATCGTAGGTTCTTCTCTTCATTCGAAGTTCGTTCAACTCCCTTGCCAGTTTCTCCTCGCCCTGAAGGTGAAAGAGTGAAAGTTCCATTTCTTTCTTCGTTCTGAGAAGAGAAAAGTACCTGTGTTTTGACTTGACGTCATCTCTTCCAGAAAGTCTGGAGGTCTCTGCGTCGAGTTCAGAAACGGTCTTTTTCAAAAGGTCCACCGCTTCGTCTTCTGGTGAACTCTCAAGATGCAGAACGGGAAACTCTGGAAAGTTCAAAATAGACAGTTCAGAAGGTCGCATCGCACCAGAGAGCGGTTCGATCCGTCTTGTTCCTATCTGAAGAGGTTTTAAATCTTCCACTTCTTCCAGATAGGGGTTGAAGACCCAAAGGGAAGTCCCATTAACACCAACCCACGGGAGTTTTGATTTGAAAAGGACACGCTCGTTTTCTTCACCATCGGATTCGATCTCTAGAAACAGTGGAGGACAGTCAAAGAGGGTGTACCACCTGAAAAATTCCTCGCTTCTTGGATGGCTCTCAAGTTCCATAAAGGAAAGCCTCATCGAAAAATTCCCTTCACACTTTGCTCCAGGAACGTACATCATGGGACCTGCGTCCCCCACTCTACCCTCTACATCCTTTGCTATCCACTCGATCGATCTCACAAGTGTTACGTGCACCCTTTTGTTCTCCATCCAGTACTCTCTCAGACCTTTTGCAAGGAAGGTTTTCGACATTTTTCCATCGTATATGGAGACAAAACCCTGGAATGGAAATTCCCTCACCACACCCGTTTCTCTTGCTGCAAGGAAAGTTCCTTTCAAACTCTCAGGGAGGGATTCTGGTAGTAGATAATCGTCTTTTTCCTCTCTTTTCACCACGTCGAAGGGCATCTTTGCAAAGATCTCTCCTGTTCCTGTCTCGTAACTCATCGAAAGTTTGTAGTTTTTTCCCTTCGTGTTCAGAACCAGATTCCACTTCACAAGTGGTGTTTCATCGAAGACGATTCTTTCTTTCGTTTCAACACGGCACAGATGTGACTGAACGATTCTTTCCATCTCAACAACCATGGAATGTTCTGTTCGGGAGACGATGTCGAGTTTTTTCAGAGTCACGGAGAAATCCGTTTCTTCAACGAAGGTGGAGTAGGTATCACCCTTTTCCTCGAACAGATTCAAAACACCTGATCTTTTCCCGTTCAAGAGAAGAGAGCCGTCTTTTTCAAAGTGGGCCTCGTAGTAGTTGTTTTTCCATGACAGGTCCTTGTTTGTTTCTTTTTTCTGACTGGCGGTTTCGACCCTGAAAAATCCCGCACCGTCTGTTCTTAGCCGAACTGTCCTCTCACCGTCGCAGTACCAGTGGTCATAAGGAAATGAAGAAAGAGAAAAAACATAAAGACCTCTTTTCAGTCTTGCTTTCTCCACAAGTTCTTTCAACTTTTCTTCCACGGATCTTTTTAGAAGAAAGTACATCCTCCTGTATGTTCTCTCCATCTTTTCATGGACAGGATCAACACACACTCCACAGATGTTGTCGTGTGCGAGGGTCTTCAGGTACTCTCTCCACAGGATTTCCTGAGGCTTTTCACCGTTCAGAGCAGAAAGAATATCTTCCAGTTTCAGAAGATCTTCGATGAGGTCGCTTTCCAGTTTCAGATACACCCTGGTGGAAAGCGTTCCGGGAAAGGTGCAGGCGTATCTCCCAGAAAGGAGTTCTTCAGAAAGAACGGGAACGTCCCCGGGAAATCTTTCAGGGAAATCTTCCGGTGAAACGATCTGGATATTCAGATACTCCTGAGGGTCCTCTGGAGAAAGGTCTATATCGTATCCATCGAGAAGCAGCACTTCATCGGATCTTGAGAACCTTTTCAGTTTTTTCTTTTCGTGCTTCAGTCTTTTCTCTGCCATCTCTTTTGTCTCTTTCAGGTTGTACAGGTTTCTGTAGCCTCCCACAAGAAATACGGCCTGAACCGTTGTACCATCGCTTCCTTTCCAGAGGAACTCCTGGGAGATCTCGTCGTTCTCGAAAGAAACACCCCGCCAGAGAAAGACTTTCTCTATCCCGAACAATTTGTGTACCTGTGGGCCCTGAGATATGTGACCGAAGTTGTCAAGAAGCCATCCCACCTTCATGCATTTTCCGAGTTTCTCCGCATCGTACTTTCCCACCTCCAGATTCTTCAGTATGGACGGTTCCTTTGGTATCCTCCAGTCTATCTGCGTGTAATAGGGTCCTACCAGAAGTTTTCCTTCTTTAACCAGTTTTTTGAGGTCTTTCTCCACCTGTGGGTTTTCCGTGAGAAGATCTTCGATCACGGCCGTCTGGCCGTCCATCACGTAGACAAAGTCTGGATTTTTTTCAGAAAGGTCCTTCACCCTGGAAAAAACTTCTCCCAGCCAGCGAGAAGTCACTTCTGAAGTGGTAAACCACTCTCTGTCCCAGTGATTGTGGACGATCACCTTCTCCTTCATGAAAGCCTCTCTCCCGTTTCTGGATGGAAAAGGTGTATCTTCTCAAGATCTATGAAGAATTCGATCTTTTCTCCACTTTTGAAATCAACGTCTCCCGGAATCTTTGCAACGATTTTTTCACTTCCAACGTTCAGATGGAGAATCGTGTCCGACATGAGTTTTTCAGCAAAATACACTTCTCCTTCCAGTTTGACGGTACTTGGTTTTTCTTTCAAATAAACGTTCTCGGGACGTACACCAAGGACAACTCTCGAAATCTTTGGATCAGTTTTCAAAGGGATCGATATGGCATTTCTCTCAAGAAAGATGCTGGTTCCCTGAGATTTCACTTCCATCTCCAGAAAGTTCATCTGTGGTGATCCTACAAATCCTGCAACGAAGATGTTCACAGGATGATGGTATATCTCAGAAGGTGTTCCTACTTGCTGGAGCTTTCCTTGATTCATCACGGCGATTCTGTCTCCCATCGTCATCGCTTCCGTCTGGTCGTGTGTCACGTAGATGGTGGTGACACCTATTCTTTCTTGGAGTTTCTTTAACTCGCTTCTCATTTTCACACGAAGGAGGGCATCGAGGTTTGAAAGGGGCTCATCCATCAGGAGTACTTCAGGTTCATGAACGATCGCGCGGGCAACGGCAACCCTCTGTCTCTGACCACCCGAAAGCTGGGCAGGGTACCTGTCGAGAAGTTCCGATATGTGAAGAAGATCCGCTGCCCAGTTCACCCTCTTTTCGATCTCTTCCTTTGGAACCTTCTTGAGTTTGAGGGGATATCCTATGTTGTCTCTCACCTTCATGTGAGGCCAGACTGCGTAGCTCTGGAAAACCATGGAGATGTTCCTGTCTTTCGGTGCAAGGTTCGTCACCTCACGGTCGTTGAAGAAGATTCTTCCCTCTGTTACCTGCTCAAGTCCTGCTATACACCTCAAGAGGGTGGTTTTTCCACATCCCGAAGGTCCCAGCAAAACGAGGAACTCTCCTTCGTTCACTGTGAGGTCGATACCATCGAGTGCCTTCACGTTCCCGAAATATTTTTTCACTCCTTCTATTCTCACCTGAGCCAATTCCTATCACCTCTCACTTTAAGGTGATACCCCACATGCTCACGAGGTACTTTCTGATGAAGAATATGAACACCATCGCAGGAATCGCCATGATCGTTCCCGCAGCGAACTTGAAGTAGTCGGGTGATGCCATGGCGGTGTTGAGGATGTGTGCGGGAAGCGTTCTGTTCGTCAGTGTCAGAATCGAAGAGGCAAAGACTTCGTTCCAGGACATGATAAAAGCAAATATGGCAGAAGCAGCGAGTCCGGGAAGTGCAAGAGGAAGTGTGATTCTCAAAAAAGCCTGGAACCTGCTCAATCCGAAGACCATCCCCGCCTCTTCGTATTCAACAGAGATCCCGGAGAACACACTGGAGGTGATGAGAACAACAAAGGGCAGTATCATCGAAGCGTGTGCCAGTGCCACACCGAGTGTGGTGTCTGCAAGATTCAGCCTCATGTAAAGAACCACAAGAGGAACTGCGACTACGATGAGGGGAATCGATCTTGTCATGAGCATGGAGAGTCTGATGGCGTTCTTTCCCGGAAAGACATATCTTGTGATGGCGTATCCGGCGGGAAGCCCTAAAAGAAACGAGATTCCTATCGAAACGAGGGCCACCTGAATACTGGTCAGCGTTGCCTTACCACCTCCCAGTGTGACGAAGAGTTTGTAGAGATGATCAAGGGTGAGACTGCTCGGAAGTATTTTGTTTGGATCGTAGTAGTCCGATGAAGGTGTGAGCGATGCAAGGACGATGAAAAATACCGGAGTTAAAAACCACAGAGATACGATCACAGATAGAAAGACGATGAAAAATCTTCTCATCATCGCGCCCCCTCCAGGTGTTTTGCCCTGAGGAACGTTATGTAGAACCAGCTGACGATGATCGTAACGAGGGCGATCACCAGTGCATAAGCGCTGGCCATCTTCGGGTCGTTCATGAAGGTGTACCAGTAGTAGGTTTCACCGGCCAGAACCGGGATGTCCCTTCCTGCAAGAAGCCAAACGACACCGAATATCTGAAACGCAAACAGAGTTCTCAAGAGGAGTGCCGACATGATAGATGGTTTCAAAAGAGGAAGGATGATCTTTGTGAACTTCTTCCATCTGGAAAAGCCGAACAGATCGGCAGCTTCCAGGTATTCCCTGTTTATCGACTGAAGACCGGCAAGGATGATGATGAAGACAAGCGGTGTTGCTCTCCAGATTTCTGTGAGGGCTATCACCCAGAATTCTCTGGCCTTGAACATGTATCCAAAGAAGTAGAGAGGCCTTTCTATCAGGTTCAAACTCATGAGTACCTTGTTCAAATATCCGTTGGGTGAAAATATTGTGTAACTCATGAGAGCCGCTGTAACGTCACTCAGGGCGAGTGGAATCGCTATGAAGTACAGGATCATCGTGTAACCTCTGAATTTCCAGTTCACAAAGAAAGCAAGTCCAAGGGCGAGAATGAGCTGGGCTGGCACGATCACCGCTGTGAGAAGGAGTGTGTTCTTCATGGCGTTCCAGAACTCTCCACTCTCCATGAGACGTCTGAAGTTTCCGAAAAACCCCTCGTTGCTTGTGAAAGCGAGTCTGAACGTTTCAAAGAGAGGATATCCCATTAAAACAGCAAGATAAAGAACAGCAGGGAGTATCAGAAGGAAGGGAATCCATTTTCTTCTCATAACACACCCCCAGAAAAGGGGTGGGAAACCCCACCCCAGGTTCTCAGAAGAGACTTGCGTCCGGTTCCGGAAGTTCCGCTCCAGTTTCTTTAAACATCCACCTGATTCGCTCACCGAGTTCTTTCACTACCTTCGCTGGATCTTCACCCTGAAAGACAATTCTCGTGAACGCCATTCTGTAGGTTTCGGTGAACTCTCCGCTCTTTGGCCCAAGACTCGGTATGAAGGATACAACTGAATCTTTCGTGGCAGACTGGTTTATCACACCTTCCGCCAGGACCTTGAGAGCGCCTTCCGGCACAGCACCGACCGCTTCCTGAACGACGGGGAAGAATCCCACGTTTTTGAGGATTTCAACCTGCATCTCCGAAGAGGTGAGGTAGTCTATCACCTTCGCCGGTTCTTCAAAATCTGCTCCCTTTGGAATTGCGAGTCCCACAAGAACGATGATGTATCCTCTTCCCATCGGTCCCCTAGGAACGGGAACGGCAACAAAAGCATCTGGTTTTTCAACGATGGCAGGTTTCAGCCTTGCCGTGTGGTCCCAGGCGATCCACACTTCTTCCCTCAAGAGGGGATCCGCCATGCCATCCCAGGTGGAACTTGCGGGATGAACGTATTTGAAGAGTTCTTTCAGGTAGTTCCACATTTCAACGGCTCTCACACTGTCGAATTTCAGAGCCTGGGCTCCCGTGAAGGAAGGATAAATGTAACCATGGAGGAATCTGTGCCAGAGACCCTTCGGTCCGATTGGGAAGCCAAGAAGAGGCTGACCCGTTTTCTCGTAGATGTTCTTTGCCCACTCAAGCAGAGCTTCATAGGTCCATTTTTCTGTTCCTTTGATCACATCATCTCTGGACAGTCCGCGAGGCAGATAGTCAAACGCCTTCTTGTTGACGGCCATAACGTACGTTGCCTGAAGCCAGGGGACGAAGATCTTTTCGCCGTTGACGTAAGCGAATTTTTCGAGTGTTTCAATGAAGGTCTTTCCTTCGAATTTGAGGTCCTTGAGATCACTCAAAAGTCCTTCAGATGCCATTATGTAGAGATTTCCCTGAAGATCCGCTACAAGGTTCAACGTGGTCCTTCCTGCCCTGATTTCTGCCTGGAGCCTGCTGAAAAGTTGTGGGTATTCGAAGTTGAGAAATTCCACGTCGATGCCCGACGACTTCGAAAATTCCGCCAGTTTGTTCAGCATGAACTCCCTCTCTGCCGCCGGTGTCATCTGTGTGGAAGCAAAATTCACCTTACCAAAAACGACACCGACAACTGCCAGAATCACCATGAAAAGCAACCACTTTCTCACCATGAACACCCCCTTGAAAAAGTTTTTCGTATATCATAACTACAAAGAAAATTTTCTACATATGGATGATAACAAAAAATTACCCCCTCTGTCAAGTGGTGGTAACATATAATGAGTTTATTGTTTGCCTAGAAGTACATCATTTCATTGAATAAATCCTCTATATTTACCAACAACTCTGGTTTCTTTGCACTAAGGAATTCAATCAATCTTGCTCCACCTTCATAAAACGTCACTCTGCAGAAAGGCTTTTGAATTCCGATATGGTTTTCGACGAGACCCTGTCTTTTTCTGATTTGATTTTCGATATAGCGAGCAAATCCTTCCTTCCACTCCTGCCATACCATATACTCAAAGTCCTTTGCTTCTAAGATATTCCTCAGTTGTGCACGATATCGATGAACATCTGTTAAGTCGCCATATTCTAAAGTCTTTAAGAATCGAGAGTAGACATTGCTGAAAACCCCATCTTCATAGGGAAAAGGATAGGTTAATTCCCACATGTAATCACCTTTTCTCATCGCTTCTTGAGCTAATTTCAGTCTTTGTTTGAGTTTTAACTCGCAAATTTTCCACTGTTGACAGTGGATAAACCCATGAAAAATGACAGTATAGTCTTCGAGAGAATCAAAGACATCTGGTGTAACTACACAGGCAACTCTATTATCGTAAAAATCAAGAGGGAAAGCTGCTCTTAAACTTTCCGGAATTTTTATCTTCGCAGGAAATCTCTGAACAAGGAAAAAACTTTTCTCTTTAGGATCGAATTCGAAAACAAAAAACCTCCATCTGTGGCAATCGCTACTGGAAAGATTTTCTCAAGAAATGGATGAACGTCCTTTATACTTTCCCAAACCTTGATGATTTTTTGCAGATCCTTCTGGTAATCCACTGATTTCATTTCAAGATCACCTTACTTCCCACATATCCACAAGATCAGGAGGAATCCTGTCGATGAAGTTCTCTCCACTCCTCATGATGAATCTGTTTCCGCGATAGGGATAAGAAGTACCCGTGACCTGGTAGGAAATGTAGAGCTGTTCTTTGGCTCTCGTTATGGCCACGTAGAAGATCCTCTCTTCCTCGTCAAGGTTTCCCTCCGAGATCGCAAAGTAATTTGGGAAGTCTCCGGGATTCACGGAGATGACAAAGACCGCTCTCCACTCGAGGCCTTTTGCCTGGTGGACCGTGGTGAGGGTGACCTTCCCCTCCTTCTGAAAGACTTCCCTCTGTATCTCTACGTCCTCTGTTACGGCAAGGTCCGTCAGGAAATTTTCCAGGTCTGTGTAACGGGAGGCTATCTCGACCAGTCTCTCTATGTCCATCTCTCTTTCACGAAAATCAGGATACCGCGCTTCAAGGTATTCGGAGTAGAAGGAAGTGAGAACGTGTTCTATCATCTCTCCCGGAAGTTCCATCTTTCTGAGATGATCAAGAATTTCCATGAATCTATCGTATTCACCGGAAAAGTTCACTTTTTTCAGCTCCTCGAAGGGATCGAGTCCCTCCTCCACGTACACACTCGCAAGGTCTGCGATCCTGGATGCTGTTCTGTCTCCGATACCGTAAAAGAGCTTTGCAGCCCTCAACCAGGCGGATTTGTCTCTGGGATTCTGGACTATCCTCAAGAAGGAGAGAACGTCCTTCACGTGGGCACTCTCGGTGAACCTCGGTCCTGAAAGAACCCTGAAATCTATCCTGCTTCTTGCAAGTTCCATCTGAAGTTCCAGAGAATGTGAGTGTGATCTGTAGAGTACCGCTATTTCTTCAGGTTTGAATCCCTCTTCGAAGAGTTCCAGAATTCGCTGAGACACAAAACGCGCCTCTTCGTACCTGTCCCAAGTCTTGACCACAACGGGTTTCATACCGTCTTTTCTCACAGGCTTCAACTCTTTCGGAACAGCCTTCGAAGGGAGCATACTGTTTATGAACTTCACGATGTTCTCTGTACTTCTGTAATTCGTCTGGATTTTGAAGATCTTCGTGCCCGGAACCTTTATGAAGTCTTCCACGTTTTCGTATCTTGCTCCGCGGAAAGAGTAGATGCTCTGTGCATCATCTCCCACCGCCAGAACGTTTTCGTGTCTGGAAGACAGGTGCTCGATCATCCTGTACTGGACGTAGTTTGTATCCTGAAACTCATCCACCAGGATCCACAGAAACCTTTCTGCTTCCCTGTCTCGTATCTCCCTGTGCTCTTCAAAGAGTCTGTAAACGAAAAAAAGAAGATCCTCGTAATCCACCACGTTTTGAGAGCGTTTTTCCTGTTCGTAGAGGCTGAAAATCTCGGCGATCTCTTCCTTGAAATCCAGAAATTTTGGGTTTTTCACAATGATACTTTCTCTCAGAGATTTGAGCGTGTTTTTCATGTAGGAGTATATGGATAGCAGGACGGAGGGTTGAGGAAAGTTTTTTCTTTCTTCCTTTCCCTTTCTTTCCAGAAATTTGCTTCTTGCATGTCTCATTAGGCTTTCTGCGTCTTCTCTGTCCAGGATGGAATAATTCCTGTCCAGTCCAACGTACGGTGCGTACTTTCTCAAAAAGTGATTGCACACGTGATGAAACGTTCCGGCGAGCATTTCTGAAAGTTCTCTTCCCGTCACCATTTTTGCTCTCTCCACCATCTCTCTTGCGGCGGCTCTTGTGAACGTAACAAGAAGGATTCTGGAGGGATCCACACCATTTGCAAGAAGATAGGCTATCTTGTAGGTGATGACACGGGTTTTCCCAGATCCCGGTCCTGCTATTACAATACTTCTTCCTTCCGATTCAACAACCGCTTTTCTCTGCTCCTCATCGAGATCTTCCAGGAACGAAAGGTCCGTCTTCTTCGGTTTTATCCTGTACTCTTTCATCACTTCACCTCACCAGAGATGGAGCCGGGCCGGAAAAAGATGGGCTATGAACATTCCAAGACCAAAACCAGCGAGTGCTTCAAGAAAACTGTGCCCAAGATCCTTTTTCACCGCAGGCCTCAAGACAATGGCATCCATGAATATGATCACAAGGAATATGGAGGCAATCGATGTGTAGGGGGAATCAAACCCCGTGCTTCGAGCGAGCGACCACGCAAGACCGGACACGGTGGCGACGTGTCCACTGGGCATGCCTCCGTAACTTTTCAGCATCTTAACGTCTCTTTTGATCAGAAACTTTATGAACTGTGCCACCAGGAATGAAATAACTGCCGTTGTGAACGGCGTGCTTCGAAATATTTTCCAGATATCAAGCACGGAATAGGAAATGGATCACATCCCCCTCTCTTACGATGTAATCTTTTCCGTGCGTCTCCACAGCACCGGCTTCACGTGCTTTTTTAAAAGAGCCGTGTTCAAGGTATCTCTCGAAGGGAATGACTTCTGCCTTTATGAACCCCTTCTGTATGTCTGAGTGAATGAGTCCAGCGGCTTCGTAAGCGGTGGAACCTCTCTTTATGGTCCAGCTTCTTGCCTCGTTTTGTGTCGCGGTGAGAAATCTCACAAGATCGAGCAATCTCAGGACCTTCTCGAAAAACTCCTTCTTCTTGTTACCTGGAAGGTTGTACTCGGCCCTGAAAAGTTCTGCCTCATCCTCCGGGAGCGACTTGAGTTCTTCCTCGAGCTTTACATTTATTATAATGTATTCTTCTTCAACTGCATCTTCTATTAACTTTTTCTTCTCTTCGTTCAGTTCATCGACGTTGAAAACGAAGATCTGGGGCTTGTCGGTGAGAAGAAAAAGGGAACGGATCACGTTTTCTTCGAACTCGTCACGTCTTGGAAACTTCGATGCCCTGTTTCCCTGAGAGAGAAACTCCTGGAGAGCCTCCAGGAGTTCCACTTCTCTTTTTGCTTCTCTGTCACCTGTTCGTGCAACCTTTACTCTTTTTTCCAGGCGCTTCTGGATGGTCTCAAGATCCTTTAGTATGAGTTCGGTCTCAACTATCTCTATGTCTCTTTTTGGATCCACACTCTGATAGGGATGGGAGACCGTTTTGCTCTCGAACACCCGCACTACATGTGCTATGACATCCACCTTACTTATGTGATCGAGAAACTGGTTTCCAAGCCCTTCACCTCTACTCGCTCCTTTCACAAGGCCCGCTATGTCCACGATTTCCACGAACGGGTGGACCACCTTTTTTGACCCTTCGTTTTTTGCAAGAATCTCCACCCTTTTATCGGGCACAACGAGAACCCCCACGTTGGGCTCTATCGTACAGAACGGGAAATTCTCCGCAGGTACATCGTTATCGGTCAGAAAGTTGAAGAAAGAGGATTTTCCTGCGTTCGGAAGACCTACTATTCCCACCCTCTCCAAGTTATCACCTCAGTACTCTTCTTCCTCATCGTAAAAGTCTTCTTCTTCTTCCTCCTCATAGAAGTCTTCTTCGTTGAAAAGGTCGAATTCTTCATCTTCCTCTTCTTCAAATTCTTCTTCGTATTCTTCCTCTACTTTCTGTTCAGTGCCTGTCTGATGGATAGAAAGAGGCTTTCTTGGATCGAGCATACCATCGAACACCTTTCTTTTTTTGCCGTTGACGATGATGTACCCTTCTGCCTTGGCGGGTTTCCCATAGGAGGTGATCACCATCATGACGAGATCATCATCCACATCGTAACCGGGCTCTGACTCGATCACAAGAGCATCATCGTAGTAGAGGTTGTTCTTCACCTCTTTAGCGTGCTTCTGGATCTTGCTGCTGTTGAGGATCTCCTGTGCAGACGCCTCATCGATGTGCACCCTCAAGATGTACCTGAAGTCCACGATCTTCACTCCCCTGCAAGAATTTTTTTACGCTCTTCGAATTATACAGTAGGAGTATTAAAAGTCAAGGGGAATGGTTGTTAAACGATTGTCCAGTTTGATACCCTATGCTATAATACCAGAGGAAGCGGGGAGTAGCTCAGACGGCCAGAGCGCCAGAATCGGGATCTGGAGGTCGCGGGTTCAAGTCCCGCCTCCCCGACCAGAAGCGGGAGCTTGGCTCCCGTTTTTCTGTTTTTTTCAAAGAGTTTACCTGCCATGTAATTTTCATTCATGATGCGAGTATAGAATCTTCAAAAAGGGCGGGGAGGCGAGCGTGTGCATTACGAGGGCAAGACGAAAATTGTTAGGATCACTGAAGACCACGCCCTCATCGAGTTCAAAGACGATATAACGGCCGGTGATGGACTGAAACACGATGTGATGATCAACAAGGGCTCCATCTGTGCAGAAACGACAGCGATCCTCATGGATTATCTCTCCAAGAAAGGCATCAGAACCCATCTCATCGAGTACGTCCCTCCACGAACCCTCAAAGCTATCCCCCTCAAAATGTTCCCGCTTGAAGTTGTTGTGAGATTGAAAAAGGCAGGTTCTTTTGTGAAAAGGTACGGAGGAGTCGAAGGGGAAGATCTACCGGTTCCCCTCGTCGAATTCTTCATAAAAGACGACGAAAGGCACGATCCGATGGTGTGTGTAGATCATCTGGAGATACTGAAAATTGCAACGAAAGATCAGGCGGAAAAGATGAAGGAAACGGCCGTGAAGGCCACAATTGCCCTGAAAGAGTTCTTTGAAAAAGGTGGTTTTGAGCTCTGGGATATAAAGTACGAGTTCGGGCTCGACAAAGACGGCGAGGTCTTTCTGGGAGACGAGATCTCTCCCGATACCTTCAGGCTGAGAAAAAAGGGTGAGATCTTCGATAAAGATGTGTACAGAAGAGACCTTGGTGATCCCATGAAAAAGTACAGGGAGGTGCTTGAGCTTTGCCGATCTTTAAGTTCGCAGTAGACGTTCAGTACAGGAGCAACATCAGAGATCCACGTGGAGAGACGATCGAGCGCGTGTTGAGAGAAGAGAAGAACCTGCCCGTGAAGAGACTGAGGCTGGGAAAATCCATTCATCTGGAAGTGGAGGCAGAAGATAGAGAAAAGGCCTACGAGATCGTAAAGAAAGCCTGCGATGAACTTTTGGTGAACCCCGTCGTGGAAGAGTATGAGGTGAGGGAGCTGTGAAACCGAAAGCGTGTGTCGTGGTTTACCCGGGCTCCAATTGTGACAGGGACGCTTACTATGCCCTCGAGATAAACGGATTCGAACCCAGGTTCGTTGGGCTTGACGACAGACTCGACGATTACGAGTTGATCATTCTGCCTGGTGGTTTTTCCTATGGAGACTACCTACGTCCTGGTGCTGTGGCTGCAAGAGAGAAGATCGCCGTCGAGATCAGAAAAGCATCAGAAAAAGGAAAACTGATAATGGGAATCTGCAACGGTTTTCAGATCCTCATAGAGATGGGACTTCTCAAAGGAGCTCTCCTTCAGAATTCTTCGGGAAAGTTCATCTGTAAGTGGGTTGATCTCACCGTTGAAGATACGGACTCTCCCTTTACAAATGCCTTCACTCCTGGCGAAAGAATCAAGATTCCAATTGCCCATGGGTTTGGAAGGTACGTGAAGATAGACGAGGTGAACGTGGCTCTGAGATACGTTGAAGACGTGAACGGATCCGATGAGAGGATCGCGGGGATCTTCAACGAAGAGAAAAACATCTTCGGACTCATGCCCCATCCCGAAAGGGCCGTTGAGAACCTCCTCGGTGGCGAAGACGGCAGAAAGGTCTTTCAGTCCATCCTCAACTACTTGAAGAGGTGATGAAGTTGAGATATATGGATATCCTGAAGAGGAAGCTTGGAAGGGAACCCACCTTCGTCGAGCTTCAAGCGTTCTCTGTCATGTGGAGTGAACACTGCGGATACTCCCACACGAAGAAGTACATAAAAAAACTTCCAAAAACGGGCTTTGAAGGAAATGCGGGTGTTGTGAATCTCGACGACTATTATTCGATCGCCTTCAAAATAGAGAGCCACAACCACCCGAGTGCGATCGAACCTTACAACGGAGCGGCAACGGGTGTTGGGGGTATCATCAGGGATGTGCTCGCAATGGGTGCACGCCCCACGGCGATCTTCGACTCACTGCACATGGCCCGAATCATAGACGGTATCATCGAGGGAATAGCTGACTATGGAAACTCAATAGGGGTTCCAACGGTCGGAGGAGAACTCAGGATATCACCTCTGTACGAACACAATCCACTCGTCAACGTGCTCGCAGCGGGCGTTGTGAGAAACGATATGCTGGTCGATTCAAAAGCAACCAGGCCGGGGCAGGTCATTGTCGTTTTCGGTGGGGCAACAGGAAGGGACGGAATACACGGAGCATCTTTCGCCTCGGAAGACCTCACGGGAGAAAAAGCAACGAAACTTTCGATACAGGTTGGAGACCCATTCGCCGAAAAGATGCTCATAGAAGCATTTTTAAAGATGGTGGAAGAAGGGCTAGTTGAGGGAGCACAGGACCTTGGGGCAGGTGGTGTGCTGTCTGCCACGTCCGAACTTGTGGCAAAGGGTGGTCTTGGAGCGATCGTACACCTCGATCGTGTGCCGCTTAGGGAACCCGACATGGAACCCTGGGAGATCCTCATAAGCGAAAGTCAGGAGAGAATGGCGGTGATCACCTCTCCTGAGAAGGCAGTTCGCATACTGGAAATTGCAAGAGAACACCTTCTCTTCGGCGGTGTCGTTGCTGAAGTGATCGAAGAACCCACTTACAGAGTACTCTACAAGGACCAGCTGGTGGTGGAGGTGCCCGTCCAACTTCTTGCGAACGCACCGGAAGAAGAGATTGTAGAGTACAAACCTGGAGAGATCCCAAAGTTCGATGCGCTGAAATTCGAAGAAGTGAACGCCAGAGAGGTCTTCGAACAGTACGATCACATGGTGGGAACAGATACCGTTCTTCCTCCGGGATTTGGAGCCGCGGTCATGAGAATAAAAGGAAACAGCGGGTACTCCCTCGTCACACACAGCAGGGCAGACCTGGCCATTCAGGACACCTACTGGGGTACCTTCATAGCCGTTCTGGAGAGCGTGAGAAAGACGCTTGCAGTTGGTGCCACTCCCCTTGCCATAACCAACTGTGTGAACTACGGAGATCCCGATGTCGATCCAGTTGGGCTCTCTGCGATGATGACGGCTCTGAAGGATGCCTGTGAATTTTCCGGTGTGCCCGTAGCCTCAGGAAACGCCTCACTCTACAACACGTACAGGGGAAAACCCATACCCCCCACACTCGTTGTGGGAATGCTTGGAAAGGTGGACCCACAGAAGGTGGTAAAACCAGGACCCTCGAGAGTCTTTGCCGTTGGATGGCCGGATTTCGAACTGGAAAGGGAGAAAGAACTCTGGAAGGTCATAAAGAAACTCGCAGACGAAGGATCTTTCATCCTTGCCTCATCGCACCTTCTGACGAAAACGCACGTGGAAAGTTTCAGAGAGTTCGGGCTGAAGATCGATCTGAAACTTCCGGAGGTGGAACCTGCACATCAGATGATCCTGGTGTTCTCCGAAAAAACTCCCGCGGTGGGTGTTCCTGTGAGGGAGATAGGTACCGTTTCGAGGTGACCTGATATGTGCGGAATCGCAGGAGTCTGGAACGTGAAAGACGCTTTTTCAGTGCTCCACGATGTCCTTCTTGGACTTCAGCACAGAGGTCAGGAAAGTGCGGGTGTGGTCGTCGACGGTTTCAAAACGATAAAGGGAAAAGGCCTGGTGGACGCCGTTCTCACGGAGGACAAATGGGAAGATGCGGAAAAAGGAATAGGACACGTGAGATATTCAACGGCTGGTTCCCTTGAAGACATACAGCCCATCGTTGCTTTCACACGAAAGGGAAGGATAGCAGTTGCCCACAACGGGAACATACCGAATGGAGAAAAATGGATAAACATGCTTCAGGAAAAAGGAGCTGTTTTCCAGAGCACCCTTGATTCTGAAGTCTTCCTTCATCTCATATCGATGAGTGAAGGTGATATAAAAAGCTCCATCGTCAAGGCCCTGAAAAAGGTCCCACTTGCGTACTCTCTTTTGATCCTTCACGAAGAATTCCTCGCAGCAGCAAGGGATCCTTACGGCATCCGTCCTCTGTTCTATGGAAGATACGGAGAAGGTGTGGTGGTGGCATCTGAAGATGCTGCACTGAAGGCCATAGGAGTGGAGGATGTGGAAGAGATCCCTCCCGGAACCGTTGTGTTCTTCACAAACGAAGGCGAGGAAAGAGTCAAATTCAACAGTAAAGAAAGAAGATTTTGCTCGTTCGAATTCATCTACTTTGCAAGACCGGACAGTCACTTCCTCAGCCAGAGTGTTCATCTTGCACGTTACAGAATGGGTGAAGAACTTTTCAGAGAAAACCCGATAAAAGCAGATGTTGTTGTTCCTGTGCTCGATTCTGGACTTTCTGGAGCCATGGGGTTTTCTTCCGCTTCTGGCATTCCTCTGGACATCGGACTGATGAGGAATCGATACGTGGGAAGAAGTTTCATAATGCCTGTGGACAGGGAGAAGATAGTGAAGAAAAAGCTAGTTCCAATAGAAGATGTGGTGCGTGGAAAGAGGGTTGTGGTAATAGACGACTCGATCGTCAGGGGAACCACGATGGGAATCATCGTGAAGATACTGAGAGAGGCTGGAGCAAGGGAGGTCCATGTGGGGATCCATTCCCCACCCGTTCGTTTTCCGTGTTACTACGGTATCGATACGGCTCGCAAGAAGGAACTCGTCGCAGGAGAACGGGATGTGGAGGAAATCAAGAAGATCGTCAACGCAGATTCTCTCTTCTACCTGTCGCTCGAGGGGTTGAGGAGAGCCATTGGGAGGAATGAACTGTGTGTGGCGTGTTTCAACGGGGAGTACTTCCACGACTAGTGGTGCTCGCGTCGGGAAACGGAAGCAACTTCGAAGCGATTGTGAAGGCCTCACGGAACGGAGTCCTGAAGGCAGAAATTCAGGAACTTCTGGTGGACAGAGAATGCTTTGCCATCGAGCGGGCAAAGAAACTGAAAGTACGCTGGAAAAAGCTGGAAAGACCTTGGCAGGAGTCTTTGAGTGAAAGACTCGAAGAACTCAGGCCAGACCTGATCGTTCTTGCTGGCTTCATGAGGATTCT